>JBFYZZ010000245.1:0-21563 GCA_041309225.1 Deltaproteobacteria bacterium | reverse complement strand
CACTTGAGCTTGCGGACGTGCCGGTCGAGGAACTTCTGGATGCCCTCCGTGACCCGCACCTCCTGCTCGAACGTGGTCACGGTGAGGCCGGCCTCGCTGGTGCCCGAATCGCCGGAGAGCGTGTCGTCGGTGCGGCTGGACCGGGGGATGTTGAGCTTCGTGAAGAACTCCTCGAGGCGGCCGGGCTCCTCGTCGAGGAGGATCTCGTTGAGGGTGGCCAGGAAGGCGGTCTCGCTCCGGGCGGCCTCCCGCACGAGGACGGTAATGGTCGGCTTGGGCGTCGGGTTGGACATCACGGCTCCGTGTCGGCCCGCAGATGCAGCGAACAGCGGCCGGCCCGCGCCCATGGTGGGACGAGCCGGCCAGGAAGGATGGAACCTGTTTTCCCTATCCGATCCGACCCCTCGGGGCAACCGACCGCGACGGAACGCCCGGCGTGGCGACCCGGGTCGCCTCAGCGGGCCGCGCCCCTCGCGCCCGACCTGTGGCGGGCCGAGGCCGGATCCAGCCGGGCCTCGCCGCGCCAGCCCCAGGTGGAGTACCAGCCTTCGCTCGAGCCGCTCAACGGCTCGTCGAAGACCCCGTTCTCGTAGGTGAGGACGCCGGTGTCCCGATCGAGGTCGGCGCGACCCCACGGAACCCATGCGTCGCCCTCGAGCCGGGCCACCGTCGGCGCGCCGTCGAGGTCGGCGAAGTATCCGTAGGTCCAAGCGTCGTCGACGGCGAGGATCGCGCAGGTGCCGTCGTCGAGCGAGCTCTCGGGCTGGAAGGAGCGCGCCACCTCGAAGGCGAACACGCAGGCCGGGCAGGCCTCGCTCGGCGTGCCCGTGGTCACGAAGCGCAGCAGACACGTCCGGAGGCCGGGCTCCGGGAACAGCCCGTACTCGAACACCTCGGTGCCGGACCAGGATGCGTACGCGATCGGGGGCGCGGTGTCCCCGGCGCCGGTGTCGGTGGGGGTGCTGTCGTGCGGAGCCGGTGTCGGCGAGCACGCGGCCAGCGCACCGGCCAGGATGGGGACCATGCCAGGGGGGTGGACCAGGAGACCTCCGGAGGTCGTGGAACCGCCGCACCGCAAGGGTGGACTATCACTCGGAGCGGAATCCCGCTCCAGGTTTTTGCCCGGATCCGATTCCTGGATATGGTCCACTCACCACCCTGGAGGTCCCCATGCATCCCCTCCTGTTCATCGCGCTCCTCGTGACGGGCTCGGCCCTCGCCGGCGCCCGTCGTGTCTCCGAGGCCGACCTCGCCAGGCTCCCGCCCGAGGCCACGGCCACCTTCGCCGCGGCCCAGGAGGCGGTCACCGCCCTCGAGGCCCGCCTCGTCTCGGCCCGGACGGCCGTCGACGCCGCGGAGGATCGCCGGGATCGCCTCAAGGACGACATCGGCGACGCCAAGGACGATGTCCGCGACGCTCGTGACGCGCGCGGGGAGACCAAGGACCGGGCCCGGGTCCGGGTCGACGACGCCAGGCAGGTCCTGGAGGTCTCCCGCGCCAACGTGGACGCCGCGAAGGCGGCGGTGGACGCCGCGAAGGCCCACTACAAGTCCGCGAAGGCCGACCTGAAGCTGGCCCGCGCCACGGACGACGACGCGGCGAAGGACCGGGCCAAGGACGCCAAGAGGGACACCAAGGCCAGCCTGCGCGAGGCCAAGGAGAACCGGCACGACGCGAAGGAGGCGCGGCGGGACGCCAAGAGGGCCCTCAAACAGGCCCGCCACCAGAAGCGCAGCGACAAGGCCGAGGCTGCCGACAGCGTCGACGTGGCCAAGGCCGGCGTGGACCAGGCGAAGGCCGCCCGGGAGGCGGCCGAGGCCGACGTCCGGGAGGCCCGCCTCGGCCTCGGGGCCCTGGAGGCCGAACTGGACCTCGCACGGACCCGCCTCGAGTACCAGAAGGCCATGACCGTGAAGAAGTTCGGCGGCGACCTCGACGTGACCCCCTTCCAGGAGGCCGTGGACGAGGCCCAGAAGGCCTTCGACGCGGTCCAGACGACCCCGCCTCCTGCGCCCTGACGGGCGGGCCGGCCAGAGGGGCCTACCAGGGCCCCAGGAAGAGCCAGGTGATCCCCGCCTGCACGTAGAGGTCGGAGGCACCGGGCGCCGCGAAGGCGAGATCCGGTGCGCCGTCGCCGTCGAGATCCCCGCCGGCGACCGCCGTGCCCAGCCCACCCTCCTCGCCGAACCACTTCCGATCGGCGTCGCCGAGCCCCCGCTTGCCGTCCAGCGGCGCCAGGACGAGCCAAACGGCCCCCTCGCCCTCCCCGGCGCCCGGTCCGCCCACCAGCACGTCGCCGCGGCCGTCCCCATCGGCGTCCCCCGGGCAGGCGGCGACCGCGGCCGCGTCGCCCGGGGCCTCCCCCGCGATCCCGCCGGGCGCGGCCACGAGGTCTCCACCCTCGAGCGCCGTCCCGCCCGAGAGGACCGCGACGCGGCCTGCTCCGTCCCCCGCCCCGGGCAGCCCGACGAGGAGGTCGCCGAGGCCGTCACCGTCGAGATCCTCCGCGGGGGCGAGCCCGGCCCCGGCCCGGTCGCCTGCGACCCCCGTCCAGGTCGCGTCCGCGTCCTCCGCGGCGAGGGCGCCCGCGACCGGGCCCAGGAAGAGACACACCGATCCCGCACCATCCCCGATCTCCGGAGCGCCGAGCGCGAGGTCCGCCAGACCGTCGCCGTCGAGGTCGCCCCCAGCCAGGGCGGCGCCGAGCGCGTCACCGTCAGCACCACCGGTGACCACGGCGACCGCGCCCTCGAGCGCGAGATCGCTCCACGCCGCTCGGCCGGACAGGAGGAAGGCCCGTCCGCCGTCCGCCGTGGGATCGCCCACGAGCAGGTCGGCGCGGTGGTCCCCGTCCACGTCGCCGGGCGCAGCCAGCGCCCGTCCCGCCTCGCGGCCGTCACCGGCGAGCCGGGCGCCCGCCTCGGCGAGCGCCACGGCGAGATCCGGCCCCTCGCCGGGGATCCAGGCCGAGCTCCCGGGGACGACCCAGGCACCGTCGGCACCCGGCGCCCCCACGACGGCCTCGTCGGCTCCGTCGCCGTCCTGGTCCGGAAGGCAGGCGACCGCGCTCCCCGCGCGCGCGGCCTCGGCCCCGAAGAGGCGCACGTCCGCGTGGAACAGGTGGGGGACGCCCGAGGCCGGCCCGCCCGGCCCGCCGAGCAGGACGTAGGCGCTCCCGCCCTCGCTGCCCCCGGTCGCCTGGCGGGGGGCGCCCAGGAGAAGGTCCGCAATCCCGTCGCCGTCGAGGTCGCAGGCGGCCAGCGCCGTGCCCGAGGCCTCCCCGTTCCACCAGCCCACCCACACCCGGTCGGCGAGGTCCAGGGGCAGGTCGTCGGCGAACCCGTCGCAGTCGTCGTCCACTCCGTCGTCGGGCGCATCGTCGGCGCCGGGGTGGACGAGAGGATCCGCGTCGTCGCAGTCCCCGCCCCGATCCACCCAGCCCTCCGGCGGGCCTTCGGGCCAGTCGCACGCGGTGGCGCGCATGTCGTCGGCGCCCCACCCGTCCCCGTCGACATCCTCCCAGGAGAAGGGTTCCACCTCGTCCACCTCGCCGTCGCAGTCCTCGTCGGTGCCGTCGCACGTCTCCAGGGCGCCGGGATGGGCGTCGGGGTCGTCGTCGGCACAGTCGTCGGCGCGGTCGCTGCTGCCCTCCGGCGGGGCGCAGGCCTCGATCGGGGCTTCGGGGTCCCCGTACCCGTCGGCGTCGGCGTCGGCCCACCAGGTCCCGGTCGCGGCGTCCTCGTCCACCTCGCCGTCGCAGTCCTGGTCCGTGCCGTCGCAGCGATCCCAGGCGTTCGGGTGGATCGTGGGATCCCGGTCGTCGCAGTCGCCGCCCCACGGCACGGTTCCGGGCGGCCACGTGCAGGACACGCGGGTGGAGGCGTCGTTGCCGTACCCGTCGGCATCGACATCGGCGTACCAGGTGGTGCCGTCGGTGTCGCACGTGCAGCGGGTCTCGCGACAGCCTGCGGCGGCCGCCAGGAGCACGGCGGCCAGGGGGGCACGAGCGCGCACGGGGCACCTCCGCATTCCATCCTACCCCGCCCGGATCGTCCCGAGCCCGGATCGCCCCTCCCTCGCCACGCCGCTTCCCTCGCCAGGCGCCAGAGGGCGGGGAGCAACTCCCGCCACGGCCGGATTGACACGCGGCCCCGCGCGGGACAGGATTCCGGGTCCGAGGTGCGTCCATGCGGAAGGCCACGAGAAGATCGGAGCGCTGTCCCACGCCGGCCGCCGGCCTGCCGTTCGACTGGATGGAGGCCCGCATCCCCGACGCCGTGCTGGATCGCAACGCCGAGCGCCGCCTCGCCATGCACGAGGACGACGTCCACATCCGGGCCTCGCTGCTCGCCCGCCTCGGCCGCACCCGAGATCACGCCCTCCACCGGTGCCTCGGGAACCAGGATTGGGCTTTCGAGTTCCATGGAGAATGCCCCCTCTCCAAGGACGAGACCCGCGTGCTGGTCCGGGCCGCCTTCGACCGGTAGGTCCCTGAGCCCGGCCCGCCTCCGCGTCGTCCTGGGCCTCGTGCTCGGCCTGGGCCTCCTGGCGTGGTTCGTCGCCACCACCGAGTGGCACGCCTTGCTCGGGGCCCTGTCCGGGCTCCGGATCGGGTACGTGGTGCTCGCAGCGTCCGTGCTCCTTCTCGAGTTCGTGTTGCGCGCGATCCGCTGGCGGATCCTGCTCCGGCCGGTGCACCCCGGGGCCCGGGTGGGGGCCCTCTTCTCGGCCACCGTGATCGGCGCCGCGGTGAACACGCTCCTCCCGGCGCGCGCGGGCGAGGTGGCCCGGCCGCTGGTGGCCGTCCGGCGCACGGGCGCGCCGCTGGCCGCCACCGTCGCCACCACGGTGGTCGAGCGTATGTTCGACCTCGTGGGCCTGCTCTCGGTGTTTCTCCTCATGCTGGCGGTGCTCCCGGCGGCCGAGGGGCCCGAGGGTGTCCTCGTGCGGAACCTCCGGCGCTACGGCACGCTCATGGGCGGCGCGGGCGTGGTCGGACTCGGGATCCTGGCCTTCGGCTCCCGCCGGCGCGACCGGCTCCACCGCTGGCTGGCGGCCGGCACGCGCCTCCTGCCCTCCCGCCTGAGCCGCCCGGTGCTCCGCGTTCTGGACGGCCTCGTGGACGGGATGACCGCGCTCTCCCGGCCGCGTGACGCCCTCCTCGCGCTCCTGTGCACGCTGGCGCTCTGGATGAACGGGGTGCTCTCGATCGAGATCCTGCTGGCAGCCTTCCGTATCGACCTGCCGCTCGGCGCGGCGGCGTTCACCGCCGTGGCCATCGCGCTCACGGTGGTCCTGCCCCAGGCGCCCGGGTTCGTGGGGGTCTTCCACGTGGCCATCGAGAAGACGCTCGTGCTGTGGGGCCTCGACACCGCCCCCGCCAAGGGCTTTGCCCTGGTGTTCTGGGGCATCTCCTTCCTGCCGGTCACCAGCCTGGGACTCGTCGCTCTGTGGCGGGAAGGGCTCTCCATCGGCCAGATCCTGGCGCGGTCCCGGCCGGATCCCACATCGACATCACCTTCCTGAACTTCCCTTTCATCCTTACTTTCTGGTCAGTCCGGGTGTCAGGGGGCCGTCAAAATGGGGACGGCTTGCGGTGGCACGCGGCCGGGCAAGGTACATTGCCCGCCTCCAGACAGGGGTCAGCCGTGAAGCGCATCGTCTTCCTCGTCCTCTCCTTGATCGTCGCTGTCCTCGCCAGCCCCACCGCCCTCGCCGAGGTGGTGGTCGTGCCGTCCGGCCCGATCCTCGGTGATGGCCGCACGGCGTCCACCGTCCGGCTGTGGATCCCGGACATGATGCCCGGCGAAAAGTTCAAGGTCAGGCCGATCGAGGGCCGGGCCAGCGAGCTCGTGACCACCGGGCCGGGCCTCTTCTTCTTCACCTTCATCCCCCCCCGGGTCACCACCCCCGGGGTCGTCACCGTGACGCTCCAGCGCCGCGGCGGCATCCTGCTCGACGAGACCTTCTCGCTCGACCTCGTGCCCCCCTACGAGGGCGCGCTCAAGATCACCTTCGATCCGCCCTCGGTCCTGGCGGGCTCCGACACCGCCCTGGTCAAGGTCACGCCCACCACGTCCACCACCCAGGGCGCCGAGGGGCGGCGGTTCCTGTTCGCGGCCTCCGCGGGCACGTTCGACACGCCCATGCCCAAGGGCGACGGCTCCTGGGTGGCCCGCTACACCCCGCCCGCCGACCTCCAGGGTCCCCGCACGGTCATCGTCACCGTGGTCGACGCCACGGCGCCCGACACCATTTACGGCTGGGGTGTCCTGCCCATCCGCGCCAGGCAGTCGGTCTCGGTCCAGGTACCGGCCGATGCCACCACCGTCCTCCAGATCGGCACCCGCTCCTACGGCCCCCAGACGGCCTCGCCCGCCGGCACCGTGGCCTTCGAGGTGGAACTCGACAACGTCACCACCATCGGCCGTGTCCAGGCGGTGACTCCGCTCGGAAAACGCACCGACCTCACCGTGGACCTGCCCCGCACCCCCTACGCGCGCGTGGCGATCGTGCCCCTGCCTGCCGTGGTGCCCGCGGATCCCACGCACTTCTCCCTCCCCGTCCGGGTGCTCGTCACCGACCCTACCGGCGCCCCGGCGCGCGCCCCCATCCCTGAGCTCCAGGTCTCCGCAGGGCAGCTCTCGGCCGTCAGCGCCTCGACCGAGGCCGGCGTGTTCGCCGCCACCTGGGTTCCGCCCTCCACCCCCACGCAAGCCACGCTCACGGCCACCCTGGAGGGGTTCTCCGCCAGCTCCGCGGTCCAGTTCGTGCCCTCCATGCCCCGGCTCGACCTCGCCGCGGACCCCGCCGAGCTCCCCAAGACCGCCCGGGACGTCCGAATCGTCGCGAAGGTCCGCGACGCCGCGGGCACCGCGGTCATCGGGAACCCCCCCAACCTCACGGTCAAGGGCGCCACGCTCGTCAAGACCATGATCGACAACGGCGACGGCACCTACACCGGCACCTTCAAGCTCGATCCCAAGGCCGCCAAGGTCATGGTCCTCGGCGCGCCCCCCCTCGCGGCGTCGGGGCTCTACCCGTACCGCCTGCTGGTCTGGACCCAGCGCCCGTTCGCCCCGGCCGACGGCATCTCCAAGGTGCCGGTCACGGTGGTGGCGGTCGATCGCTACGGCCTGCCCGTCCAGGGCGTGGACGTCACGCTCTCCGTGCCCCGGGGCGACGGCGTCCTCCCGCCCAGCGTCACCACCGATCGCCAGGGCCTCGCCCAGGCCGATCTCGTGGTCGGCACCCGGACGGGCCTCGTCTGCGTCCGCGCCACGGCGGCCGGCCTCGTGGCCGAGACCCCGCTCTACCTGCTCGTGGCCGGCACCACCCCGCCCACCCTCGAGGCGGGCGGCGAGGCCGAGCGGCTCGAGGCCCTGGGCCTGTGGCGCTCGGCGGTGGCCACCCTCGTGATCCCCCGCGCGGGCGGCGCCATCGTGCAGGGGCCCCCGGCCACCCTCACCGTGTCCACCATCCCCCCCTACACCACCCCGGGGGCAGCCATCCTCGTGTCCCTCACGGTCTCCGACGCCGGCGGCTCGCCGCTCACGGGCCTGAAGCCCAAGGTCACGGCCTCGGTGGGCGCGGTGGGGGCCATCACCGACAACAAGGACGGCTCCTACAACCTGCCCGTCCAGCTCCCCGCCGGGAAAGACGGCCCCATCGACATCACCGTGGCGGTCGGCCCCGTGGCCAAGGCCGTCACGCTGCCCACCTTCGCCCAGACCCTGACCGGCATGGGTGCCGCGCCCGGGGCGCCCGGCGCCCCCGCCACCGCGGGCGGTGCCGCACCATCGGGAGGGGGTCAGGCTGCGCTGGCACCCGTCGATGCCGAACCCGGCGAGGCGTCCGCCAAGGCCAGGCCGGCCCGGGTGCGCCGTCCCCTGCCCACCGGCACGGTCCGCTACCGCCTGCAGGCGGGGCTCGCCGCGCTGGGCCACGACTACCTCGCGGAGGCCACCTCCGAGGAGGACGTCGAGATCCCCGCCCGGGTCTCGTTCCTCAACGGGAACCTGTTCCGCTTCGACTTCGGCGGGGCACCCACCCTGATGGCCTTCGGCACGTACCGCCTGGGTGGCACCGGGTACGCCGTGGACGGCGACCTCACGCTCTCCAGCGAGAAGGTGAACCTGGGCGGCACCGACCTCGCCACCACCACCTGGGAGGTCCGCCTGGGCGGCCGCAGGTACTTCCCCTTCGGGGAGAACGGCCTGTACGGATTCGGCCTCGCGGGGCTCCACAACCTCGCCGCGCTCCAGTTCCGCTATACCGACACCTCCCGCGTGTCGGCCGAGATCGATCGCCGCACCCTCACCGGCCTCAGGGCCGGCGGCGGGCTGGGGCTCGAGAAGGGCCCCTGGTGGTGGGAGGCGGACCTCACCGGCTCCTTCCTCCTCCCGGTCTCCGGCATGTTCGCGTTCCGCACGCAGGTCGGGTACGAGTTCATGGAGTCCATGTACGCCTTCGCCGGCATCGGGACCGAGCACCGCTGGCTGGGCCTCCCGGTGTCCGGCACCGAGGAGAAGGTGAAGATCTGGGACGTCGTCCAGCCGTTCACCATCGGCGTCGGCGGCGCCTGGCGGTAGCCCACAGGCACGCCCGAGCCGCGGCGTCGGGGCCCCCCCGCCCCCGCGCCCCGGTCCGGTACGGCGGGGAGGTCAGGGCAGCCGGCCCGTGACCTCCAGGATGTGGAGCTGGCGGAAGTCGCTGGCCGCGTTGGGGAGCGCCGTGAAGGCGACGAACACGCGACCGCCGATGTCCACGAGGTCGGGCTCCCCGCACGCCACGAGACCGGTGGGGATCTCGACCGTCCGGGCGCCGTCGAGGGTGGTGATCATGAGCCGATCGGCCCGCTCCGGATCGGACATGGTGTACACCACGGCCCGGCCGTCGGGCGTGAGGGCCGGCACCGCGCGCATGGGCAGGCGCACCTCGCGCGCCAGGATGCGGCGCTCGGAACCGGCCTTGTCGGTGACGACGATGTCCCAGTGCATCTCGCCGCGCTCGTCCGAGAAGTAGACGATCTCCTCGCCCGACCAGACCGGTCGGGTCTGATCGCCGTTCCCACCCCGCAGCATGGTGGGCTCGCTGCCCGGGCCCAGCCAGAGGAAGAGGTCCTCGGTGCCCTTGTTCTTGCGCGTGAAGGCCAGCATCGTGCGATCCGGCGAGAACCGGGGCGACGCCTCGGCGAAGGGGCTGGTGAACGTGCTCTCGACCTGGTTGGTCTGCTGGGACCAGAGGAACAGGTCGCCGTTGCCGGCCGAGTCGGACACGAACGCCAGCCGCATCCCGTCGGCCGAGAGCGTGGGCCAGGTGAGGTCCCCCTTCACCTGGGCCAGCGTGAGCAGTTCGGCTGCGGCCTGGCCCCCGGGCGTCCAGTAGTAGAGGCGCTGGGTCCCGCCCGAGTTGGATCCCTCGAAGATGACGTTCCCCTGGGGATGCCAGACCGGGGCGGCCACCACGGAGCCGCGACTGGAGAAGGACGACGAGACGCCGGGGATCACCACCTTCTGGGGGATCCCCGTGTTCCCCGAGACGACCTTCACCACGTAGAGATCCACGGCGTCGCCGTACTGGTTCACCTCGAAGGCGAGCCACTTGCCGTCGGGGGACCAGTGGGGATTGTAGGCGTGGCCGTCGTGCTGGACCTGGACCTGTCCGGCCTGGGCGGCCAGGAGGAAGGGCAGCAGGAAGGACGTGGCGATCATCGGTTGCTCCTCCGGGATCCGGGGGCCAGCGTGAATGCGAGCTGCCCCCAGGTGTACATGCGGGAACCGTCGTTCTGGCCGCCGACGTTGAGGGAGAGGGCACCCTCGAGCGAGCCGACGCGGGTCAGCGCCCGGGACACGCCGGCCGTCACGCCGGGCGCCATCACGGTGCCACGCGCCCCCACCACGCAGTCGATGCAGGCCGCGCCGTCGCTCTCGTCCACCACCTCGGACGTGTACGCGCTCCCCACGGTCCAGAGCGGGCCGGCGTCGAGCCACCAGGCGCCGAAGCGCAGGCCCAACCCCAGGAAGCCGTACCCCGCGTTGAGGGACGAGCCCCGGACGTCGTAGGGCTCGCCGAGTGCAGTGCTGACGCCTGCGGTGTCGGCGGCCGAGAGGGCCGCGCCGAACCCGCCGTGCCAGCCCACCTCGGCCATCACGCCCAGGTGGCGGCCGAAACCCACGTCGAGCCCCACGCCCGCACGGCCGCCCATCCCGGTCCACCCGGGCGGTTGGAAGGTGTCGGGGTCCCAGGACACCTCGGAGGGATCCCCCGCCGAGGTGAACGCGGGCCCCAGGGAGAACCGGGGGCCGAGCCAGGCGATCCCGACCGGCTCCCGTGGTGCCTTCTCGTCCACGAGCGCCACGGCCGGGGCGACGGATCCGGGCTTCACGGACACCGCCTGGCCGCCGAACGTGTACTCGCCGGCCGGGAGGAGCCCCTCGTACCGCCCGCTCGAGGCAACCGCCTGGGCGGCGGCCTCGATGGAGGCCCGCTGGTCCGGGGCGAAGGGCATCTGCGCCGGGACGAGGGTCGCGGCCGCCTTCCGGCGGTTCCTGAGGTCGACCGTCCCGTACGTGGCGTCGAGCTCGGACAGCCAGCCGGTGACCTCCTCGGTCGCCTCCAGCCTCGCGGCCCGGGAGAGGCGCTCGTGGACGGCGTTGATGTCCCCCAGCCCGCGGGCCGCCTGGGCCGCGAGGTAGTGGTCGTCGAAGGTGAGCGCGACGCCCTTCGCCTCGAGCGCCAGCATCTCGGCGTAGGCGGCCTCCACGCCCTTCCACGCGTTGCGCTTGGCGAAGCGGCGCATCTCCTCCGAGAGTCGCACGTGCTCGCCTTCCTCGAGCGTTCCGGCCCGGGCCTCCGCCGCCAGGGCCATGCCGACGGCGATCGGGGTGAGGAGCAGGGGGTGGAACATGGGCACCTCCAGGGGCGCGGGGTCAGGGGGCCCCTTCTGGCCGGGCATGGACGGCGTGGCACGCGACGCGGTGCCCCTCCCCGGGAACGAGGGCGGGCATCTCGATGCGGCACGGGTCCGTGGCCAGGGGACAGTCGGGATGGAACGGACACCCCTCGGCAGCCAGCGTGCCGGTGGGCAGCGGGGCCGACCAGGGATCGAACAGGAGACGGCTGTAGGGATGCACCGGCTCCGTGGAACGGGGATCGAACGACTCGATCACCCAGCCGTCGAGCATGACCACCGCGTGGGTGCACCAGGCCCGGGTGGTCGCCATGTCGTGCGTCACCAGGAGGCACGCGGCGCCCTTCGGGAGGTTGCCCACGAGGTCGGCGAGCACCTCTTCCCGCCGCTTGGGATCGAGCCCGCTCGTGGGCTCGTCCGCCACCACGAGGTGCGGGTCGAGGGCGAGGACGCGGGCGAGCGTGACGCGGCGCTGCTCCCCGCCCGACATCTGGCGGGGGAGGGCGTCGCGCCGTGCACCGAGGCCCAGGCGTCCGAGCAGGGCGTCCGCATCCCGGCGGGCCTGCCCCCGGGAGCGCCCGCCGAGGACCCTCAGGGTCTCGACCACGTGCTCGATCGCCGTCTGCTGGGGATCCAGGGCGGACATGGCGTCCTGCGGGACGTACTGGAACCGCACGCGGTGGGGCTGGCGCTCGGACTCCGACAGGCCGTCCCAGCGCTGCCCGTCCAGCCACACCCCTCCCGACGAAGGCTCCTCGAGGCCCAGCACGATGCGGGAGAGCGTGGTCTTGCCCGAGCCGGACTGGCCCACCACCGCCAGCACCTGCCCCGCGTGCACCTCCAGGTCCACGCCCTTCAGGGCCGTGACCTCGCGCGTGGGGCTCCAGGGCCACGGACCGCCCAGGAGGAAGGTCTTGCGGAGGCCCTGGACCCGGACCACGGGCACCGCGGGGGCGGGAGCGCTCATGCCGCGATCTCCTGGGGCGGGGAGAAGCGGACCTCGACGTCGGCGATCCGCCGGACCGTGTCCTCGTGGTGGGAGATGAGCAGCAGGCCGCAGTCGTGGTCGCGGCAGACGCGGACGAGCAGTTCGACGATGCCGCGGCGCAGCACCGGGTCGAGGCCCGTCTCGGGCTCATCGGCCACCACCACCCGGGGCTGCGGCGCGATGGCCACGGCGAGTGCGGCCCGCTGGCACTGGCCTCCGGACAGCTCCTGGGGCAGGGACGCGGTGGTGCGCGTCGCCAGCCCGACCTCGGCCAGGAGGTCCCGCACCTCGGCCGCCGGATCGTCGGGGGGCCGGGCACGGCGGGCCAGGGCCAGGGACACCTGACGCCCGATGGTGCGGCCCGGGTTGAGGGCGCTCGCGGCCACCTGGGGCGAATACGTGAGGTAGGAGCCGCGCAGGTGCGCGGTCTCCCGGGCGAGGCGCCGCATCGCGCGCCGGCCGCCGCCGACGTGAGGCTCGTACCAGTCGCGGGCATCGCCCAGCCCGGGGTACCGGAGGGACCCGGCCGCCAGCCCAGGGACCACGTCCACCAGGCCCATGATGCAGCGGGCCGTCAGCGACTTGCCCACCCCGGAGGGCCCCACCAGCGCGGTGACCCGGCCCGCGTCCACGTCCACGTCGACGCCCGAGACCAGCGTGCGCGAGCGGGTGCGCACGGTCAGCCCGCGCAGCTCGACGAGGCGCTCGTGCGCCATCAACGAGCCCTCGCGGCCGTGGAGAGGGAGACCGAGACGAGCGCGGTGACGCCCACCAGGACCAGGCCGAGGAGGAGGGCATGCAGGGAGGGCACGTCGAGGACGAGGCTCGAGTAGCCCAGGTAGAGGAGGTCGGCCCAGGACCGGGTGGCGTCCGCGTGCGTGAAGGACGGCTGCATCGCGTCGAGCGCGAGGTACGAGAGCGCAATCTCGAGGAACACCACCTGCATGAGGGTCTCGGCGCCCTGGCGCACGACCACGGGCCTCAGGTTGAGGCCCACGACGTGCAGGAGGTAGATGCGGGCGCGCGAGAACCCGTGCGCTCGGAGGGCCTCCACGAACCGGGCGCCGCCCAGGCGGCCGGCCACGGCCGCGGCCTCGTCCATGGCGCCGGGTGCGGCCAGGAGGGCCCACACCACCGCCAGCGCGCCCAGCCCCCGCCAGTCGAGCGGCATGACGAGCGCCACCACGAGGACGACCACCATCCTGGGGAGGGCGCCGACGATCTCGCGGATGGTGGCCACGACGGCCTCCACCCGCTCGCTCCCCACGCAGCGCACGAGGCCCCCGACCACGCCCAGGACGGTCACGACGAGGCCGGCGACGACCGCCGGGACCGCCACCACGCGGGCTCCCTGGAGGGCCACCTCGAGGAGGGGGCGTCCCCGGTCGTCGGCCCCGAAGGGCGGCATGCCCAGCAGACCCTGCCAGGCGCGGGCCGGGTCGCCCTCGGACACCTTGTCGGGTGCGAAGAGCGCGCCCAGGGCCAGCACCGCGAGGCAGCCGACGGCCACCGCGAGGCCCGCCCAGCGGGGGATCACGACGGCGCCTCCGCCGGCACCGCCGGCGAACGCCGCATGTGCCAGGCCACGGCCACCTCCAGGACGGCCTGGATCAACAGGAGGGCGGCCGACACCAGGGCGAAGCCGGTGGCGGCCGCCAGCACGAGGCCGAAGTCCTGGAGGATGGTGGCGCGCCAGAGCAGGTCGCCGAGGCCGTCGATGCGCAGCACGGCCTCCACCACCACGGCCCCCGACAGCAGGTGCAGGAGGCGAGCCCGCAGCTGCCCGGCGAGGGACCCGGCCACGTTGGGGAGCATGTTGGACAGCTCGCCCTCCCCCCGCAGGAGCCCCACCAGGACGTACTGCTGGTCGCGCTCGCGGTCGACCGTGCCCCGTACCCCCGTGACTGCGCCGGAGAGGGCGCCGTCGGCCACGCCGAGCACCAGGGCGCCGAGGAGGAGGCGCACCACGCCGGCCTGCTCTCCGTGGGCTTCCGCCCCGTAGCTCAGGAGCACGGCCGCGGCCGCGACGAGCGCGAGCACCACGGCGGGCACGAGGCCCACCGCCTGGAACACGGGATCCAGGCGCCGGGGCAGCCACCCGGCCCCGGCTGCGGTGGACGCGAGGAGGAGCGGGACCGTGGCCAGCAGGATGAGCGACACCGTGTTGGGAACGGCGGCGTCGAGGAGATCGCGGACGGGCACGCCCTGGAGGACGCGCCACGAGTTGCCCATGTCGCCCGCGAGCGCGCCGGTCACCCAGGAGCGGTAGAAGTGGACCGGCCCCTGGTCGAGGTTCCAGCGGGCCGCCAGCCCCTCGGTGCCCCCGCAGATCTCCGGCGGACAGATGATGCTGGCCGGATCGCCCGGCAGGATCCAGATGAGCGCCGTGATCAACGCGGGCACCGCCGCCGGCAGCGCCAGCGCCACCAGGGCTCGGACGAGGGGCTGGGCCCACCAGCGCTTCACGCGGCCACCTCCCGAATGGACCTAGGACTCGTACCGCCAGGCGTCGAAGAGCGTGAAGTAGTAGTAGGGCGAGATGGTGTTGCTCTTGACCTCGGTCCGCCACGCGCTCTTGGTGTCGAGCTTCCAGAGGAAGACGTAGGGCAACTCCTCGGACAGCCGCTTGTGGAGCTTGTGGTAGGCGTCCCGCGCGGCCGTGTCGGTCTTGGCGACGTCGTACTGGCCGAGGAGCTGGTCGATCTCCGGGTTGGTGTAGTTGAAGATGTTGCGCGTGCCCTTGCCACGGCTGCGGGTGAAGAACAGCTCGTTCACGTCTTCCACCTGGCCGAACGACCACTTGCCCACGAGCAGGTCGTAGTCGGTGAGGCGTCCGGTGACGGCCTCGGTGGTCCACTTGTCGGGCGGGATCTTGTAGACCGTGGACCCGAAGCCGGCGGCCTCGAACTGGTTGCCGATGTAGGACAGGATGTCGGGGGCCTCGTTGTCGAGCGACTTCTCCATGCCCATGCGGAAGGAGAGGGGCTGCCCCTTGAAGTTCCAGCGCCCGCCCACCTTGGCCAGGCCCGCCGCCTTGAGCAGGTTCTGGGCCTGGGTCTGGTCGGAGCGCTCGATGGGGAGCACCGCCTGGTTGTAGTAGGGCGAGGTGGGGACGAACGGCCCGGAGATGAACTCGCAGGGGCTGTTGCGGTCGCCGGGCTTGACCCCGATGGCCTTCTCCCGAAGCTCGGTGCGGTCGAGGATGATGTTGAGCGCCTGCCGGACGCGCTTGTCGTCGAGCGGGGGCTTCCTGGTGTTGATGGCGATGAACCACCACGAACGGAGGTCGTAGGATTTGAGGGTGAGCTCGTCGGACGCAGCGACGTCGGCCCGGAAGTTGGGAGCGACCTCGATGATGCCCTGCACCGAGTTGTTGATGAGCGCCTTGATGGCGAGGAGCGGGTCGCCGCTCTCCTGAAGCTGCATCTGGCCGATGCCCGGCTTGTGATGGGTATTGGCGAAGCCGGTGAACGTGACGCCCCGCGTGCCCCGGCTGCCCGCCATGGCGCCCGTCCCGGTGGGCCGGGCGGAGAACTCGAGGTCCGGGCTGATGGCCGTGTTGCCCGAGAAGGGGTGCGCGGGCATGACCGAGAACCCGAGCCGCTCCTGCGGGTTGTGCACCACCCGCGAGAATTGCACCACGGCGGTGGTCTTCCCGTCCTCCCGGCAGCCCGTCAGGATGTCGCGGTAGCCCTCCGCGATGGGGCTGGGCGTGCCCGGATCGAGCAGGGCGCGGACGGTGAAGCAGATGTCCGCCGCCGTGAGCGGCTTGCCGTCGTGCCACTTGACGCCGTCGACGAGCTCGATCTTGAGCGACTTCCCGAGGTCGACCACCTCGCTGGCCTTGACCACGCGGCTCACCAGCTCGTTGTTGACCGGATCGTGGAAGAAGAGCCGGTCGAAGACCAGCTCCTGCGCCCGGAAATCCACCATCTTGGCCGCGTAGAGCGGGTTCAGGGTCGTGGGGAGGGCACCCTCGTAGTAGGTGAGCGTGGCCCCCGTCGAGAGGACCGCGGCGGCGGCGCCGACGGCGACCATCAGATCACGGCTTCGACCCATGGTGCAGCTCCTCAGTGCATGGGGACGCCGGGCGCGCTCTCCCGCCCCACGCGCACCTGGAGCGCGTCGAGCGGGAGCCGAGCGACCTCGACCCCGGGAATCCGCCCTTGCTGGGCGTGCAGCAGATCCGCGGCGCGGGAGGCGTTCTTGTTGCCCGCATTCCAGGCCGCGACGGAGAGAAGGTAGGCGGGTTCGGCGCTCGACCCGAGACTGAAGTCCACCGCGTCGAGACGGAGCAGGCCCATCGCCCGTTCGTCACCCACCCCGCCGGCCATCCGTTCGGCCGAGCGGAGGACGCCCACCCGTGCCAGCTCGGCGAAGGAACGGTGGAACCCCTGCTCGCCGCCACCGCGGATCCGCATGGCGCCGAGGATCTGGTCGAAGGTCCGACCGGCGCGGTCGACGGCGCACTCCACGGCCAGCGTGGTGCCCTGCACGCAGGGCGCCACCACGGCGGCGAGCGGGCTCGAGCCGGCCCAGGCGCTCGGAGCGGAGCCCGCCCCGCCTGCCGCGAAGGCGGCGTCCCCTGCGGCCAGCAGGCTCGAACCGAACAGGAGCTCCATCGGGATCGGGATCTCGGTGACCGGGACCGCCGGCTCCACGGGGAGCCTCCAGGGGGCCAGGAGGAGGGAGATGGCGGTGTCGGCGTCGGGGAGCGCCTGTCGGGCCGCGGCCTCGTGCCAGAGGGCCAGCTTGAGGAGGGTGCCCGGATCCCCGATCCGCACCTCGCGCCCCTCCACGAGGTCCTGGAAGACGTGGTGAGGGAGCGTGCCGGTCGTGGGCTGCCCGCCGGGGGTGACCGGTTCCGTCGCACCGGGCGTGGCCGCCAGGGGGGCCTCGGGCGGCCAGGGAGCCCCGCGCTCCAGCCAGGCGGCCCAGGCGGTGGCGGTGTCCGCGAACGGCCCCCCCGGGCCCGCGCGGCAGGCGGCGAGGTGCCCGCGGGCGGACGCGCTCTCCCCGAGGAGGATCTCGGAGATGCCCACCGCGCAGTCGACCTGCGGTGGATCCTCCTCGCGGCGCTCGTCGCGCCAGAGCACCACGGTGGCTCGCGCGGCGAGCCCCGCGGCCTGCCGGAGCGCCTCGGACATCTCCAGGTGGACCCGGGCCTGGCCCGCCGGCAGGGGGGGGGAGCCGGAGAAGGCCGCCAGCGCGCCGGGGTAGTCGCGGCGGGTCACGAGCGCGGCCCAGCCGGGGTGGGCCTCGTAGGGCGCCCGCGGTTCCGTCTCGGCCATGCGCACGGGCCACGTCCCGCTGATCAGGGCCCCCGGGATCACGGCCTCGGGGGGCACGGCGGGCTCGTGGGTGGCCGGCGCGCCACCCCCGCAGGCGGACAGGAGGAGGCAGAGCGCCATGCCCGCCGGGCGGGCCCCCATGCCTACCCGCCCTCGCAGAACTGGCGGTTGCCCGCTGCGGAGACGCAGAGCGCCATGGCCGCCTTGGTGTCCTGGCCGCTCACGCGGGCGTAGTCGAGCCACGCCCGGGCGTACTCCTTGGTGGTGTTCCGGTACCTGGTCGCCTTGGCCTCGGTCGCCTCGGCGCGATCCTTGACGTACTCCTCCTCGGCGGCCTGCCAGATGCGGTTGGCGGCCTCGGCCTTGAGCTTGAGGAGCGCGAAGACCCGGGAGACGTAGGTGGTCCCCTGCCAGCTGGCCTTGTTCTCGAGGGCATAGTCGGCCCACCGGATGACGCCGGAGGCCCGGCCCACGTCGAGGCGCGAGAGGTAGATCGCGTACTTGAAGCAGAGGTCCGGATCGGACCGATCGATCTCCTCGAGGTGGCGCTTGATGAGGCGGGCCCACGAGGCCTTGTCGCCCCGCGCCTCGGCGTCGTTGAGCAGGACGCGGCTCACCTTGTCTTTCTCGGTCTGCCGTCCGGCGGAGGCGATGCGGTCCTCGAGGCAGCTGCGGTGGCCGGCGCTCAACTGGCCCATCAGGGCCTGGGGCTCGAGGGCCACGAGATCGTCGCAGGTGGCCGATGCGCCCGTCGCGGGCGCCACGGACGCGGCGGAGGTTGGGGTCCGACCCCCGGCCGGCGGGGCCGGAGTGGCCGGGGCCCCGGGGAGGTTCCCGGTGGTGGAGAAGCCGGGGCGCATGCCACCGGCAGAGGCGACGGCCGGGGCGGCCGGGGCCGCGGCGGGCCCGGCGGCGGCGGAACGGCCGCCGGTGGTCATCGCCGGGGCGCCGGATCCCCTGCTCCCGTGCAGCGGGATCCGGCCGGCGTCCGGATCGACCGCGGCCACCTCCTCCTCGGGAGGCTCGACCTCCTCGACGGGCGGCGGCGCCTCCACCTGGGCCACCCGATCGGCGTAGGTGGACAGGGGCGTGAAGGGGGACAGGGCCTGCGTGCCCTCGAGCGTGAACCAGTCGAGCCGCAGATCGGAGGGCAGAGGCACACCCTGGCCGTTGGGCCGCATGTCGGCGTTCGAGGCCACGCCGTCGACCACGCAACCGGCCCAGCCGTCCTGGCAGGGCAGCGGCGGGAACGCTCCGGCGAGGTCGGACCAGCCCGCGGCAGACGCGGGGGCGGCCAGGAGGGCGGTGAGGAGGAGCGCCTGCACGGGGTCTCCCTTCAGTTGGCGGGGGCTTCCGAAGCCTCGTCCCTCGGCTTGTCGCGGCCGAACTGGATCACGGGCTCCTCGATCTCCTCGGTCTGGAGTTCGAGGGGGGCGAGCTGGACGGCGATCGTGTTCTTCCGCTTCCGGACGCTGTACTGGACGACCTGGGTCACGTACCCCGGGGCGGAGACCTCCAGCCTCAGGTCCATGCCGGGCGTGAACAACATCTCGGTGCCGTCGGGCATGTAGAGGATCGAGGCCTCCCAGGATCCGTCCACGGCGTTGACCCGGTGCCGATCGGATTCGTCGGGGTGGCGGATCACTGCGGTGGGGACGGGAGCGTCCTGCAGGTCGGTGACGACCACCCGGACGGGCACGCCCGTGGGCTCCTTGGACTTCGCCTCGGCGGTCCCGGTGAGGACGGCGAGGACTCCAGCGATCAGGAGGGATTTCATCCACCACCTCCGGCGGAGAGGAAGGCGTCGAGCGGACCGCCCTCGAGCAGATCGGCGGCCGAGGGGGCGTCGCCCGCGGCCAGCAGGGCCCGGGCCACGGCGGCCGAGGGCGCGTCCCCGGCGATGGTCTTCGCGGCCTCGGGGTCCTTGGCGGCGAGGAGGATCGCGGCGGTGGCCCGGGCGTCGGCGAGACCGTCGGGCGGCGCGGCGTCGGCGAGGCCGTCGAGCAGGGACCCGCAGCGGGCCCCGTCCCCCTCGGCACAGGCGATGATCGCGCGCGTGGCCACCACGCGCCACTGCTGGCCCGCGGGAGGGAACTCCACGCTCTCGACGAGGTTGCTCGCCACCTGGGGGGTACCCGCGGCGGCGGCCCGGCCCGCCCAGAGCAGGAGGAGTTCGGAGCGGGAGGTGTACTCCTCGGGCAGGGACTTCACGAGCTCCTCCACCGACCGGACGGCGACCTGGCGATTGCCCAGGGCCCAGAGGGCCTGCGCTTCCGACAGACCCTGGACACGGGGATCCGCATCCCCCAGGAGGTCCAGGTAGCCGCGGGCCGTGGCGCCCACGCGGGCGTCGGTGCTCGCCCCGGCGGTCGTGAGGAGCGTGCGGGCCTCGTCCCGCTCGCCGTCCGCGAGGGCCACCTCGGCGGCGAGGAGCGCGCCCGCCGGGTGCCCCGAGGCCTGGCCGAGGGCCCGGGTCTGGTCGAGGTCGCCGCGGGCGAGCGCCAC
Organism: Deltaproteobacteria bacterium; assembly: GCA_041309225.1. Taxonomy (GTDB): domain Bacteria; phylum Myxococcota_A; class UBA796; order UBA796; family JAFGLY01; genus JAFGLY01. The sequence goes on along the minus strand of JBFYZZ010000245.1, from coordinate 1,866 downwards.
CAGGGCCCGGCGCAGGGTCATCTCGCCCTTGCGCTCCGCGGCCGTGGCTTCGACGCCGGCGAGGAGGCGGTCGGCGGCGTCCCAGTCCCGCTTCAGGTAGGCGCCGTAGGCGGCGCCCACGGCGGCGTCCACCGAGGTCGGGAACGCGGTCTGGGCGGCCGCCAGGGCCTCGAGGCCGCCAGGCACGTCCCCCTGCCGGAGCCTGTCCATGGCGCCCTGGACGGCATCGGCGGCGGGATCCTCGCCCTTTCCGCATGCCGCGAGCACCAGGGCGAGGAGGAGGGGGAGGATGCGCATGGGGCCTCCAGCAGGCGGGCTGGCAGGAAGATGCTCTAGTAACCACATGCGACGGGGAGACCGCAAGCGCGGGCATGCCCGCCCCGACGGGACCTGGGCACGATTCCCGGCCATGGACGCCCCGGGATCCCGGTCCCTCCGACGTCGCCGCGGGGACCGGCCGAGTCCCGCAGGGCGCGACGGTCGCGCGCAACCGGCTTCCCTGCGGGAACCCGCGCCCCGTCGTGTCGCGGGAAGGTCCCGGTGTTACCCTTGCCCTCGTCCGTCCGGTCACACCGGGAGCCACGCTGGCCGCCGAATCCCGGATGGTGCACGCGGACCATGACGCCGGGCAGCAGCAAGCGACTCGTTCTCACCCTGGCCGAGGAGATCTCGGCCGGGACCCTCGCCCGCGTGTACCGCGCCGAGGCGCACGATCCGAGCGGCCGCGAGCGCGTGGTGGCGGTCAAGGTCCTCAGGGACCGCACCCCCGATGGCGTGGCGGACCTGGCCCGCACCCGGGACGAAGCCCGCCTGCTGGCCCGGTTCCAGCACAGGCACATCGTGCGGGTGGAGGAGGTGTTCGAGCTCGAGGGCCACCCCGCGGTGGTCATGGAGTTCGTCGAGGGGATGAACGTCCAGCAGCTCGTGGAGACGCTCCGCGGCTCGGGCCGGCCGTTCTCCCCCCGCGCTGCCCTCGAGATCGCGGCGGCCACGGCCTCTGCCCTCGACGTCGCCCTCCGGGGGCCCGATCCCGGGACCGGAAGGGCGCCGGGCATCGTCCACCGCGACCTCAAGCCCTCCAGCCTCATGGTGACCCAGGAGGGCGAGCTCAAGGTCCTCGACTTCGCGACCGCCGTCGCGCCCTCGCCCGAACGCACGCTCGCGAGCGGCATGGTGCGGTTCGCCTCCTGGCGGTACATGGCGCCCGAGCGCAAGCAGGGGGCATCCGGAGATCACGCCTCCGACGTCTGCTCCCTGGGCCTGCTGCTGACCGAGCTGCTCTCTCCCGAGCCGCTCCCCGCGCTGCCCGCGCCGGCCTCCGAGCACGACGCCGTGCTGCGGGCCCATGCGGCCCGCCTCGGCCCCCTCGGCATGCCCGACGAGGCCTGGACGTCCGCCCTGACCGACCTCCTGCTCCAGATGACCTCGTCCGCTCCGGGCGACCGGCCCACGGCCGAGCCGCTCGTGGAGGTGCTCCGGCAGTACGCCGGTCAGGCCGCCGGGGCCTCGCTGGCGGACCTGGCGGCCAGCGTGGTCCGCCCGTGGGTGGCCAACCGGCTCCCCTCCCCGTCCGAGGGGGATCTCTGCGGTCGCCGGTTCTGGATCCCGATCGACTCTCCCACCCCGCCCATCGCCGAGCGGGCCGACGTCCCGCGTCCCGCGCGCCTCGACGACGAGCCCCCCACCACGGTCCCGGGCACGCCCTGGACGCCCCACCCCACCATCGCGCCACGCGACGACGTCCCTCCCCCGCCGCCCGTCGCCGAGACGGGGCTCGACGCGCCCCGGCCCCTGGGCCGCATCGCCCTCGCGCCGGTGCCCCGGCCCCAGGTCCCACCGCTCGGCGTCACCCTCGCCCCCGCCCCG
>JBFYZZ010000244.1:0-2619 GCA_041309225.1 Deltaproteobacteria bacterium | reverse complement strand
TCCTCTGGCGCACCTTCGAGGTCAACCCCCTCGCCTGCCCCCTCTGCGGCCGGCCCCTGCGCCTCCGAACCGTCGTCCTCCCCCCCGCCGCCCTCGACGTCCTCGCCGGCCTGCTCGCCTCTGCCGCCCGCGGGCCCCCGCGTCCCACGGCCCCCAGCGCGACCGCCGGCGATCAAGCTGCACCTCCCTGATCGTCACATCCGCCGTCTCCTGACCACCACCCCGCCCGACCCCCACCCGTCGGAACGCCCCAGGTACGCCCCCCCGACCCGATCCGGCCACCGTGCCCGCCCGGGACCTCCCCAAGCGCCGTCCCTCGTCCGCCTCCCGGACCTCACCGCCCGCTGATGTGCCTCGACCGTCACCCCGAGAGGCCGTACCGTCCCCCCATGAGGCGTTCATCCGACCTGTCCCCCGGGAACCAGGTGCTGCGCGACCGCCGGGTCGGCTTCTTCCCCCGGCGGCTGCGCTGGTGCTGTAGGGCCCGTGCGGCGGCCGGCGGCGGTCCGGATCCCCCGCCCGCGTCGGCTCTCCCCCGATTCCGGGAGCCGGCGGTCGGACGGGAGCCCGGCAATAGGAGCGGCACCGGTGACGACTGGAGGGTGAGAGGCGACGGTCGATCGCGCAGATTGCCCTCACCGCCCGGGAGTCGAACATGGATGCATCCGCCACCACGTCCTGGACGGGTCTTCGGGCCTGGGTCGCCGGTCGGGACTTCCTCACCGAGCGTCGCCTTCTTCGCGACCAGGCCCTCCTGTACCTGCTGGACCGCGTGTCGCCCCCCGGCGCGATCGCCGTCGACCTCGGGGCAGGAAGCGGCTTCCTCACCCTCCACCTGGCCCGAAACGCCCGTCGGGTGGTCGCCGTGGATGCGTCGAAGGACATGCTGGCCCAACTCGACGGCGCCGCGGTGCGCCTCGAGGTCGCCCCACACATCGTCACGGTCCTCGCCCCCGTGGACCGCACCGGCCTGGCCTCGGGTGAGGCTGACCTCGTGTGCGCCAGCGGCCTGCTGCACGAGGTGATCGACCCGGACGCCGTGCTCCGCGAGGCCTGGCGGCTGCTTCGCCCGGGGGGTGATCTGGTGCTCCAGGACTTCGCGAGTCGCCGTTGGTGGGCGTTCAGCCGATTCGTCCACGTTCGCGGCGCGCACGGTCCCATGGACGCCGCCGAGATCGGCCGCCGCCTGGCTGCCGTCGGGTTCGTCGTGCGGACGCTAAAGGGGGAGGGATCGCACTGGATCGCCCACGCCACGCGGCCGGCCTCCCCGGCCGACGTCTGACCCCCGCCCTCGCGGACCCCACCCTGGAAGGGCACCCTCCGTGGACACCGCCGCCGAGCCGACCCTGGCCCTGCTCCTGACCGAGCACGGGCAGAGACTCGCCGGGCGGGCACGGGCGCTGACGGGTTCGGCCCAGGACGCAGAGGACGCCGTCCAGGAGGTGCTGCTGGATCTCGTCGAGGCACCCTGCCTCCTCGGGGGCGTGGAGCGCCTCGGCGCCTGGCTCGTCACGCTCGTGGCACGGCGGTGCGTCGATCTCCTCCGATCCGACCGCCGACGCCGGACGCGGGACGCCGTCGCCCAGGACATGCTCGACCTGGTCGCCGGATCCCCGGATCCCGAGGCCATGTTCCAGCAACAGCAGGTCGTGGACGCCGTGGCGCAGGCCGTGAACGCGCTGCCCCACGACGAGCGCGAGGCCTTCGTGGCCAATGCCCTCGAGGGCAAGACGTTCCGGGAGCTGGCGGACGAGACCGGCGTACCGATGGGTACCTGGATGGCACGCAAGAAGCGGGCCATGGGCCGCATTCGACGGCAGCTCGCCGCAAGCGGGCTGCTCACCGACGATTCCTGAAGGAGAAGGACCATGCGCATCCTCAAAATCCTCGGCTGGATCGCCCTGGGCACGGCCGGGCTCGCCGCGCTGGCCGGCCTGCTCGGGCTGGTCGTGATGCTGCTGTGGAACTGGCTCATGCCCGCCCTCTTCGGCCTGCCGGTCCTGACCTGGCTCCAGGCGGTTGGCCTGCTCGTGCTCTGTCACGTCCTCTTCAAGGGGGTCCACGGGCACGGTGACCGACACCCGATCACCCGACGGCACAACGGACCCTTCGCCCGTGCGTTCGCCCTGCGCGTGCGCGCACGGGCGTCGGAGACGGAGGGGGGGAAGTCCTGATCGATGGCGTCGGTGCAATCGGTTTAGCGCCCGGGTGACGGAGGGCAGAGCCTTCGACCGCAAGGGCCTCGAACGCCTGTGCCACTACGTCTCCAGGCCCCCGCTCGGACTCGCCCGCCTCGAAGAACAACCCGACGGCTCTCTCCTCCTCCACCTGAAGACCCCCCGGTCCGACGGCACCACCGCGCTGCACCTGACCCCCCTCGGACTCCTCGAGCGCCTCGTCGCCCTCATCCCACCACCCCGGCCTCCCCGGACCACACCCATCGCCGTCTCGCCCGCACGCCCGCAGCCCACCCCTCCCCGTACTGGCCTCCCTGGGCTGCCCTCCTCTGGCGCACCTTCGAGGTCAACCCCCTCGCCTGCCCCCTCTGCGGCCGGCCCCTGCGCCTCCGAACCGTCGTCCTCCCCCCCGCCGCCCTCGACGTCCTCGCCGGCCTGCTCG
>JBFYZZ010000243.1:0-15609 GCA_041309225.1 Deltaproteobacteria bacterium | reverse complement strand
AGGCGCCACGACCCGTCGGACCGGCGCGCCCCGAGCCCCCCACTCGCCCGGCCCTCCGGAGGGAGGCGACTTAAGGGACTTCCCAGGACCTGCCCCGATCTGGAACGTGCACGGGCCGCAGAACGGCTGAAGTCGCGACAGGCAGGGATCGGGCGACGACATCGGTCTCGAACTCGATCTCGGTCTCGACGGTCCGGCGTGCCGCGGTCCTGCCCCGAATCGCCCGTCGCGCCGCGCCACTCGACCTGCCAGCGCCCCCAGGACAGGGGCTACTCCAGCCCGGATACCGTCGACCTCCCGCCCGGACCGAGGGTATACTCCTCCCGCGAAGACCCCACGTCCTGTCCCGCCCCGCCCACCGACATGCGTCCACGCCCCGGGTGCGCCGACCTCGCCGATCCGCACCGGACCCTGCTCGGTCTGGCCGTCTGCCTCGCCGGGTGCGGGGGGGACGGCCACGGCGACGACAGCTGCGCCAGCGCGGACGACACGGGGGGAGTCACCTACGTCGATGCCTGCGACGGGACTTCGGAGGAGGAGACCTCCTGGACCCCCGTGGCGGACCAGGTCACCGTCAGTACGCGGTTCCTGGGCGTCGATCCGACATCGTCCCTGGAGCTGAGGATCGACGGCGAGGACCTGCACGTCCGCGACACCCATGCGTGGCCCGGAGGGTGCTGGTTCCACCTCCCCGCGGGGCACTACACCCTGCGCCTCGTGATCGATGGCACGCAGCGGACCACCGCCGAGGCGGATCTGGCCGCCGGCCAGACGCTCCGCCTCCTCGGGATGGACCATGCCGTCAACGGGGCCGACATCGCGGTCTTTCCCCTGGACACCACCGAACCCGCCGGGCAGTGGCGCGTCAACGTCGTCAACGTCGCGCAGGACGTCAAGCCCGCTCCACTCGACGTCTGGCTCTGGCCGAAGGGCACCACCGTCGACGACTCGACCTCGGTCCCTCCGGCGTCGGTGCTCGCCGATCTCGCGTACGGCGCGTCCTCCTCCTTCCTGATCGAACCGTACATCACGCCCGACGAGGGGAGCACGGTGGTGGCGCCGCCGGCGATCCTCGCCTTCCTCCCCAGCGGGACGGCGTGCGATCCCGCCACGGCGAAGCCGGAGTACCTCGCGCCGTGCTTCGGCGATCCCGAGGATCCGCCCTTCGTGATCCTCGGCATCTACGCGTTCTGCGCCGGCGACACGATCGACGACGACCCCGGCGGCTACTGCCACCAGCAGTGGGGGAATCCCGGCCTGATCCTGTCGGACGGCTCGGCCTGCTGGTAGCGTCCTGGAACCCGCCGTCCCCCCGCTTCCGCCTCGCCTGCGCTGGCCCGGCGTGCGACGCATCCTGGTCCTGGTGGCGGGCCAGCTCTCGGTGGGGGCGCTGCTCTTCCTCGCGGCCGGCACCCTGCGCTGGGGTCGGGGCTGGGTCTTCCTGGCGGCGTGGATGGGCCAGATGCTGGCCATGCGGCTCGTGGTGGCCTGGCGGGCCCCCGGGCTGCTGAACGTCCGGGGGACCCGGCAGGCGGGGACCAAGGCCTTCGACCCGAAGCTGCTGCGGACCTACTACCTGCTCGTCTACCTCTTCCCGGTGGCGGCGGGGCTGGACCACCGGTACGGCTGGCTGCCGTTGCCCGTGCCCACCGTCGTCGTGGGGCTGGCGTGCGTGCTGTCCGCGCTGGTGCTCGGGACCTGGGCCATGCTTTCGAACCCCCACTTCGAGGCCACGGTGCGCATCCAGCGGGACCGGGGCCACACGGTGGTGCAGGACGGGCCCTACCGGTTCGTGCGACACCCCGGCTACCTCGCCTCCATCGTGCAGATGAGCGGGCTGCCCCTGATCCTGGGCTCGGGTGCGGCCGTACTCCCCGCGGCGCTGATGGTGGCCGTGTTCGTGACGCGCACGGCGCTGGAGGATCGGGTGCTCCGGGAGGAGTTGGAGGGCTACGCGGACTACGCCCGACGCACCCGCCACCGCCTGCTCCCGGCGGTGTGGTGAGGGCGTCCCTCGCGAGGCGCGGGGGACAGGCCGCGGGGGGGCCGGATACCGCGCCGACACGCCTCCGGCCGGTTACCGTCTGACGACCCCAGACAGCCGCCGTTCCCGGAGCCCGTCGATGTACCAGATCCTCCGCCGCGAGCAGTTCTCCGACGTCACGTTCCTCTGGGACGTCCTCGCGCCGGACGTCGCCAGGGCGGCGAAGCCGGGCCAGTTCGTGATGCTCCGCCTGAAGGAGGGCGGCGAGCGGATCCCGCTCACCATCGCGGACTTCGACGTGGCGGCCGGCACCGTCACCCTGGTGATCCAGGCGCTCGGCAAGACCACGCGCCAGATGCTCACCGAGTACCACGCGGGCGACTGGTTTCTCGACTTCGTGGGCCCGCTCGGCATCCCCAGCGAGGTCGAACGGTTCGGGCACGTGGTCCTGGTCGGCGGCGGGCTCGGGGTCGCACCCATCTACCCGCAGCTCCGGGCCTTCAAGGAGGCCGGCAACCGGACCACGGCCATCATCGGGTTCCGCTCCGAGAACCTGATCTTCTGGGAGGACAGGTTCCGCCCCTGGTGCGACGATCTCATCGTCTGCACCGACGACGGCTCCTACGGCCGCCCGGGTTTCGTCACCATGGCGCTCTCCGAGGTCGTGGGCGGCGATCCGAAACCCGACCTGGCGGTGGCCATCGGCCCGCTCCCGATGATGCGCGCCTGCGCCGAGGCCACCCGGCCCTCCGGCGTCCGGACCATCGTCTCCCTCAACTCCATCATGGTCGACGGCACGGGCATGTGCGGCTCCTGCCGCGTCACCGTGGGCGGACAGATCCGGTTCGCCTGCGTGGACGGTCCCGACTTCGACGCCCACCAGGTCGACTTCGCCGAGCTGCTCACGCGGCAGAACCGGTTCCGGAAGCACGAGCAGCTCGCCCAGGAGCGGTTCGACCACGTCTGCAACCTCGAGCGGAAGCTCTTCGAGGAGCAGCAGCGCAACTACAAGAAGTTCAAGGACGTCGCCCCCGAGGCCATCCGCATGCCGGAGCGCGACGCGGGCGAGCGCTCCCGCAACTTCCAGGAGGTCAACCTCGGCTACTCGCTGGCCATGGCCCTCGAGGAGGCCGAGCGCTGCATCCAGTGCAGCCGGCCGGGGTGCGTGTCCGGGTGCCCGGTAGGGGTGGACATCCCGCGGTTCATCCGGCACCTGCTCGTCCGCGACCTCGCGGGCGCTCTCTCCGTCATCCACGAGACCAACCACTTCCCGTCCATCTGCGGCCGCGTCTGCCCGCAGGAGAGCCAGTGCGAGGCCCAGTGCATCCTGGGGAGGAAGATGGAGCCGGTGGCCATCGGCCGCCTCGAGCGGTTCGTGGGCGACAACGCCCCGCTGTCCACGCCCGACCGCACGGCCGGCACCTCGGGCCTCGGCCGGGTGGCCATCGTGGGCTCGGGCCCCGCGGGCCTCGCATGCGCGGGCGACCTCGCGCGCCTCGGCTGCGAGGTCACCGTGTACGAGGCGCTCCACGTGGTGGGCGGGGTCCTGCGCTACGGCATCCCCTCCTTCCGGCTCCCGCGCGACATCATCGGCCGTGAGGTCCGGCGTCTGCAGGACATGGGCGTGCGGTTCGAGTCCAACAAGGTGGTGGGCAAGATCTACACCATCCACCAGCTGCTCGGCGAGATGGCCTACGATGCCGCCTTCGTGGGCACCGGCGCGGGCTTCCCGGTGTTCCTCGGCCTGAAGGGCGAGAGCGCCGGGCAGGTCTACAGCGCCAACGAGTACCTCACCCGGGCCAACCTCATGGGCGGCGACCGCTTCCCCTACGAGGACACCCCCCTCTCGATGGGAAAGAAGATCGTCGTCATCGGCGCGGGCAACACCGCCATGGACTGCCTGCGCGTCTCCCGCCGCCTCGGGGCCGACGAGGTCAACTGCGTGTACCGACGCTCCGAGGCCGAGGCCCCGGCCCGCCTGGAGGAGCTGCGCCACGCCAAGGAGGAGGGGATCCGCTTCTTCTGGCTCCACGCGCCCGTCGAGATCCTCACGGACGACCAGGGCTCCGTCACCGGGCTCGTGGCCCAGGAGTGCGCACTCGGCGAACCCGACGCGTCGGGACGCCGCCGGCCGGTGCCCATCGAGGGGGCCTTCCGCACCTTCGCGTGCGACACCGTCATCTACGCGCTCGGCACAAAGGCCAACCCCATCATCGCGCAGACCACCCCCGGCCTCCGCCTCAACCGGTGGGGCTACATCGACGCCGATCCCGAGACCCAGGCCACCTCCATCCCCGGCCTCTACGCCGGTGGCGACATCGTCACGGGCGGGGCCACGGTGATCCTGGCCATGGGCGCGGGGCGGCGGGCGGCGCGGGCGATGGCCGAGTACCTGCGTCAGCGGCCGCGTTGACCCCCGTCGCCAGGAGGCGGTGCCGGCACCGGCACCGCAGGGGCGGGTCGGGGCGAAGGTCGCCGAGGTCAACGGAAATCGCACCTTGGAAGGGCCGGGATCGATGCGACGCCGATCCGTTCGAATTCCTTGACCCTGCATCGGGGGCCCGGTACACTGGCCGGTCTTCCACCGTCCCCCAATGTCCATGTACGTCACCGAACATCTCGAGCGGCGGAAGAAACCGCTCGTGTCGCTGGAGATCACGCCTCCCGAGAAAGGCCACAGCATCCAGGGCATCTTCGACGCGCTGGACCTGCTGTCGCCCTACTCTCCCTCCTTCGTCAACGTCACCTATCACCAGCAGAGCATCGTCTACGAGGAGCAGCCCGACGGCTCCATCCGCAAGGTGCCCAAGCGCAAGAAGCCCGGCACGGTCGGCATCTGCGCGGCCATCGCCAATCGGTACCGCATCGAGACCGTACCCCACCTGATCTGTGGCGGCTTCAACCGCTACGAGACGGAGGACGCGCTGATCGACCTGCAGTACCTGGGCTTCGAGAACCTGTTCGTGATTCGCGGCGATCCGCCACCCGGGTTCCACGAGTACGCGCCCGAGCCCGACGGCTACCGGTACGCCAGCGAACTGGTGGGACAGATCGCAGCGTTGAACCGCGGCCAGTACCTGGAGACACTGGAGGACGCCATCCCCACCCGGTTCTGCATGGGCGTGGGCGGCTACCCCGAGAAGCACTACGAGGCGCCCAACCTGGACGACGACATCAAGAACCTCAAGCACAAGGTGGACCAGGGCGCCAGCTACGTCATCACGCAGATGGTGTTCTCGGCCGCTGCGTTCGAGCAGTTCGTCGCGCGAGCGCGCGGGGCCGGCGTCACCGTGCCGATCATCCCCGGCGTCAAGGTGGTCACGTCCGAGCGGCAGATGACGGCCATCCCGCGGGATTTCCACGTCGACCTGCCGGAGGCGCTGGTGTCGCGCCTCCGTGCCGCGTCCGACCACGCGCGCGCGCGCGATGCGGGCGTCGGGTTCGCCGTCGACCTGTGCCTCGACCTGCTGGAGCAGGACGTGCCCTGTCTGCACTTCTACACGATGGGCAGGGGGGCGGGGGTGGCCGAGGTGCTGGGCAGGTTGAGGGACAGGGGTTCGATCTGAGCGATGACCGCCGACCTGGCCACGTACCTCCGGGACCGTCGCGACCGTGTCCTGATCTGCGACGGCGCGATGGGCAGCCAGCTGCTCGCGGCCGGGCTGTCGGAAGCGGACTACGACGGGCACGCCGGCTGCCATGAGTTCCTCAACCTCTCGCGACCGGACGTGGTGGCGCAGGTGCACCGCGAGTACCTCGCGGCCGGCGCGCAGCTGATCGAGACCAACACCTTCGGCGGCGCGGCGCACGTCCTGGCCGACCATGGGCTGTCGGCGCGCTGCGCCGAGATCAACAGGGCCGCGGCACGACTCGCACGCGGGATCGCCGACGCGTTCACCGCCACCGGAGAGCCGAGGTTCGTGGCTGGTTCCGTCGGCCCGGGCTCGAAGCTGCCGAGCCTGGGACAGGTGACGTTCGACGAGCTGGTCGCCAGCTATACGCCACAGGTCCGGGGCCTGCTCGAGGGCGGCGTGGACTGCCTCGTCTGCGAGACCGCCCAGGATCTGCTCCAACTCAAGGCCGCGATCGTCACCGCCCACGAGGTGTCCCCGCGGACGCCGATCATCGCTCAGGTCACCCTGGACGCCACCGAGCGGACCCTGACCGGAAGCGACATCGCGACGGTGCTCGGCATGCTGGAGGCCCTGCCCGTCCTGGCCATCGGGCTCAACTGCGGACTGGGGCCCGACCGCATGTCGGAAGCCATCCACTACCTGTCCGCACACTCGACGCGGCTGCTGTCCGTGATGCCCAACGCCGGGTTGCCGAGGCTGGTCGGCGGTCACACCGTCTACTCGCTCGGGCCCGGGGAGTTCGCCAGGCAGATGCGGCGCTACGCGGAGCGCCCCGGGTTGGACATCGCCGGCGGCTGCTGCGGCACCACCCCGGAGCACATCCGAGCGCTGGTCGACGCCCTGAGGGACGTCCCGGCCCGCGTCCCGGCAGGGGAGCGCAGGGCCCGCCTGACCTCGTTGTTCCAGGCGCAGGATCTCGACGTGTCGCCCAAGCCGCTCATCCTGGGCGAGCGGACCAACGCCAGCGGCAGCCGGGCGTTCAGGGACCTGCTGCTGCAGGAGGACTTCGAGGCGATGGCGGCGGTCGCACTGGAGCAGGAGCGCGAAGGGGCACACGCCATCGACCTGTCGCTGGCTGCGGCCGGACGGGACGAGGCAGCGGACGTTGCTGTCCTCGCCGCCTCGCTCAACCAGCGACTGCGCGTGCCGGTGATGATCGACAGCACCGCCCCGGCCGCGATCGAGGCCGCCCTCAAGAGGCTGGCCGGGCGCTCTGCGGTCAACTCGGTCCACCTGGAGAGGGGCGAGGACGCGGCCGGGCGCATCATCGCCCTGTGCGCCAGGTACGGCGCGGCGCTGGTCTGCCTGGCCATCGACGAACGGGGCATGGCGATGACCGCGGCCCACAAGGTCGAGGTCGCGACGCGGCTGCGCGACCTGGCGCTGGCCGGCGGCCTGTCGGACGCCGACCTGTTCTTCGACCTCTTGACGTTCACGCTGGGCAGCGGCGAGGAGTCGCTGCGCGGCACGGCGGTCGAGACGCTCGACGCCGTCCGGCGGGTCAAGGCCCTCTTCCCGCGGGCGTTCACCTCGCTGGGCGTCAGCAACGTCTCGTACGGGCTGCCCCAGGCCGCACGGCCGTACCTCAACTCGGTGTTCCTGCACCACGCCCTCGAGCACGGGCTGGATGCCGCCATCGTCCACGCCGGCAGGATCCATCCGCTGCACCGGATCCCGTTGGAAATTCGACGGATCTGCGACGACCTGGTGTTCGACAGGTCCTCGGCGGGGGCGCGGCCGTTGGACCGCCTCCTGGAGCATGTCTCGGGCGCGAACACCGTCGCGGCGCGGGTACCCGTGACCGCGGCCCTGGCACCCGAGAAGCGGCTGAAGCGGCAGGTGGTCGACGGCGACGCCTCGGAGCTCGACGCGCTCGTCCGAGCCCTGCTGGAGCGGCACGATCCGACGTCCGTCATCCAGACGATGCTGTTGCCGGGCATGGACGAGGTCGGGCGGCTGTTCTCCAGGGGCCACCTGGCGTTGCCGTTCGTCCTGCGTTCGGCCGACGTGGTCAGGCGCGCCCTCGAGCTGCTGGCCCCGCGGCTCGGGAAGGAGGAGGTCGGGACCAGGGGCGTGGTCGTGCTGGCCACGGTGCGTGACGACATCCACGACATCGGCAAGAACCTGGTCGACCTGATCCTGACGGCCAACGGCTACCGGGTCGTCAACCTCGGCATCCGGCAGTCGGCCGAGGACATCCTGACGGCGGCGCGGACGCACGGCCCCGACGCCATCGGCCTGTCGGGGCTGCTGGTCGAGTCGGTCAGGGCGATGACCGAGTACCTGGAGATCTTCGCCGAGGCCGGACTGGACGTGCCCGTGATCTGCGGCGGCGCGGCGCTGTCGCGGAGAATCGTGGAAGAGGCGATGTGCCCCCTGTACCCGGCGGGTGTCCACTATGCGCGGGACGCGATGGACGGGCTTCGCCTGGTCGGGGAGATCGTCGGCGGACGGGGGAGGTCCGCCGGTCGGGGTAGCCCGGGGCGAGCCGTCCGGATGGATCTCCGGCCGGAGGCCGGACCATGGTCAGGCATCCGCACCGCCCTCGAGACCACCGTGATCGATCGCGTTCCGGCCGATCCGCTCTTCGGGCTGCTCGACAGGAAGGCCCTGTTCGGGAGGCGTTGGGGGTTGGGGAGGCTCTCGCAGAAGCAGCGCCTCGAGGCCGAAACCAGGCTCGTCGGCCTGTGGCACGGGCTGGAGCCGGCCATCCGGCCGCGGGCCGTGTACCTGATCGCCCGGCGCGGGGAGTTGGATCGGGCCTTCGAGAGCCACATCCTGTCCGGACGGTCTGCCCTCGGCCTGCAGGTGGTGACGATCGGGAACGTGTCGCGGGTCTGCGGGACCGGAACCGCCGAGGAACGGTTCCTGCTGCACGGCCTGGCGGCGGAGCTCGCCGAGGCCCTGGCGAGGTGGTGCCACGCGAGGATCGAGGACGAGGCCGGCTGGGTGCGAAGCCGCAGAATCAGCCCGGGGTTCCCGGCCTGGCCCGACCTGTCCGAGCAGCGGAAGGTGTTCCGGCTGCTCCGGCCCGGACGGATCGGCGTCCGGCTCGGTGGGGGCTTCCAGATGATCCCCGAGTACTCGACCAGCGCGGCGGTGCTGCCGCTCTGACGGTCGGTCTCACGGACCTCCCGGGCGTGGTCGTGCCCGGGGTGCCGCGCGGCCCGCGCCGGGGCCGAGCACCTCGTTCAGAAGCGGGGTTGAAGGTCCCTCCCGGACCCTCGGGCGACTGAGGGCTGCCGGGGGGATAGCGGATCCCGTTCCTCGGGAGGCCGCCATGGGACAGCGCGAGGCTCACGTCGCCCGGCTCGGGGCCGGCCGCTTCGACGTCCTCGTCGTCGGTGGGGGGATCACCGGCGCCGGCGTGGCCCGCGACGCCGCCCGGCGGGGGCTCCAGGTGGCCCTGGTGGAGCAGGGCGACCTCGCCTCGGGCACCTCCTCCCGCTCCTCCAAGCTCGTCCACGGGGGCCTGAGGTACCTCGAGCAGGGCCACGTCTCGCTGGTGTTCGAGTCGATGTCCGAGCGGCGGGTGCTCATGGACATCGCGCCCCACCTCGTCGAGCCACGGCCGTTCCTCTTCCCGAGCTACCGGGGGATGGGCCGCCCCGCCGTGGTCCTCGACCTCGGGATGTGGCTGTACGACGGCCTCTCGCTCTTCCGCTCCCCCCGCATCCACCGCCGCCTGGGCCGGCGGGAGGTGGCCACCCGGGAGCCGGCCCTCAAGCGCGAGGGCCTGACCGCCGCCCAGCGCTACTACGACTGCACCACGGACGACGCGCGCCTCACCCTGGAGACGGCCCTGGATGCCGCCCGGGCGGGCGCGGTGATCGCCACCTGGACCCGACTCGAGCGCTTCCTCCACGACGACCGGGGGCGCATGGCGGGGGTCGTGGTGCGCGACCGCTTCTCCGGGGAGGTTCGGGAGGTTCGCGCCGGCGCCGTCGTGAACGCGACCGGCCCGTGGACCGACATCACGCGCGCGCTCGCCCTGGGCCGCGTCGGGACACCCCTCCTCCGCCCCACGCTGGGCGTGCACGTGGTGGTGGACCGCTCCCGGCTCGCGCTGCACCACGCGATCGTCCTGCTGCACCCTCGGGACGGGCGCCTCCTGTTCGCGATCCCGTGGGGCGAACGCACCTACCTGGGTACCACCGACACCGACTGGGACGGCGACCCCGGCCAGGTCCGGGCGGACGCGACGGATGTCCGGTACCTGCTGGAGGCCGCGGCCGTCTACTTCCCAGACGCCCGGCTCGGCGCGGAGGACGTCCTCGCCACCTGGGCGGGCCTGCGGCCCCTCGTCGGGGAGCCGGGGGGGAGCGCGTCCGAGGTCAGCCGGGAGCACCGGGTGCTGGTGGAGATCGACGGTCTCGTCACCGTGGCCGGGGGCAAGCTCACCACCTACCGCCGCATGGCGGCCGAGGTGGTGGATCGGGTCGTGGACGTGCTCCACCTGTCGGGCTGGCGGGCGGACCGGCCTCGCCGCGCAGCCACCGACCGGGAGCCGCTGCCCGGGGCGGTGGGCTGGCCCGAAGACGGCGACCGGGCCCGCGTGGCGCAGCAGGTCCGCGAGGCCTCGGCCGGCCGCCTGGACGACGACACCGCCCTCGTACTCGTGGACACCTACGGCATGCTCGCGGTGGACGTGGCCGTGCTCGCCTCCCGGCGGCCGGACCTGGCCGAGCGCATCCTGCCCGACCGGCCCGAGGTGCGGGCCCAGGTGGAGTGGGCCGTGACGCGCGAACTCGCCGCCACCCTGGAGGACGTGCTGGCGCGGCGCCTGTCGCTCCTGCTCAAGGACGTCGACCAGGGGCTCGGGGCCGCGGAGCCCGTGGCCCGGCAGCTGGCGGCCCTGCTCGCCTGGGACGAGGCCCGCGTGGTCGAGGAGACGGCCCGCTACCGGGCCGAGGTGGCCCGGTCCCGCGCCTGGCGGGAGGGTGGGCCCGAGGGCTGCCCCGAGGGTCGGTGATCCGGACGGGTGCACCCGGTCGCGGCGTGTTATCGCGCGTTCCCTCCCCACTCCACGGAGTGTGCCCATGCGTCCCTCGATGCTCTGTCTCCTGGTCCTGTCCCTCACCGCCTGCAACGTCGATTCCGACAGCGACGGCGTCAGCGATCGCGACGAGGAGGACAACGGCACGGATCCCGACGATCCCGACACCGACGGCGACGGCCTGACCGACGGCGAGGAGGTCGAGATCGGCACCGACGGCACCGAGGCCGACACCGACGGCGACGGCTACAGCGATGGCGACGAGGTCGACCAGGACACCGATCCCCTCGACGCCGCCAGCGGCATCTACACGGGCGGCTGGCCCTTCGACTCGGGCAAGGGCTCCATCACGGGTCTCGACTGGAGCGAAGAGCTCGACGAGGGGGAGGTCATCTACCACTTCACGGGCCTGGACCAGTTCGGCGAGGTGGTGGACCTCTACGACTACGCCCACCACGGCAAGTACATCGCCGTCGATCTCTCCGCGCAGTGGTGCTCCTACTGCCAGGAGGTCGCCAAGTGGTTCGACGGCCAGGCGTCCATGTGGGACGACTACGTCGAGCACTATGGGTGGCAGGGCGTTCCTCAGGCCATCAACGACGGCACCGTCTACTGGGTCACCATCCTCGACCAGGATCAGGCCTGGAACCCCCCCGACGGCACCACCGTGGCCACCTGGTACTCGATGTTCCCGAACCCCGAGATCGCGGTGCTGGCCGACGCCGAGCAGGTGATGGCCACCCACCTGCACATCTACGGCTACCCCTCCATCCTGCTCCTCGACGAGACCATGAAGGTCGTCACCTACGACATCATGGACTACACGCTCGTCTTCACGAACATCGCCAACATCGCGGCGACCGGCGCGCCCTAGCTAGCCCGCCGCCGGTCGCGGATCGCCGGGGCGGTGCACCACGCCCCGCGAGGAGCGCCCGTCGATCTCCACCACCAGGGGCTCATCGAACCTCAGGTGGTGGACGTGGGGGGTGCTGCGCAGCGGCGGGACGGATCCGAGAAACGCCCAGTCCACCCGGTTCCCGGGCCGCGCTTCCTGGACGAACAGGAACCCCAGCTTCAGCGCCAGCATGTTCTGGAGGAAGTGGCTGCCCTGGGAGGGTTCCACCCAGAGGTCGTGGCGATCGGACTCCACGAGCACCCGGGCCTGGGACACCTGCTCCCACCGCACCGGGACGCCCAGGGAGGGATCGTTGGAACCCCACCGGCCGAAGCCGACGAGCACGCATCCCCGGCCCTCGGCGGCGAGCTGGCGGTTGAGGACATCGATCTCCGCGGCGATCTCCCGGGTGCGGAGGATGTCGAAGCGGGTGGGGTCGAGGTAGAGGACGTCCTTCAAATCGGTCCAGCGGCCGTTGCCCACGGCCCGGG
The DNA here is from genome assembly GCA_041309225.1 of Deltaproteobacteria bacterium. Lineage (GTDB taxonomy): Bacteria > Myxococcota_A > UBA796 > UBA796 > JAFGLY01 > JAFGLY01. Next base: position 3,608 of record JBFYZZ010000243.1, on the reverse strand, counting down.
TGGACGCGCAGACCAGGTCCGGGGCGGCGAGGGCGTCGTCGGCGAGCAGGCCCGGGCCGGTCGACACCTCGAGGGGGCGCACCTGCAGGAGGTGGAAGACCGATCGCCCCTCCGGCCGCAGGTCCACCGCGAACTCGAGCTCCACGTCGCTCCCGAACGACCGGCGACCCGCGTGCAGGAGCTCGCGCAGGATGGGCGCCAGCGGGAAGGTCCCGTGCCGGAGGACCTGGGCGAACCGCGGCACGCGGGGTCCCGGCACCGAGAGGGTGTCGCGGAGGACGCCCTCCTCGGGGACGAAGGTGGACGCGACGAGACCGAGGACGCCGTCCGCTTCGGCCCGCTCGAGCGGCAGGCGGACCAGCGAGAACCCCTCCTCCGGCCGCACCTCCACCTCCGGCCGGGAGAGGTCGAGGGCCCAGAACATGGACTGCGAGTTGGCGGCGAACTCCTCGGCCGTGGCGTACGGCGGGTTGACCGCGGGCCGCGCGGGGCAGAACGGGAAGACGCGCTCGCCGTCGGCCACGGCCTTGCCGAGCCCGACGGCGAGGGCCGCGCCGCCGTCCTCCGGCGGGATGCCCGGGAAGGGGTAGACGTCGTGGGAGCGGGCCACCCCCGAGAACGTGGGGTACCACAGGTCGCCCCGGCGGGTGCCGGCCACGGCCTGCACGATCACGGCCATGCGCTCCTCGTCGAGGCGGTACCCCGTGTTCCGCACGTAGGCCCGGGGCGCCCGGTAGAACATCGAGGCCCACACCAGGCGGATGGCATCCTCGAGCTGGAAGAGCCGCACCTCCGGGTCCGGATGGGTGTTCGGCAGGAAGTAGGTGCGGTAGATCCCCGCGAAGGGCAGGACCTGGTTGTCCTCGAGAAGGGAGGAGGAGCGCACGGCGATCGGATCGCGGATGCGCTCCAGGAGCGCCCTGAGCAGGTGACGGGTACGCGGTGGGATGGCACCGGCGAGGAACCGGCGGGCCACGGCCTCGTCGTCGCTGTCCCAGTCCGGGGCGTCCTGCAGCCGGTTCTGTTCGAGGAACGACTCGAAGACGTCGGTGCACAGGACGCAGGTCTCGGGGATCCGGATGTCCACGTCCTCGTGGACGGCGGCCACGGTGCTCCGCGCGAGGAGCGCGTTCACGAAGGCGAGGCCGCGGCCCTTGCCCCCGAGCGAGCCCGACCCGATCCGCAGGATGTCCTGCCCCCCCGGCGGCAGATCGGGGGTGAACTCCCGGACCAGGCCCCCCCGATCGGCGTGCGTGAAATCCCGGATGGCGTCGAGCATGGCCTGACGGAGGCCCTCGGGATCGGGCCAGTCCGAGACCTTCCACGGCCGCAGGGCCTCGGCCAGGCGGAACTCGGTCCGGGCGCGGAGCCAGATGGAGAAGTGGTTGCGGCGGCCGTGGAACTCGAGAGACTCCACGGGCACCGTGCGGATCTGCTGCTCGAGGGCGCGCAGATCGCGGGCCCGGCCCACCTCGCGGCCGTCGGGCAGGCGGAAGATGAAGTCGCCGAACCCGAAGTCCTGCAGGAGGCATGCCCGGATGTCACGCGCGAGCGTGCCGGAGCCCTTGTCCACGAATCGGAGCCCCGCCTGGCGGATCCTGGCCTCGGCCGCGGCCTCGGAGGTCTGGAGGAGGATGGGCATGTCGGGCCAGGCACTCCGGACCTCCCGGGCCAGCGTGAAGCCGGCCTCGGGCTCGGGCTCGGCCCCGGGTTCGGGCGGGAAGCAGACGTCCGAGACGACGCCGATGGTGTTGTAGGCGTGCCTGGAGAGGATCCCCCTGGCCTCGGCGAGCGTGGTGGCCAGCATGACCTTGGGCCGGGCGCGCATGCGGAGGAGGCGGTGCAGGTCGTTCACGCTCTCGGACAGGAGGCGCCGGGTCTGGGTGTAGATCTCCGTGTAGAGGATCGGCAGGAGGAGCGAGTAGAAGCGCGGCGAGTCCTCCACGAGCAGGATGACCTGCGACCCCGCCCGGGTGTCGCGCGTCACGTTGCGGGAATCTTCCACGAGCTTGACGACGGCCAGGAGGAGGTTGGCGTCCCGGGTCCAGTAGAAGGCCCGATCCCCGTCCGGCGCGGAGGCCAGGGCGTCGCGCAGCTTCCCGTCGAGGGCGTCGTAGGTCAGGAACGCGAGGGGCAGGCGCGGGTGCTCGGCCTTCAGGCGGGCGCGGAGCTCGGCGGCGGGCATGTCCGGGAGGCGCGCCATGCAGAGCACCAGGTCGAAGGAGCGGCGCGCGAGCAGCTCCAGGGCCCGCCGCCCGGTGGAGACCCTCGTGATCCGGGGCACGTACCGCAGATCCAGCTCGAGGTACTCGCTCGACAGGCGCTCCCCGAGGTTCCGATCCTCCTCCAGCACGAACGCGTCGTAGACCGTCGAGACCAGCAGGATCTCCCGCACCCGCCAGCGGGCGAGGTCGTGGAAGCCGCGGAACCGGGGCTCGTAGCGGGTGGTGATCATCGGTTCCCGGCTCTATCCCGGGCCGGTCGCCCGGGCGGCGCGCCCACCCCGCGGCCGGATCAGAGGTCGATCGGGTCGAGGAGGCGCTGGGGTCGCCCCTCCACCACGATGGCGACGGGGGCGGTCGGGCAGACGACCTCGCAGAGCCCGCACCCCCGGCAGAGGTCCTCGTCCACCACGGGGCCCACGACGTCGCCACGCGGCAGGATCTCGATCGCGCGGAACGGGCAGTACTCCTCGCAGACCATGCAGTCCCGGTCCTCGGCGAAGGCGAGGCACAGGTCCTCCTTCACCACGGCGAACCCCACGGCCACGCGCAGCTTCTCCTCGGGACCCATCGTGGCGATCGCGCCGGTGGGACAGACGTGGCAGCACGCGTGGCACGCCTCCGAGCAGTAGGAGGGCCCGAAGCGCAGCACGGGCGTCCACAGGTCCAGCGGGCCGGCCTCCAGGAACGCGGGGTGGATGACCCCCTCGGGGCAGACACGCACGCAGTTCCCGCACCGGGCGCAGGTCGCGGACATCCGCGGTTCCGGCACGGATCCGGGAGGGCGGATCGGGACCTTCGACGGCGCGGCGAGCGGTGCGAGGACGCGCACGGCTCCGGCCGCCGTCGCCCCTGCGGCGATCCCCACCAGCCCCCCGAGGAGGGCTCGCCGCCCGCGATCCGGGGCCTCGGACCTCCGGAAGGCACGGCGCAAACGCGCGAGCAGGTCCTGGCTCGCCCCCAGCGGGCAGAGGCGCCGGCACCAGAGGTTGGGGCGCCACACCGAGAGGACGAGGAGGAGCGGCAGGAGCGCCCCCGAGACGGCGGCGAGCCGGGCGGGCAGCGCCAGGCCGGGGGGATGGCCCACCGCGGCCAGGGCGGTGCTCCCCCAGGCCGAGAAGAACCCGTTGAAGATGGAGAGCGGGTCGAGCCACAGGAACGGCGGCCAGCCCAGGAGCGCGCCGCCGAGGGTGGCGAGCACGAGCCAGCGACCGAGCGACGGGAAGTGCCGGTACCGCGTGCGGGCGGAGGGGTGCAGGCGGGCCGCCTGGTCGAGGAGGTGGCCCGTCGGGCAGAGGTTGCGGCAGACCCAGCGCCCGCGCAGGAGCACGAGCAACGTGACCGGAATCGCGAGGACGAGCGCGAGGGGGACGGTCCGGGCCGCGA
>JBFYZZ010000242.1:0-23984 GCA_041309225.1 Deltaproteobacteria bacterium | reverse complement strand
GGACTCCCGGGAGGCGCCACGACCCGTCGGACCGGCGCGCCCCGAGCCCCCCACTCGCCCGGCCCTCCAGAGGGAGACGACTCCAGGGAACTTCCCAGGACCTGCCCCGATCTGGAACGTGGTCGGGCCGCAGAACGGCTGACGTCGCGACAGGCAGGGATCGGGCGACGACATCGGACTCGGTCTCGATCTCGACGGTCCGGCGTGCCGCGGTCCTTCCCCGGATCGCCCACCGCGCCACCCCGCTCCCTTCACCAGGCCCCCCAGGACAGGGGCAACTCCAGAGCCGGTGGCTTGACGGGACCCGCCGTCGGACGGTAACGTCCCGAACCGGCGGCCCCGCGGAACGGTCGGGCACCGCCGACCAGGCCAGCTCCAGGATCCGCCCGGTGCGGACGCGAGGCGTGACGGGATGATGGACCTTCCCCAGAGCATCGGGCCGCTCACTCTCCTCCGGGCCATCGGGGCGGGCGGACCCATCGACACCTACGAGGCCGTCCTGGCGGATGAGGGGCAGCGACGGGTCTTCGTGCGCCACGTCGTGTCCGATCTCGGTCGCGACCGCATGGCCCAGGCCGCCATCGAGACCCGCGTGCAGGACCTCACGGGCACCCGGCACCCGTTCCTCGTGTCCGTCCTCGACATGGTTCGCGAGGACGGCGAGCTCTTCGTCGTCGAGGAGTGGGTCGAGGGAATCTCGCTTTCCGACGTCGTGCACGGGTGCCGCGAACGCGGCGTCCACGTCCCCTGCAACGTCTACCTGAACGTCGCCACGCAGATCTGCAACGCCCTCGAGGCCCTCCACGGGCGGCCGGGCAGGGGCACGGGTCTGGCCCACGTCCTGCACCTGGCCCTGCGCCCCTCGCACGTCTTCCTCACCCCTGACGGCAAGGTGCTCCTGGGTGGCTACGGCCTCCAGCGCGCCCCGCGGATCGCGGGCGAGGGCGGCGAGGAGGCCACGGACCTCGGGCTCGAGTACCTCTCTCCCGAACAGACCCACGCCGACCAGAAGCTCACGCCTGCGAGCGACGTGTTCTCGCTCGGGTCCACGCTCCACGAGTTCCTCACCCTGGAACCGCTGTTCCGGGGCGACACCCCCCTCGACACCATCCAGCGGGTGCGCCGGGCGGAGGTCACCACGCCCCTCCAGGACGTGAAGGACCTCCTCCCCGGCCTCGAGAAGGTGCTGCACCGTGCGCTCTCCCCGAGCCCACGGCACCGGTACCAGCGCGCGTTCGTGCTGCGGGAGGACCTCCGCGGCCTCATGGCCGGGTACGAGTTCTCCTCGATCACGGGCGACACGGCGGCGTTCCTCGCCACGCTGCTCGGGGGCGAGATCGAGACCGGTCCGGGGCCGGCCTCCCGGGCCTCCGAGCCCGGCACCGTCGGATCCGATCCGCTCACCACCGCCGCCTTCGCGGCTCGGGCACTCACCGAGCGATCCCCGGCCGAGGCCGGATGGACCGAGCCGGATGCCGGGGTCCCGGTGGTCATCGCCTCGGGCCTGACCCCCGATGCGGATTTCCCCATGCCTCAGGTCGCGCCTGCCGTCGAGGTCGAGGCCGTCCCGGAGGAGATCCCCTCCCCCGTGGCACCCGGGCCGGATGCGCTCGACGAGGGGCAGGTGCCCGCACCCGTTCCGCTGCCCGTCACGCCGCCGCGCGTGGACCCGGGCCTCGAGCTCGCTCCCTCCCCCACCGGGCCCACCGAGCCCATGGCCGCCGAGACGCCCCTCGACCTCACCGAGCCCCCGGCGCGACGGGCCCCGGGCCTCCTCGTGCTGGTGGGTATCGTGGGCATCCTCGTGCTGGCCGGTGCCGTCTACGCCGTCTTCACGCTCCTCGCCCCGCCTCAGCCGATCACCGCCGAGGCCCCGGCTCCAGCCGTCCTCCCCCCGCCGGCCGAGGCCCCACCCATGGAGCCGGCCGCCGCAGAGCCCGAGCGGGCCACGGTTGCGAGAGCGGCGCCTCCACGGGCGCCCGAGGCCGGGCGGCCGGTACCGGCGCCTGTACGTCCCTCGCCGCAGCCCGCGCCCGCGACGCCCTTCGTCGCTCCCGAGGGCGATGCCGTCGCGGACCTCGGCGCACCCGAGCCGCCCGACTCCCTCGCCCTCCTCGATCGCTACGCCGCGGCCGCCACCAGCGGTCGCCTCACGGCGAGCGACATCATGGTCATGGAGATGATCCAGGCCGACGACCGGGGCTACGACCGCAGCCGGATGCTCCTCCTGATGAACGCGAAGAACCGCGGCGACATCGCCCAGCAGAAGCGCTACCTCGACGATCTCTCCCGCCGCCCCGAGAACGCCTACAACCCCGTCGTACTCGTCGAGTCCGCCCGCTACCACGTCAACCGCGGCGAATACCGGAAAGCCCTCGACGAGGCCGTCCTGGCGGAGCGGCATTGGGCCCGCCTCCCCCCCGACCTCGTGATCGCCAAGAAGACCGAGATCTACGAGGTCCAGGCGTCGGCCGCGCAGGGGCTCTTCTACCGGAGCGAAGACGACCTCAACCTCCTCGACGCGGCCGTCCGGGGCTGGCAGAAGTACCGGGAGTACGTCGCCTCCACCTCCCGGGCGGACCTGGTCGCCCGGGCCGACCGCGAGATCGCCAGGCTCGAAACCACCCGCAAACGGCTGAAGTAGCCGCGGAGGATCGGCCATGCGCCCGTACCTCCCCCTCCTCCCCCTGCTGCTCGCGGGCTGCGTCCGGCATCACCTCATCTCGGGCACGGTGGTCGACCGCAACGGCGAACCCCTCGGTCGCGTCGTCGTGGGGCTCCAGCCCGGAGGGGTCGAGCTGGTCACCGACGAACTCGGCCGGTACGCGATCGACTACCTGCGAGACGCCGACGGGCAGCGTACCGGTTTGAAGCGACGTTCGAACTACACGATCACGGCCATCAAGACAGGCTTCCACGACGCTACGGCCTCGTTCTACTTCTCGCGCGGCGAACTGGTGCTCGATCCCCTCACGCTCACCGAGGACACCATCCGCGTAGAGGCCGGCCAGGAGAACCTGGATCCAGCCCTCTACCCCGATCGGGCCCAGAACAGCGGCGCCGCCTACGAGGGGGAGTGATCGGTCCGTGAAGACGCTCACCCTCGCCGCTCTCCTGGCCGTCGCCTGCCAGCCTTCCCCGAACGGGAGCCCGGTGACTCCGCCCTCCGCGCTCGAGGCCGGTTGGCTCGCCGGGGTCACGCGCGACCCGGCGACGTTCGGGGCGCTCCTGGAGGTGTCCTCCCGCGAGGGCTGGGTAGCCTTCCACCGCTCGGCGTTCGAGGCGTCCGCGGCGCACTTCACCGGCGACGCTCCGACGGTCCGAGCATCCCGGGGACGCGCCCGGCTCGAGGCCGCCCTGCTCGACGAGGATCTGGCCCGGGTGGGCGACGTCGCGTGGCGCCTCCTCTTCGACAGCTGGCGCGAGCGCCCGGGCGTGCCGCCGGGAAGCGGCCTGCCCTACGTCGCCGGCATCGCCGCCCTCGAACGGGGAGATACCGCCGCTGCCCGCGCCTGGTTCGACCTCGGGACCGGCGCCGCCGATCGGGCCGTGGCCACAGCCTCGCGCACGATGGCGGTGCTGGCCGCCGGCGGTGCACCCCCGGCCGAGGCCACGGGCCTGGTGGCCCGGTACCTCGGCCACCTCGAAGCCCGTCGCCTGGGAACCCTGGATCCCCTCGGGGGTGCCGAGGGGCCGCTCGTCGAGGACCGCGACGCCGGCGGTCGAATCGTGCGGTCCTTCGGGGATCCGCAGGCGCTCCGTTCCCGGGCGGCGGTGCTGCGCCGGCAGGCGCTCGCCGATCTCGGTCGCGACTCCCTGGCCGGCGCGCTGGCCGAGCCGGTTCCGGGAGCCGATCCGCTTGCGGCCGTGCTCTTCGGCCCCTGCGAGGTCCGGGATCCCTGTGTCCCCGAGGGGGACCTGCCGCGGGCGTCCGCGGCGCTCCTCGAGGACCTCGGTCTCGGGGCCGCCCTCCCCCCGACCGACGACGCCGACCAGGCCCGGCTCGCGGTGCGGGCGCTGGACGCCCGCCTCGATCCCTGGACCGCAGCCCTGCACGGAACGGTGCCCGACGACGGCCGCGCCCTCCTCGACGATCTCGCGCTGGCAGCCGTCTTCCGCAGCCGCGTGCTGCTGGCCGAGGCCCGCACCGCCCTGCGACACGATCAGCCACGGCGCGCCCGGACGCTGGCCCTGCTCGCCCAGGACCTCGCCTCGCCCCGGGAGATCGGGCCCGTCAACCATCCCGGCCTGTACGCCGTCCTGGCCGAGGCCCAGCTGCGCACCGGGCACACGCGCGAGGCCCTGGATGCGCTCCAGGTCCTCGGCCCGCTCCTGCCCGAGATGGGCGGCCTCGACGAAGCCGTCAACGACCTGGCCGTGCTCCAGGGGATCGACCGGTACGGGGACAGCAAGGAGCAATAGGAGGATCTCGATGCCTTCCCACCTGTGCCCACGCAGCCGGGCCTTCCGGGTCCTGCCGGCCGTCCTCCTCGCGGCCGCGCTGTCCGCCTCGGGTGCGCCGTTCCGGTACGCGGAGGACCAGGCGCCGGGCATCGTGCATCCCGCCTATACCACCACCATGCCCGAGGCCCGCGTCGCGGAGCTCGTGTTCGACTCCCTCTACACCGACGACACCCAGCTCGCGAGCGTGCCGGCGCTCGCTGTCTCGGCCGAGATCGCGGACGACCGGAGGGCGATGACCCTCCACCTGAGGACGGACGCCACCTGGCACGACGGCCGCCCCTTGACGGCCGACGACGTGGTGTTCACCGTCCGGGCCATGAAGGACCCGACCTCGCTCTCCACCGAGCGCGGGCGGGTGGCCTGGATCACCGACGCCGCCGCCGTGGACGCGCACACCGTTCGACTGGTCTTCGAGCAGCCCGAGGGGCGACCCGAGGACAAGCTCACCTTCAAGATCCTCCCGGCCCACCTCTTCCAGGGCACGGTATTCCGGCGCACCGATCCGTTCCGGGCCCACCCCGTGGGCACGGGTCCCTACCGGGTCGCCTCCTTCAACGACGACAACTCCATCACGCTCAAGGCCGCGCAGGGCTGGCGCGGCGCCTCCCGCCTCGGGGAGATCGTGATGCGGGAGGTGAGCGACAAGAACTACCAGGCCAAGCTCCTCCTCTACGAGAGCCTGGAGGCGCTCGTGCGCGTCCTGCCCCGGGATCTCGCCGTCCTGCAGAACAACCGCAAGGTCGAACTCTACCCCTACCAGACCAACTCCTGGTGGTACCTCGGCTTCAACCTGGCGCGCGAGCCCTGGGCCGACCTTCCGGTGCGGCAGGCCGTCGCCATGCTGGTGGACATCGACGCGCTCCTCGCCCCGATCGGCACGGGCGACGTCGTGAGCGGCCCGTACGTGCCCTCCAGCCCCTACTACAACCACCAGGTCCCCCGGTACACCTCCCAGCCCTCCCAGGCCGACGCCCTGCTCACGTCCGCCGGATTCGCCAAGGAGGGTCGGGCTTGGACCCGCGAGGGCCAACCTCTCCGCATCCGGCTGGTGAGCCACCGGTCCCTGGAGTCCTCCCAGGAGGTCGTCATCAACCTCCAGAGCCAGCTCCAGGCCGCGGGCATCGGCGTGGACACCCAGTTCCTCGACGACGCCGCCTGGAAGGCCCGTGTCTGGAAGGAGCGCGACTACGACCTGGTCCTGTCCCAGTGGACCTTCGACCGGAACGAGGACATCTACGATCAGTTCCACTCCACGGGGGGCCGCAACTTCACGGGCTACGCGAATCCCACAGTGGACGTGCTCCTGGACAAGGCCCGCCGGGCCACCGACCCCCAGGTCAAGAAGAGCACCCTGCGCGAGGTCCACCGCCTCGTCCACGAGGACGTCCCGATGGTGTTCCTCTGGACCCTCGACTCCTACGCAGCGGTCTCGTCGCGCGTGCGCAACGTCGTGATCCACCCCTTCTACTTCTTCACCTGGGTCCAGCTCTGGCGGATGGATTAGCCGCTCGGGCGTCCACCCGGACGTCCTTCCCGGCCGGCGCCTGGGGTCTTCTGACCCTGGGCCGACTCCTGACCTCCTTCCTCCTGACCCTCGCCGGGGCGGTGTTCGCGACGCAGCTCCTCCTCTCCCTCGCACCGGGCGATCCGGTGGACCTGGTCCCTGGGGGTGAGGAGGTCCGGGCGGGGCTGGAGGCCGAGTGGGGCCTCGACGCGCCGGTGCTCGTCCGGTACGGCCGATACCTCGCCCGGGCGGCCACCGGCGACCTCGGCACCTCCCTCACGTGGCGCCCCGGCGCGCCGGTGGCCGACCTCGTGTGGCCCGCGGCCGCCCGCTCCCTGGGCCTCGCCGTCCCGGCGGTGGGGCTCGCCCTCGTCACCGGCGTGCTGCTGGCCTGGGCCACCGCCGGCCGGCGCTCCTGGCGACGGCGGATCGTGCAGGCGTTGTCCATCGGTCCGGTGTTCCTGCTCGCGTTCGTGGCCGTGACCGTGCTGAACGAGACCACGTGGACGCTCGTGGAGCGCGGCCTGGTCGCCCGGCCCTCCTGGTTCGCCCTCCCGGACACGGCGAGCGGCCTGCGCACGGCCCTGGCCATCGTGGTGCTGGCCGTCGGCTCGGGCTCGCTCGCCGAGGTCCACGCGGCCCTCGAGGACGAGATCGTCCGCATCCGCAACGCGCCGTTCGTGGACGCGGCCCTGGCCCGAGGCGCCCCGATCGCCCCGCATGTGCTCCTCAACCTGCTTCCGCCGCTCACCACCATCATGGCCAACCGGACCGCCTTCTTCGTCGGCGGTCTCGTCGTCGTCGAGAAGGTCCTCCTCCTCAACGGCGCGGGTTCCATGCTCTGGCAGGCCTGCGGTGCCCGCGACTACCCGCTGGCCATGGGCCTCGCCATCGTGGCGGCCGCAGTGGTGTGCGCCACCCGCCTCATGGGCGACCTCCTCAGGGTGGGGGTGGATCCACGGCTCCGGGAGCCACCGCCATGAGGCCCGCGGTCCGCATCGGGTCCATCGTCCTGGGGCTCGTGGCGCTCGCCGGCCTGGCCGGGTTGGCGGCCCCCTACGACGTCGTGACCGCCGTGGACCCCGACCGTGCCGGCGTCGGGCCCTCGATCGCCCACTGGCTGGGCACCGACCACCTCGGCCGGGACGTGGCCTGGCGCCTGGCGCTCGCGCCTCGGGCCTTCGTGGCGCCGGCCCTGCTCGCCGTGGGGCTGGCCACCGTCCTCGGGGTGACGGCCGGAGCCCTGGCCGGGTACACCGGAGGCGCCGTGGCCTCCACGGTCCGGTACCTCGCCACGGTGACGGCCTCGATCCCGAGGTTCGTCCTCATCCTGCTCGCGGTCACGATCTACGGCAGCGAGGGCTGGGTACTGGGCATGGCCGCGGGGGTGGCCTGGACGCCCGCCGTGGCTGAGGTCGTCCACCAGCGCATCGAGGCGCTCACCCGCGCCGAGTTCGTGCTGGCCGCCCGCGCCCACGGCCTGGGTCCCGTACGCATCCTGCTCTTCCATCTCCTCTGGGTGAACTGCCGCCGGATGGTGGGCCGGCAGGCCCTGCACCTGTTCGGCGATCTCCTCGTGCTCGAGACCACCCTCTCCTACATCGGGGGCTTCGGCGTGTCGGAGCCCGAGCCCTCCTGGGGCAACATGCTGGCGTTCGAGTTCGGCCAGCACACCGCCAATCCCTGGGGCCTGTGGGCTCCGGCCGTCGCTATCTGGATCACGGTGTGGGCCGCCGGCCTCGTGGGCGAGACCCTCGCGGAGCGGACCCGTGCCTGACCGCCTGCTCCTCGAGGGCCTGGAGATCCGTGCGGGCGATCGGATCCTCGTCCGGGGGGCGGGGTTCACGCTCGAATCGGGCGAGGTGGTGGCCCTCGTCGGCGCCTCCGGATCCGGCAAGACCCTCACCGCCCGCGCGGCGGTCGGCCTGCCCGGACCCCGACCGGGCGTGGTGGCCGCCCACCTCAGGGTGGAGGCGGCCGGAGAGGTCCACGAGCCGTGGGAGGGTGTGGCCGAGGCCGTGGCCGGCGGGCGGCGCGCTCGCTTCCGCCGCACCGCGGAGCCGCGGTTCCGGGCCATCCGCGGGCGCCTCGTGGGCTACCTCGCACAGGACGCCCGCAGCGCTCTGGACCCGCTCTGGACCGTGGGCCGGCTGGTGGAGGAGTCCCGGCACCTCGGAAAGTCGGCGGCCCCCGCCGCCCACTGGCTCGCCCGCGCCGGCTTCCGCCTGCCGGACGGAATCCTGCCGCTCCATCCCCACCAGCTGTCGGGTGGCATGGCCCAGCGCGTGTCCATCGCCATGGCCCTGGCCCGGGGGAGCCGGTTCCTCCTCGCGGACGAGCCCACCACCGGCCTCGATCCCACCGTCCAGGAGGAGATCCTCGCCGAGATCCGCGCCACGGCTGGCCAGGGCGTGGGCATTCTCCTCATCACCCACGACCTGCGCCTCGTCCCGCGGGTGGCCGACCGGGTGGTGCTGCTGCACGGCGGCCGCGTCGTGGAGTCGCTCGAGACCGGGTCGCTCCGCCACGCCCGTTCCCCCGAGGCCCGGGCCCTGCTCGCCGCTACCGCCCGCATCGCCGGCGGGGTGCTCGCATGAGCCTCCTCCGGGTCCGCGACCTCGACAAGACCTGGCGCCTCCCGGGTGTGCCCGGCCTCGTAGGCCGCCGGGGTCCCCCCGCCGTGGACCGGGTCTCCCTCGAGGTCAGGCCCGGAGAGGTGGTGGGCCTCATCGGGGAGAGCGGGTCGGGCAAGACCACGCTGGTCCGCGCGGCCTTGGGGCTCCTCCCCTTCGACGCCGGCGAGGTGCACCTGCTCGGCCGACGGCTCGACCGCCTCGGTGGCCGTTCGCTGCGGCGCCTCCGCAGGCGGTCCCAGCTCCTCCTCCAGGACCCCGACGCCTCGCTCAACCCCGGGCTCACCGTACGCGACCACCTCCGAGAGTCGGCCCGCCTCCACAGGCCCACGGAGCCGCCCGACGCCCTGGCCGAACGGGTGGCGGAGCGGGTCGGGCTGGGCCACCGGCTCGTTGGCCTGCCCCACGAGCTGTCGGGGGGGGAGAAGCGCCGCGTGGGCATCGCGCGCGTGCTGCTGGCCGATCCGGACCTGACCGTGGCCGACGAGCCCACCACCGGACTCGACGCCGCCCTCAAGGCCGAGGTGATCGACCTCCTCCTCGCGAACCGTACGCCCGAACGGGGCTACCTGCTCATCTCCCACGACCTGCCGCTCGTGGCCTGGGCGTGCGATCGCGTCGTGGTGATGTACGCTGGCCGGGTGATCGAGGAGATGCCGGTGTCCCACCTCCGCGTCGAGCCTCACCACCCGTACACCTCGCGCCTCCTGGCCGCGGCCGGCATGGCACCCCCCTCGGCGCAGCTGGGGTCCGACCCACCCGCCGGCCGGGGTGCCCTCGGCTGTCCGTACTTCGGCCCCTGTCCCCTGGGCGGCCCCCGGTGTGCCACCGTCCGGCCGGTGCTCGCCGGGAGCGAAGGCCACCCGATCGCCTGTCCCGTGGTGACCGCATGAAGGTGCTCCTCCTCGCCCTGCTCCTGGCCGCGGATCCTGCCCTCGCGGCCGATCCGGACCACGCCGTGGACCAGGCTCGCCTCTTCGTCAAGAAGGGCTGGCTCCGGGACGCCCGCGCCGAGCTCGAGCGCGCAGCGGCGACACCCGAGGGGTACCGCTCTTTCGCCGTCCACTGGACCCTCTCCCAGGTGGCTTGGGAGCTGGACGATCCCGAGGCGGCGCTGGAGCATGCCCGGCTCGCCCTCGAACGCGCCGAGACCGAGGAGGAGGCCGAGCCCGCCCGGGCGTTCGTGGAGTGGTGCACCTCGACCTTCGGCGTGCTCGAGATCGCGGGACCTCATCCCGGCTTGAGTTCACGACTCGCCATGGAGCCTTCGAGGCTGATCATGGACCCGGACCTCAAGCGATACGTGAACCGCATGGAGCTGCGGCTCAAGGCCGGGGCCACCCTTCCGCTCACGCTCTGGATGCCCGCAGGGAACTGGCGTGTGAACGGGCGCGAGGTGGAGGTGACGCCCGGTGGGGCCCACCGCGTCGAGCTGCCCCTGTCGGCCCTCGGCACCCGGGGGCTCGCGGCGCTCCAGGTGGTCCGGATCGAGCTGTCCTCCGGCTTCGGGGTATGGTTCGGCGATCGGATCGACAACCTCCATCCCGGAATCGAGACCCAGGCGGCCCTCACCGTGCCCGTGCGGCGTGCCCTGGTGGGGCTGACCGTGGACCACGCCTTCCGCTCCTACGACGTCGCCTCCTGGGGCACGGCCTCCAGCCACGACGCCTGGGCGGTCGGCGGTCGGCTGGGGTTCGAGTGGTTCGGCGGAGGGGCGCTCGCGGTGCGGCCGTCCGTGGGGTACCGCTACGGGTGGCTCCCCGGCGTGCCCTTCGACTGCCGGGAGGACGGCCGATCCCTCGAGTGTGCCGCGCCGGGCGACCACCCGTCCGACGCCACCCTCTACGCGGTGGCGCCGATCCACGTCCCCACCCTCGAGGTGGCGGCCGACTGGCGGGAGGGGGGCCGGATCACCGCGCTGGGGATCGGAGTCCGACTGGCCGTGGACCAGGCGTTCGGGCGGGTTCCGGCGGAGATCGCGGGGGAGTGGTCCGACGGGACGCTTCCCGGAGGCCCGATCCGCATCGATGGGGGGACCTTCACGGCCACCGGCGTGCGTGTCCTGGCCAACCTCTCCTTCGCGCTCTGAGGCACCGTCCCGCCATGCCCTCGCTCCTGCTCCTCGTCGCCGTGCTCCTCGCCGTGCCCGGGACGGCCGCGCCCCGCGCCGCGCCCGTCACGCCGCCCTACGAGGGCAACTGCCAGAGCCCGCGCTGGGCGCCGGACGGCGCGCGCCTCGCCTACGAGGTCAACTACCACGATCGGAAGGTGGTGGAGCTGTACGTGCTCACCCCGGGCCAGGGCGCGCCCGTTCCCGTCCGACCCCGGGCCCGGGGCGCCTCCTCCCTCACCGCCGGGTTCCAGGGAGCGGGCCACGCCGAGTCCGTGGCCCAGGAGCTCGCCTGGTCGCCACCCCACCTCGGACGGTTCGTCTACTCGGCGTCCGGCGCACAGCGCGACTACGACCTCTACCTCGACACCGGCGGCACCCTGTCCGCGTCTGCCGGAACCGACGGCGGTCCGGCCTGGAGCCCCACCGGGAGCACGATCGTGTTCACGAGCGCCCGCACGGGGCAGGGCGACCTCTACGCGCTCGACGTGGACGCCCTCGATGCGCCACCCCGCCGCGTCACGAGCGGGCCCACCACCGCCGAGGTGTTCGCCGTCTGGTCGCCCGATGGACGCTCCGTCGCCTACGTCGGGCACGACGCCACCGGCGACAATCTCTACCTCATCGACGATGTCGCCGATCCCCGGCCGAGGCAGCTCACCCGCTGGGAGCGGACCCAGACGAGGCCCACGTTCTCGCCCGACGGGCGCTCGGTGGCCTTCTACTCCAACCACGAGCGGGCCGACCGTTTCGACCTCTGGGTGCTGCCGATCGATGGCCAGCCGGCGCTGCTGGCCCGGGACGTGGTCATGAACGGGAGGGGACCGTCCTGGACGCCGGACGGCCGGCACCTCGTGTTCGTGCACGACGAGGACGCCCACTTCGATCCGGTCTACGCCGTCCCGGTGGCACGACCCACAGCCACCCGCGTCGTCGCGACGGGCACCGTGGGCAACGGAGACCTCGACGTCGCACGCGGCACCGATGGCCGTGTATACCTCGCGGTGGCGGCCCAGGGCGTGACGGGGGACGCGAAGCGAGACTTCAAGCGCATCTTCGTCATGGAGCTCGCCGATCTGCCCTAGCGGCGCCAGTCCGCGGGCCAGGGGGGGCTACCAGCCCACGCCGAGGACCTGGCTGAACAGGTGGACCTGGCTGGAGCGACCGGTCGGGGCGATCTCGAACCCGCTCGCGAAGCCGCCGATCGGCACCCCGTCGAGGTAGGCGGAGGTGATGGCGGCGTCGAACTCGGGCACACCGTGAAACTCTGCGTTCCGGCCGCCACAGTCGGCCACCAGACCGAAGGACGGCCGGGGCCGTCCTGCGATGGCCTCGCGCATCTCGAGGAGGCAGGCGTTGAGCTCCACCCGGGCGGCGTCACGGTCCCGGAGCACAAAGGCCAGGGTCGTGCCCTCCTCGAGCTCCTCGCCCACGAAGAGGGCCTTCAGGCGGCTCTCCACCCCGAGGAGCGGGCGCACCACGAACTCGCCGCGCGCGAATCCGGCGCGCGACGTGCGCTGCCCGAGGCCGACCATCACGCGTCTCCCCAGGTCGGTGTCCTGGAATCCCCGCCCGCGCATGACCTCGACGAGCACCTCCTCCGCGGGCCGGCGATCGAGCTCGGCAAGGACCCGCCCCTGGCAGGCCGTGACCAGGAACGGGGGGGTCACGGGCCGGCAGGACTGGGCCACGCCCACGAGGGGCCCGCAGGTGCGGATCACGAGCCCGGCCGCCCCGTCGCCCTCGACACCGGCCTCCGTGAACACGAAGTCGCTCCCCTGCAGGTTCACCGCCCCGCCGCCCGTGACCGTGGCCCGGGAACCCACGCCCTCCAGGGCGTGGAGGAAGGGGCGGGGCTGGAACGAGGACGTGGACAGCATGGTGTAGAGCATGTCGTCGCGGCCGGTGCGTTCCACCAGGGCGGCGGCCACGTCGTCGGGGTGCTGCTCCAGGTTCCGGGCGAGGACCGAGCGGAACCGATCGGGATCCGGATCGGCGAACACCATGACCCCGACGCCGGGGCCGTCCAGAACCTGCCGATCGCCCACGATCACGCCCGACGCGATGCAGCCCGCGAGGCAGGGGACGTCGAGCACCTCCCCCAGGTGGTCGGCGACGTCCTCGACCTGGGGCGCATGGTGGGAGGTGAGCCAGCAGAGCGCGGCGTCGGCCCGCTCGGCCCCCGTGGCCTCGAGGGCGGTGCGCGCGGCCTCCTGCACCGCCCGGGCCGTGACCGGCTCGGTCGAGAGGGCCGTGCCGACCTTCACCGTCGCCTCCGGGGGCTCGAGGTCCAGCGCCGACGTAACTCGATTCCGCCCGCGATGACCGGCCCGGGAGGCCCAAAGGCGCGATGATCCGGGTCACCGACGACGTGGAACCCTCCCGGCGTCCCGGTTACGGCCGCCCCACCCGGAGATTGTCCCATGCACGCTCGCGCCATCGCCGACGGCCTCTTCTGGGTCGGGGCCCAGGACCCGGACCGCCGTCTCTTCGACAACCTCATCCCCCTTCCCCACGGTACCTCCTACAACGCCTGGTTCGTACGGGGCAGCGAGGGCAGCGTCCTCGTGGACGCCGTCGAGCCCCAGTTCGGTCCGGTGCTCTTCGAACGGCTCGCCTCCATCGGGGCCGAGCCCGACTTCGTGGTGTCCAACCACGCGGAGCAGGACCACAGCGGCACCCTTCCCCAGGTGCTGGCCCGTTTCCCGCGCGCCCGCCTGCTGGCCACCCCCAAGGGCCGGGACCTGCTGCGGATCCACCTCGATCTCCCCGAGGATCGCATCCGCACGGTCGAAGATGGCGAGACGCTCTCGCTCGGCGACCGGACGATCGAGTTCCTCCACGCTCCCTGGGTCCACTGGCCCGAGACGATGCTCACCTACGTGCGGGAGCTCGGGGCCCTCCTCCCCTGCGACCTCTTCGGCTCCCACCTGGCCACCGACCAGCCGTGGGCCTCCCGTGCCGACCTCACGACGGACGCCGCACGTCGGTACTTCGCCACGATCATGATGCCCTTCACGGCGCAGATCCGGAAGCACCTCGCCCGCGTGACGGCGCTGCCCTGTCGGCTCATCGCCCCCAGCCACGGACCCGTCTGGGATCGTCCCCAGGAGATCCTCGACGCCTACCGGGCCTGGGTGGACGGCGAGCCGCGCAACAAGGCCGTCGTCGCCTGGGTCTCCATGCACGACTCCACGCGGCTCATGGCCGAACACCTCGCGGATCGCCTCGTCGCGCTCGAGGTGGAGGTCGAGTCCTTCAACCTGGGGGCCGCCGACCTCGGCCGCGTGGCCTCGGCCTGCGTGGACGCCGCCACGATCGTGGTCGGCACCCCCACGGTCCTCGGGGGCGCGCATCCTACCGCGCTCCATGCCGCGGCCGTGCTCGGGGTGCTCAAGCCCCGGATCCGCCACCTCACCGTCATCGGCTCCTACGGCTGGGGGGGCCGGGCGGTGGAGCAGCTCGCGGGACTCGTCGCCGGCCTCAAGGCGGAGGTTCTCGAACCCGTGCTGGCCCTGGGCCTTCCCAGGGCGGACGACTACGCTCGCCTCGACGCCCTCGCCGACACCATCGCCCGCCGCCACGCCGACCTCCCCTCACCCTGACGGAGCACCCATGAAGAGCTACGAGTGCACCCCCTGCGGCTACGTGTACGATCCGGCCGTGGGCGACCCGGACTCCGGAATCGCCCCCGGGACCTCGTTCGAGGACCTCCCCGACGATTGGATCTGCCCGGTGTGCGGGGCCGGCAAGGAGATGTTCGAGCCTGTCGCCTGATCCCATCGGAGGACACGTCATGGACAAGGGCTGGATCTACCGCTGCTCCGAGTGCGGCAACGTCGTGGAGGTACGGCACGTGGGCGGGGGAACCCTCACGTGCTGCGACCGACCCATGGTCCGCCTCGAGGAGAACACCGTCGACGCCGCGCGCGAGAAGCACGTGCCCGTGGTCGAGCGGACGGCGGGTGGCCTCAAGATCCGGGTGGGCTCCGTCGCCCACCCCATGACCGAGGCCCACTGGATCGGCTGGATCGAGGTGGACGTGGACGGCCTCGTGCTGCACCGGGACCTCGTGCCCGGTGACGCCCCTGAGGCATTCTTCCCGATCGACGGCCGGCGCGTGGCGGTCCGGGCCTGGTGCAACCTCCACGGGATGTGGAGGGCGTGAGGCCTACACGCCGTCCCGATCCGGCGCCTCGGGCGGAGCGGGGAACACGTCCACCGTAGGATCCTCCGGATCCGGCGGGGGTGTGTCGACCGGGGCCCTCACCGCCTCGGGCTCCAGCGTGGGCTCGGGGCCGCCCGGGCGGAGGACGACGTCGGGCACGACGCCCGGCGCCGGCGACCAGTGGGGTAGCGGTACCGGCTGGGAGGGCAGACGCTCCCCGTCCGGTTCGGCGTCGCGGGGGCGGGGCCGGAGAGACAGGAGCGCCCCGAGGAACAGCCCGACGGCCCCGAGCCCCAGGACGGTGGCGACGTCGCCCCGGACAAATCCGGAGGAGGGGCCGGCCAACGCCGCCACGGCCAGGAGGAAGGCACCCCCGATGAGGACGCCTCGGAGGGTGGCCCGGCCGGGCGGCATCGGCGCGGTCATCCTACGCTGCCCTCGGGCGTCCCGGGTCGCCTGGCCCGCGGCTGCCGCCGCACGAGGGCGAGACCGAGCGCGCCGAGCAACGTCCAGGGCCAGGTGGCGGACCGGGGGTGCTGCGCGCAGTTGCACCCCTCGTCGTCAGGCTCCTCCTCGACGAGGGGATCCGTGTATCCGTCGCAGTTGTCGTCCACCCCGTTGCCCCAGACCTCGGCCTGGGCGGGCTTGATGTTGGGATTGGTGTCGTCGCAGTCGCCCTGGCAGGGCTTCCACCAGTCGCCGTCCGCGTCGATCTCGTCGTCGGGGATCACACCGTCGCAGTCCTGGTCGAACCCGTCGCACAGCTCGGTGGCTTCCGGGTGGTAGGTGGCGTTGCGGTCGTCGCAGTCGTTGCAGAGCAGCCAGCCGTCGGCGTCCACGTCCACCTCGTCGGCCGGCACGTCCCCGTCGCAGTCGTTGTCGAGGCCGTCGCAAAGCTCCTCGGCACCCGGGTACCGGGTGCCGTCGGCGTCGTCGCAGTCGTTCGCACACTCGACGCCGTCGCTGTCGTCGTCGGCCGCGTCGTCGAGGCAGGGCGTGAGCACTTCGCAGGTATCGGTGACCTCCTCGGGCGGAGGGTTGCCGATGGGCCTCAGGGAGACGCCGCCGGACACCAGCACCCGGCCGTCGGTGAGGAGCACGGCGGCGTGGTCGTACCGGAAGTGATCGATGTTGTACACCGGAGTGAAGGCATCGGTGGCCGGGTCGTAGAGGGCGTTGGCCACGAGGGGATCGCCTCCGCAGTGCCCGCCGGCCACGATCACGCGGCCGTCGGCGAGCAGGGTGGCGGTGTGGCCGGTCAGCCCGGCGGACTTGCACTCCTCGAAGGCCGGAATCGCCCCGACGGGGATCCACGTGGCCGAATCGGGATCGTAGCGGTCGGCGCTCGCCCCTACGGGATCGCCGCCCGCGACGATGACGTCGCTGTCGGTGAGCACGGTCACCGTGGGGTGGGACCGAGGCGTGGCCATGTTGCCGGCGGAGCGCCAGTTCCCGAGGGAGGGATTGTAGATCTCGGTGTACGTACCGGTGGCTTCGCCGCCCGCGACGAGCACACGGCCGTCGAGCAGGATGCCCGCGTCGTGTCCCGAGCGCGGGGTCGTGAGGCTGCCCGTGCCGCGGAACTCGCCCTTGACGGGATCGTAGATCTCCACGCTCGTGGTGGGCTCGAAGTCGGGCCAGACCGTGACCGCGTCTCCTCCGGCGAGGAGCACGCGGCCGTCTTCGAGCAGGGTGGCCGTGTGGTGGGTGCGCAGGTACGCCATGGAGGCGCCCCGCTCGAACGAGCCCTCGGCCGGACTGTAGATCTCGCCGTGGATGGTGATGTCGGGGTTCGCATCGGCGAAGCCGCCCGCGATGAGTACGCCCCAGTCGCCCATCAGCGTGGAGGTGTGCCCGAACCGGTTGACGTCCATGTCCCCGGTGGCAGCCCAGGTGCCGGTCTCCCAGTCGTAGAGCTCGGCGGTGGGGAGGTCGTCATCGACCTCGTCCACGCCGCCCGTCACCAGCACCCGGTCGTCGTTGAGGAGGGTCAGGGCGTGGTCGGACCGTGGGGAGATCATCGTGCCCGTGGACTTCCAGCCGGGATCCAGGATCGCCGGCCAGGTGACGGCGTTGCCGTCCCACGCCACCTGGAGCGTGCACGTGGCGGCCCCCGGTGGGAGCACCGGCCGGCCCCAGGGCGCCACCGGCCGGGTCTGGACGGCGCAGCCCTCGATCGCGAGGAGTGCCCGGTGGCGGGCGCCGGCGGCGTCAACGAGGAAGGGCGGTGGAACCCTCAGGCGCGGTGCCCCGCCCTCGTCGAGGAACTCGAGGGTGTTGGCTACGAGGCGGAGGCCCGCCACGCCATCGCCGAGCGTGAGCGCATAGGCCAGCTCGGAGGTCTCGGGAGCCTCCTCGAAGAGGATCCAGTCCTCGAGGCCGCCGGGGTTGACGCCGAGGATGGCATCGGCCCCGTCCGGGAGCACGTCCGGGTAGACGACGTGGCCGCCCGAGGGCACGCCCGGCGTGTCGAGCGCGTCGGCCAGGCGGGCCGAGACCGTGAGGCCGGAGGACTCGTCGCGCACCCGGAACGGCTCGGTCGCTCGCGCCGGCAGGACGGCCCGAACGGGGTGGATCCCGCCCCAACCGGCATCGGGCTCGAACACGGGCAGGATGACGTCGCCGTCGATGTCGTACTCGCGGACCGGAGGGTGGCCGATCGTGGGCTCCCCTGCGCGATCGGGGCCGAACCGGAGGGCGGAGGCCATCACGGCGTCGGGATCGGCGCTCGGGGCGCAGCCCGCGAGCAGGGAGAGCCACAGCAGCCGAGGGAAAGGTTCGGACATGGTCCCTCCAACGAGATCGGGGCCTGGGAGGCGGCCCACGTGGTGAACATACCGGCCCGTGCCGCCGGTGGTCAACGTCGGAACGCGTCTCCGGTCACGATCGGGGCGATCCGGGCGACGAGGCCTGCTCCCTGGCCCGGGCCAGCCGGCCCTTCAGCCAGGCGAGCCAGGCCTCCATGCCCTCCCCCGTGTAGGTGGACACCTCCACCCTGGGGAGCCTGGGGTTCACCCGCTCCATGAATTCGCGCATCTGCTCGAGGTCGTAGCGGAGGTGCGGGATGAGATCCACCTTCGTCACCACGGCGAGGTCGGCCACCTGGAACGCGAGGGGGTACTTGAGCGGCTTGTCCTCGCCCTCGGTGACCGACAGGAGCGCCACCTTGGCGTGCTCCCCGAGGTCGAACTCGGCGGGGCACACGAGGTTGCCCACGTTCTCGACGAAGAGGAGGTCCAACGCGTCGAGATCGAAGGCATCGAGGGCCTGCCGGAGGGTGCTGGCCTCGAGGTGGCAGGAGCCGCCGAACGACTCGGTCGTGATCTGCACCACCGGAACGTCGTGGACGGCGAGCCGCTCGGCGTCGCGGGTGGTCGCGATGTCCCCCACGACGACCCCGGCCCGCACCTCGGGCGCCAGGGCCGGGAGGGTGTGCTCGAGGAGGGTGGTCTTCCCCGCTCCGGGGCTGGACACGAGGTTCACCACGCACACCCCCGCCTGGGCGAACCGGCGCCGGTTCTCCTCTGCGACCCGGTCGTTGGCGTGCAGGATGCGCGTGACCACCGGAATCCGCCGCGTTCCGTCCGTCATGACTCCACCTCCAGGGAGACCAGGTGCAGCTCCCGGCCCGACGTGACCTCCACGTCGGACGATCCGCAGGTGCTGCACACGAAGCCGATGTCCACGTACTCGCGGACGGTGTCGCAACCCCGGCAGCGCGCCCGGATCGGGACCTCCTCGATCTCGAGCGCCACGCCCTCGAGGGGGGTGGCGTCGACCATGGCGGCCCACATGAAGCGGAGCACGTCGGGCACCACGGCGGTCATGCGCCCCACCCGGACGTGTACGCGCACGAGCCGCCCCGTGACACCCTCGAACGCCGGTCCCGCCATGACCGCTTCGACCTGGTCGAGGAGGGACTGGGCGATGGATGCCTCGTGCACGGGACCTCCTAGCAGATCCGGGGGAGCTGGGCTCCCTCCAGCGCGACCAGTGGGCGATGCCCACCGTGGAGGGTCTCGAGGAGCAGGCCCGGGCTCCCCTCCCCCACCCATCCGACCAGGGCGGCGTCCCGACCGCGGGGATGGGCGCGCGCGGTGGCCAGGGCGGCCTCCGCCTGGTGCGCGGGGCAGACGGCCACGAGTCGCCCCTCGCAGGCCACGTAGAGGGGATCGAGGCCGAGCAGGTCGCAGGCCGTGCGCACCGATCGGCGCACCGGGATCGCGGCCTCCTCGAGGCGGATTCGCACGCCCGACGCCTCGGCCATCTCGACGAGCACGGTGGCCAGGCCTCCTCGCGTGGGATCGCGCATGGCCCGGATGCCCGGCGCAGCGTCGAGCAGGGCCGCCGCGAGATCGGCGAGGGGCTGGCAGTCGCTGGCCAGATCGGCCTCCAGTCCGAATCCCTCGCGGGCGACCAGCACCGCCGTGCCGTGGTCGCCCACGGGCCCGCTCACGAGCACCCGATCCCCCGGACGGCAGGCCGCGACCGAGAGCCTTCGCCCCGGGGGGAGCGTCCCCACGCCGCTCGTGTTCACGAAGAGGCCGTCGGCCTCGCCCCGCCCGACCACCTTGGTGTCACCGCCCACCACCGTGACTCCGGCCTCCCGGGCCGTGGCGGCCATGGAGGCCACCACCCGGTCGAGCACCTCGAGGGGCAGGCCCTCCTCGAGCACGAAGGCGGCCGTGAGCCACCGGGGCACGGCGCCCATCACCGCCAGGTCGTTCACGGTGCCGCACACCGCGAGCTTCCCGATGTCGCCACCGGGGAAGACCAGGGGGCGCACCACGAAGGTGTCGGTGGTGATGGCGATCCGGTCCGCTCCGGGCACGCAGGCGGCGTCCTCCAGCGGACCGGGACTGCCCAGGTGGCGGAGGAAGACGTCGCGGAGCAGGCGGGCGGTGGCGGCGCCGCCCTCACCGTGGTCGAGCAGGATGCGGTCGCTCACGCCCCTCCTCCGTACTTGAACCAGGCCGCGCAGGCGCCTTCCGAGGAGACCATGCAGGGGCCCACCGGGCGCCCGGGGGTGCAGGCCACGCCGAACAGGGGGCACTCCGGCGGATGGATCCGGCCCTTCATCACCTCGCCGCAGGCACAGCCGGACGGCAGGTCCTCGGCCTCGGGGACCGGCACCGGAACGCGATCTGTAGCGTCGAAGGCGGCGAACTCGGGCCGGAAGGCCAGGCCGCTCGCCGGGAGCGGGCCGATGCCGCGCCAGTGCGCGTCGCAGGGCGTGAACACGCGATCGAGGATCTCACGCGCCGCCGGGTTGCCCTCGGTCGGGACGGCCTGGGGATAGCGGTTCTCCACCACGCTACGCCCGTCGGCACGCTGCTGGAGCAGCGCCTCCACGGCCGCGAGGATCTGCAGCGGCTCGAAGCCCGCCACCACGCAGGGAATCCCATGATCGCGAGCCACCGGCTCGTAGGGCGCGGTGCCCAGGATGGAGGACACGTGGCCGGGGCAGAGGAAGCCGTCGATCCGGATGCCCGGATCGGAGGCCAGCGCGTGCATGGCCGGAGGTACGAGCTTGAAGGCGGGCAGGACGCAGAAGTTGTGCACCCCCCGGGCCACCGCGCGTAGCACGGTGGCCGCCACCGTGGGGATCGTGGTCTCGAACCCCACCCCGACGAACACGACGGTGCGGCTCCGCTCGATCTCGGCGAGGTCGAGCGCCTCGGTGGCGGCGTACACGACCTTGACCGCGCCGCCGCGGGCACGCGCCTCCTGGAGCGTGGTCCGGGCGCCGGGCACGCGGAGGAGATCGCCGAAGGTGGCCACCGTGACCCCGGGCTCGAGCGCCATCCGGGCTGCGCGCTCGATGTCGGCCGCCGGCGTCACGCAGACCGGACAGCCGGGACCCGACACGAGACGCAGATCGCCCGGCAGGCGGCTGCGCAGACCCGCCCGCCCGATGGCCATGGTGTGCGTGCCGCAGACCTCCATGAACGCGGTCGGGCCGCGGACGAGTGCGGCGATGCGCGCGTACGCCGCCTCCGCCTCGGCGTGGGGCGTCATTCGGGGGCCAGGGGGCCGCCCAGGCCCTCGATCTCGGCCACGAGGCGCAGGGTCTCGGCGGCCTCCTCGGCATCCATGCGCTGGATCACGAACCCCGCGTGGGCGAGGATCCACTCCCCGGCGGCCAGGTCGGGCAGGAGATCGATGGCCAGATCGCGCGCGACGCCGCCGAACTCCACACGGGCGGTGCGGCCCTCGATCGAGACGACTCTACCGGGGATGGCGAGGCACATGGTCAGTACTCCACGCGACCGGGTTCTCCGGCGGCCATGGCGGCAGCCACGAGCACCTGTCCGAGGGCGAGGCCGCCGTCGCCGACCGGAATCAGACCGGGCAGCACGGGCTCGAGCCCGGCGGCCTCGAGCCCCCGGGCACAGGCCCGGAGCAGTATCCGGTTCTGGAAGCTGCCGCCGCACAGCAGCACCCGGCGCGGCCCCCCCGCCGCCGCCACGCGGCGCGAGGCCTCTACGAACGCCGCGGCGAGTGCCGCGTGGAAGCGGGCCGCCAGCAGCGCCGCAGGTTGGCCGGCCGCCCGGTATGCGGCCAGATCCACGAGGAGGGGGGTGGGATCGAGCACGATCGGATCGCCCGTGCCGGCGAGGGCGAGGGCGAGGCGCGGACCGTCGGCCCCCTCCGCGGATCGGGCCAGGTGCTCCAGTTCGATGGCGGCCTGGCCCTCGTACGTGGCGTCGTCGCACACGCCGAGGATCGCGGCCACGGCGTCGAACAGGCGTCCCGTGCTGGAGGCGCGCGGCGCCCGGACGCCACGGTCCACCATGCGCCGCACCCACGCCACCTCCCCGGGACCGGCCCGCGTCCACAGGTCCAACGACAGGCCCGCGGTCTCCGGCGCGACGGCGTGGAGCCACCCGACGGCGGTGCGCAGGGGGCGGCGCACGGCGGCCTCGCCCCCGGGCAGGGGCAGAGGCGCGAGGTGGGCCGTACGCCGGGCCAGCCCGGCCGTGCCCACCAGGAGCTCGCAACCCCAGGTGGTGCGATCCGGGCCGTGGCCCGTCCCGTCGCAGGCCCAGGCCTGGACGGGTCCGTTCAAGCCTCCCGCGGCCATCGCCGCGGCCATGTGCGCGTGGTGGTGCTGCACCCGGACCACGGGCAGGCCCAGGCCCTCCGCGAAGCGGGTGGTGGGCAGGTCGGGATGGAGATCGCAGGCAACCTGCTCCGGCTCGAAGCCGAGCCACCGCTCGAGGCCCGCCACGGCCTCGGCCAGGAAGGCGAGCGTGTCGGCGTCGTCGGTGTCCCCGACGTGCTGGGAGAGGAAGGCCCGGCGACCGGCCGCGAGGGCGAAGGTGGTGGCGAGCATGGCCCCGACCGCGAGCACGGGAGGAACCTCGGTGGACAGGTCCACCGGGAGGGGCACGAACCCCCGCGACCGGCGGACGAGCACGAACCGGTCGCCACCCGTGGCGCCCGAAAGCACGAAACCCACGGAGTCGTCGCAGCGGTTGGCGATGCGGCGGTCGTGCATCAGGAAGGCGTCGGCGATGGACCCGAGCCGGGACAGGGCCTCGGCGTCGTCCGCGACCATGGGGCCGCCGGAGCGATTGCCGCTCGTCATGACCAGGATGGCCAGGTCGTCCGGGGCGGCCAGCAGGTGGTGGAGCGGCGTGTAAGGAAGCATCACCCCCAGGTCCGAGCGGCCGGGCGCCAGCGACGGGGCCAGGCGGACGCCCTCGCAGAGGGCCAGGAGCAGGATGGGCCGGCGGGGGCTCGAGAGCGCCTCGGCCTCAGCGGGGGAGACCCGGCAGACCGCCCGGACCGTGTCGAGGTCGCGGCAGAGCACCGCGAGCGGGCGCCGCGGACGGCCCTTGCGTGCCCGGAGGCGCTGCACGGCGGCCTCGTCGTCGGCGCGGCAGGCCAGGTGGTAGCCCCCCAGTCCCTTGATCGCGAGGATCTCCCCGCGACGGAGACGGGCCTGGGCCTCGGCGAGCGCATCCGGGACCTCGATCCTCCGGCCGTCGGGCCGGACGAGCGAGAGGCTGGGGCCGCACACCGGGCAGGCGTTGGGTTCCGCGTGGAAGCGGCGATCGAAGGGATCCGCGTACTCCCGGCCGCACGCCGGGCAGAGCCGGAACGTACGCATGGTGGTGAACGGGCGATCGTAGGGAACGCGCTCCACGATGGTGAACCGGGGTCCGCAATCGGTGCAGTTCACGAAGGGATACCGGAAGCGGCGGTCGGCGGGATCGCGCATCTCCCGCAGGCACGCCGGGCAGGTGGCCACGTCCGGGCTCACGAGCGCGGCGTCGCCGGCTCGGCGCTCGCTCTCCACGATCCGGAAGTCCGCCTCGCCCGTGGTTTCCCTCGCCTCGATCTCGACGTGATCGACGTGCGCGAGCGGCGGCGGATCGTTCCTGAGGGCCGTCGCGAGGGCGTCGAGCGCTCCGGGTGGCCCCTCGGCCTCGATCTCCACGCCGCCGGAGGTGTTCCAGACGCGGCCGGCGATCCCGAGGCGGTGCGCCGTCCGGAGCACGAACGGGCGGAAGCCCACGCCCTGGACGAGGCCGCGCACGTGCAGGGCGGCCCGGCGGCGGGCGGGTGTGTCGCTCACGGGAGGAGGAGACAAGGTCGGCTCCGGGCGAGGCCGCACCGTAGCCGGGGCCGGCGTCCGCCCGCAATCCCGGAGCCCTGCCACGCCGTGGGTTACGGAAGGGAGCCCCATGGCCCCCTCCTCCCGTCCCACCGGCCGCATCCTGCCCGCCCTGCTGCTGGCCGCCCTGGTGTTGGGCTTCTACGTGCCATTGTTGCCGTGGTGGTCGGTCACGACGGTCGGTCCTCCCGACGGCCTCCACGTGGACGCCTCCCTGCACCTCTGGCAGTACGGGTGGCTCCGCAACGTCCTCGAGCAGGGGGGCCCGGCCTTCCGGGCCACCGGACTCACCTTCCCCGCGACCGTCGACCTGCTGGGCCTGTGGGAGGGCCACCTGGACCTCCTCGTGGCCGCGCCCCTCGTCACCTGGGCGGGGCCGTACGCCGCGGCCAACCTCGCCTCCCTGGTCCACCTCGCGATCCTCGCCGGCGGCGTCTTCGCCCTGGCCCGCGGCGTGTCGGGGAGCGCCGCCGCCGCCGCGG
>JBFYZZ010000241.1:0-12904 GCA_041309225.1 Deltaproteobacteria bacterium | reverse complement strand
CGTGCCCGTGCTGCGCCCGCCGCTCGATCTCTGCCGCTCCACGGGCGTCGCGCTCGGCGCACCGACCCGCGTGCTGGTCGCCCGGGATCGGAACGGTGTGGCCGAGGTCCTCGCCGCCCGCCTCGAGGCCCACGGTGCGACCGTCGTCACCTTCACCCCCACCGGCGCCGAGGACGCCGCGTCCGCGGCGGCCGCCGCGCTGGCGGACGGCCCGCTCCACGGGGTGTTCTGGTTGCCGGCCCTCGACGTGGAGCCCGACCCCGAGGCCCTGGATCTCGCGGGCTGGCGGGCCGTCCACGCGGTACGGACCAAGGCGCTCTACGCCGCGCTGCGGACCCTGGTCCGGGCGGGTGCCGCGCCCTTCCTCGTCTCGGGCACCCGCCTGGGCGGGGTTCACGGCTACGACGCCGCCGGCCCGTACGCGCCGGCCGGCGCCGGCGTGGTGGGCTGCACCAAGGCCTACGCCCGCGAGCACCCCGAGGTCCTGGTCAAGGCCGTGGACCTGGCCGCCGACGCAGCGCCCGGCGCGATCGCCGATCTCCTCGTCGCCGAGGCCCTGGCCGATCCGGCGGTGGTGGAGGTGGGGTACCGGGACGGCCTCAGGTTCGCCATCTCCCTCGAGGAGCGGCCCGCCACCGCCGACGGTGGCCTCCCGCTCGGCCCCGAGACCGTGTTCCTGGTCACCGGAGCGGCCGGCGGCGTCACGAGCGCGGTGGTGGCCGATCTCGCCGCGGCCAGCGGAGGCACGTTCCACCTCGTGGACCTCGCGCCGGCCCCTCGTCGCGACAGCCGCGAGGTGCACCTGTTCCGCACCGACCGCGAGGCGCTCAAACGGGAGATCGTGGACGCGCTCAAGGCCTCGGGCGAGCGCCCCCGGCCGAAGGACGTGGATCGCCGCCTCATGGCCGTGGAGCGCGAGGAGTCGGCGCTGGCCGCGCTGGAGGCCGTGGAGGCCTCGGGCGGTCGCGCCACCTGGCACGGCGGCGTGGACCTGCGCGACGCCACCGCCGTGGCCCGCGTGCTGGACGCCGTCCGCCAGGCCCACGGCCGGGTGGACGTGCTGGTGCACGCGGCCGGCCTGGAGGTGAGTCACCGCCTGGAGGACAAGGAGCCCGCCGAGTTCGACCTCGTCTTCGACGTGAAGGCCGACGGCCTGCACAACCTGATCGCGGGCGCCGGGCAGATGCCCCTGGGCGCCCTGGTGGTCTTCTCGTCGGTGGCGGGCCGGTTCGGGAACCAGGGACAGACCGACTACAGCGCCGCCAACGACCTCCTCGCCAAGGAGACGCTGGCCCTCGCGGTCCGGCGCGGCCTGCGGGGCGTGGTCCTCGACTGGACGGCCTGGGACCGGATCGGCATGGCCACCCGCGGCTCCATCCCCACCATCATGAAGGCTGCCGGCATCGACATGCTGCCGCCCGAGGTGGGGGTGCCCACGGTGCGCCGGGAGCTCGTCCGCGGAGACGCGGGCGGCGAGGTCGTGGTGGGCGGTGCCCTTGGCGTCCTGGTCACCGAGCGCGACACCACCGGCGGCCTGGATCCTGAGGCCGTGGGTGCCTGGCTCGAGCGCCACGGCCTGCCGCGCCTGATGATCGGCACGGTCCGGGCCGCGCGCCTGTATGGCGGCATCGAGGTGGAGACCCGCCTCGATCCGACGGAGCAGCCGTTCCTCTACGACCACAAGGTCGAGAAGGACGTGCCCTGGCTGCCGGGCGTGATGGGCATCGAGTCGTTCGCCGAGGCGGCCCGGATCTTCGCGCCGCACCTCCACGTGGTGGCAGTCCGCGACGTCCACTTCGAGAGCCCGTTCAAGTTCCACCGGAACCGGCCCCGCACGCTGCTGCTGGACATCACGCCCGCCCTCGTGCCCGGCAACGGGCTGGTGGCCCGCGCGGTGCTCCGGTCGGTGACCCAGGCCCGCCCGGACCTGCCTGCTCGGGAGCAGGTCCACTTCTGCGCCGAGGTCCACCTCGATCGTGAGGCCCCGCCCGTGCCCCGCGTGGACTTCACCCGGCCCAACGGCAAGCACGGCCGCGCCATCGGAAAGAACTTCGTGTACGAGCGCTTCTTCCACGGCCCGGCGTACCAGGTCCTGGAGAAGGCCTGGGTCGACGGCCAGCGCGTGATCGGCGCCATGACCCGGGCGGAGGTGCCGGACACCGCGCCTGCGGGCACGCCGCTCGCCACCGCGCCGCTCTGCCTGGAGCTGTGCTTCCAGGCGGCGAGCCTGTGGCAGGTGCGCTCGGGCCGGCCCATGGGCCTGCCTCGGGGCGTCGAGAAGGTGGTCGTGCACCCGCCCAACGGCGGCGGCAAGCCGCTCCACGCCGTAGTCACGGCCCGCGAGGACGGGACCTCGTTCGACGGCCTCGTGGTGGATCCGGACGGCCGGGTGCTCGTGGAGGTCGAGGGCTACCGCACCGTCGAGGTGCCGTCCTGATCCGGTGGTCGCTCGCCGCGGCCGCGGACCTGGCGGGCCCCCTCGAGGGCCGGCTCGCCCCCGCCGAGCAGACGCGCCTCGCCACCCTGGTCGTGCCGAAGCGTCGCGACGAGTGGCTGCTGGGCCGTCTCCACGCGAAACGGCTCGTCCGGGCGTGGGCACGGGAGGTCCACGGCCGGGAGATCCCGGAGGACGCCATCCGGATTGACAGCGCCCCCCACGGCGCCCCGGTCGTGGGGTTCGCGGGCCCGGGGACCGAGGAGTTGCGGTCCCCGGGCCTCTCTCTGAGCCACCGCGCCGGTCGCGTGCTCGGCGCACTGAACGACGAGCCCCGGGTCGACCTCGGGGTGGACCTGGAACTCGTGGAGCCGCGCACGGAGGGCTTCGTCCGCGAGTGGTTCACCGACGCCGAGGTCCGGCAGGTGGAGGCCGCGTCGCCGGCCGGGCGGGACCTTCTCATCACCGTGATCTGGAGCACCAAGGAGGCGGTCCTCAAGGTGCTGGGGCTGGGCCTCTCCGTGGACACCCGTGGCGTGGAGATCCGCCTCGATCCGCCGTCCGAGCCCTGGAGCCCGTTCTGCGCGACCTGCGGGCCCTTCCCCCGGATCGGGACTCAGGGTCCGTTCCCCGCCGGCACGCCGGTGACCGGCTGGTGGCGCCGCGAGGGCGATTTCGTGCTGGTGATCGCGGGCGGGACGCCCCCCCTGAGGCGGATGGATTAGACACGGGCTGGCGCCGAGCCCCGGGGGCGCGCCCTCGTGACGATCGTCCCCGCCGGTGTATCCTTCGCGCGGCGGTCCGATCCACAGCCCCGTGTCCCCTCGCGCGAGCCGCGCGCGGGGACCTGCTGCCCCCACGGGAGGATCCATGCATCCCATCGTCGAGCTCAAGGACGTCGTCAAGGACTACCCGCTGGGCAAGGTGACCGTGCGGGCCCTGCGCCAGGTGAACCTCGCCCTCGACCGCGGCGAGTTCACGGTCGTCGCCGGTCCGTCCGGGAGCGGCAAGACCACCCTCCTCAACCTGGTCGGCGGCATCGACGTGCCCACCAGCGGCGAGGTCCGCATCGATGGCCGGGCCACCAGCCGGCTCTCGGACCGGGAGCTCACCGCCCTCCGGCTCGAGAAGCTGGGGTTCATCTTCCAGTCGTTCAACCTGATCAACGTGCTGGACGTCGTCCAGAACGTGGAGTTCCCGCTCCTGCTCCAGGGCGGCCTCACCCGCGCCGAGCGGCGCCACCGCGTGGATGAACTCGTCGAGAAGGTCGGACTGACCGAGCAGGTCCACCAGCGTCCCGGCGAGCTGTCGGGCGGCCAGCGCCAGCGGGTGGCCATCGCCCGCGCACTCGTCACCCGGCCGGCCATCGTGCTGGCCGACGAGCCCACCGCCAACCTCGACTCGGCCACCGGCACCGCGATCATCGAGCTCATGCGCGAGATCAACCACACGGACCACACCACGTTCATCTTTTCCACCCACGATCCCAAGGTCATGCAGCGCGCGGACCGGGTGGTCCCCATCCTCGACGGCCGGCTGGACGCCGACACGCACAGCCGGAGCCGCGCCGCCGAGCCGGCGGAGGCCCGATGAACCGCCTCGACCGCCTCGCGCTCCTGCTCCGGCTGGGCGCACGCAACGTGATCCTCCACCGGGTCAAGAGCCTGGTGGTGGGCGGGATCCTCTTCTTCGGCACCGTCCTGCTCGTGGTGGGCGGCGCGCTCGTCGGATCCGTCCGGGACAGCATGGAACGCAGCGTCACCTCGAGCCTGTCGGGCCAGGCCCAGGTCTACGCCCGGGACGCGAAGGACGACCTCTCCCTCTTCCCCTCGGGCACCATGGGCTCCATGGACATCGGGGAGATCCCCGACTTCCGTGCCGTGCACGACACCCTGCTGGCGGTGCCGGGCGTGCTGGACGTGGTGCCCATGGGCATCACCGATGCCATCGTGCTGCAGGGCACCGAGCTCGACCGGCTCCTCGACCGCCTGCGGGCCGCCGTGGAGGCCGGACGCGCGGACGAGGTGGCGATGCTCGCGGAAGAGATCCGCACCATCGCCGACGCGCTGGAAGAGGACACCCGGAAGGCCCAGGCCGCCAGCGCCGATCCGTCCAAGGAGGACGCCGAGATCGCGGACCTGCGCCGCGTGGCGGAGCCCGCCTTCTGGGAGGGCCTCGCCAGCGATCCCGAGGGCACGCTCACGTTCCTCGAGAGCCGGGTGGTTCCCCTCGGCGCGGACGGCAAGGCACTGTACCTGCGCCTCATCGGGACCGACCTTACCCTCTTCGAGGCCAGCTTCGACCGCTTCCGGATCGTGGACGGCACCACGGTCCCAGCCGGGAAGCCGGGCCTGCTCGTGACCAGGACGTTCTACGAGACCCAGGTCAAGAATCCGGTGGCGCGCGTCTTCGACGCGGTCCGCGAGGCCCGTGACGAGGGCCGCACCATCGTCGAGGACTCCCTCCTCCAGGAGGAGATCCGGCGCAACGTGCGACAGCGCAACCGCGTGCTCTTCCAGATCGAGCCCGGCGACGTGGAGGCCGTCCGGCAGGGCCTCCTGGAGGCCATGCCCGGCGCCACCGGCGAGCTCGACGCGCTGCTGGACCGATTCCTGCTCGTGGACGACGCCACCTTCGATGCCCGGTACGAGGTGTTCTACCGGGTGATCGCCCCCCGGATCCGGCTCTACGACCTCCCGATCGGCGAGCCGGTGACGTTGCGGACCTTCACCCGCAGCGGCTACGCCCGGGCGGCCAACGTCCCCCTCTGGGGCACCTTCACGTTCGACGGCCTGGAGCGGGCCGACCTCGCGTCGGTGAACCATCTCGTGGACCTCACGACGTTCCGCTCGCTCTACGGCAGCATGTCGGCCGACCAGCAGGCCGAGCTGAACGAGATCCGCGCCTCGGCCGGCGTGGGCGACGTCACCCGCGACGACGCCGAGTCGGCCCTCTTCGGGGGCGATCCGTCCGCCCTCGTACTCGATGCCTCGGTGGCGGACGCCGATCCCGGGCCCGCCGGTGAGCCGGTCGGCGAGCCCATGCCCGCACCTGCTGCCGCGCCCGTGCCCATCGTCGAGCCCCTCCCCGAGCCCGTCGCCCCCTCGGCGCACCGCACCCATCCGATCGACGACGGCCTCGTGCTCAACGCCGCCGTCGTGCTCGATCCGGACGCACGCCCGTCCCTCGCCGACCTGCAGGCCGCGCTCGACGCGCGGGACCTCGGCGTCCAGGTGGTGGACTGGAAGAAGGCGGCTGGGCTCATCGGCCAGCTCGTCACCGTGCTGCAGGTCGTCCTGGGGGTGGGCGTCGCGGTCATCCTCATCGTCGCGATGGCCATCATCAACAACACGATGATGATGTCCGTGATGGAGCGGACCCAGGAGGTCGGCACCCTGCGGGCCATCGGTACCCGGCGCTCCACCGTGGTCGGGATCTTCATGGCCGAGACCCTCCTCCTGGGCCTCGTGGCCGGCGGGCTCGGGGCGGCCGTCGGCCTGGCCGTCGTGGGCGTGCTCCACGCCGTCGGGATCCCGGCCGTGGCGGACATCCTGGTGCTCGTCTTCGCCGGCCCGCGGCTCCACCCCGCCGTGAGCGTCCCCGGGGTCCTCGTCGGGATCCTGGCCGTCGTGGCCGTCGCACTGCTCTCGGCCCTCCAGCCCACCCTGCTCGCGGCCCGCACCTCGCCGGCCGTGGCCATGTCGCCCAAGGAGTAGGCCATGCGCACCCTCGTCGGCATCGCGCTGCGCAACCTCGTGCAGTCCCGTCGCCGCACCGCGCTGGTGGGTGCGGCGATCGGCGGCGTGACCCTGCTCCTGGTGCTCCTGCTCGCGCTCGCCAACGGCCTGCAGGACAACCTGATCCGCGCGGCCACCACGATCTCGGCGGGCCACGTGAGCGTGGCCGGGTTCTTCAAGCCCAACGCCACCAACCTCAACGCCATCGTGACCGGCAAGACGGCGCTCCGGGCCCTCCTGGAGGCGAACGTCGAGGGCCTCGACTACGTCGTGGAGCGTCATCGTGGCTGGGGCAAGATCGTGGGCAACGAGGGCACGCTCCAGGTCGGCCTCACGGGCATCGTCGTGGAGCAGGAGCCCCGCTTCTTCGACACGCTGCAGCTGGCGATGGAGTCGGAGTACCTCCCGGGTGGTCGCGACGAAGTGATCGGCGACGCGCGGGAGCTGGCCGACCCCGGCACCATGGTCCTGTTCGCCGCCCAGGCCCGGCGCCTCGGGGTCACGGTGGGCGACACGGTCACCATCAAGACCGAGACGCTCGCCGGCCAGACCAACACCGCGGACACCCGGGTGGTGGCCGTGGCCCGGGACCTCGGGCTCCTGTCCGACTTCGCGGTCTTCGTGGACCGCGGGACCGTCCTCGACCTCTACCGGTACAACGACGACACCACCGGCGCCTTCTGGATCTACCTGAAGGACATCGGCCGGTCGGACGAGGTGATGCGCCAGCTCCGCCAGGTCTACGCCGACGCCGGGTACGACGTGCGGGCGTACGACGCCAGCCCGTTCTACTTCAAGGTCGGCAAGGTACAGGCCGAGGACTGGACGGGCCAGCAGATCGACGTCACCACCTGGCGCGACGAGGTCTCCTTCCTCACGTTCATCCTGACCGGGTTCCAGGCCCTCACCTGGCTGATCACCACCATCCTGGTGGCGGTCATCGCCGTGGGCATCATGAACGCGGTCTGGACATCGGTCCGCGAGCGGACCCGCGAGGTGGGCACGCTCCGGGCCATCGGGCTCACCCGCTCCCGGGTGCTCCTCCTGTTCCTCACCGAAGCCGCCCTGCTCGGCCTGTTCGCGAGCGCTGCGGGCGCGGTCGCCGGGCTCGGGCTCGTCACCCTCCTCGACGCCCTCGCCATCCGGATCCCGGCCGACGCCGCCCGGGCCATCCTCCTCTCCGACACGCTGCACCTTCGGACCACGCCCCTGGCCCTGGCCAGCGCCGTCGGCGTGCTCACCCTGCTCACCGCTGCCGCGGCCACCTGGCCGTCGCTGCGCGCCGCCACGCTCTCGCCTGTCCAGGCCCTCCAGCACGTGGAGTGACCCATGCTGCGCCCCCTCCTCGCCCTCCTCGCCGCGTTCCTCCTCGCCCCAACCGCCTCCGCCGCGCCCACCACGGACGAGCTCGTCGCCCGCCTCCGCACGGTGGACGATCGCCAGCGCAACCAGGGCGACTTCCAGGCACAGGTGTACCTGGAGCAGAAGGAGAAGGGCAAGTCGGACCTGGTCTACGAGGCCGAGGTCTACCGCCGCGACGCCTCCGACAAGCTGGTCATCTTCTTCACCCGGCCCCAGGCCGAGGCGGGCAAGGGCTACCTGCGCATCGACGCCAACCTCTTCGTGTACGACCCCACCGTGGGCCGCTGGGAGCGCCGGACCGAGCGCGAGCGGATCGGCGGCACCTCGTCCAACCGGGCGGACTTCGACGAGTCCCGCCTCGCCGACGAGTACGCGCCAGCCTGGGTGGGCGATGAGACGCTCGGCCGGTTCCCCGTGGAGCGGCTCCGGTTGTCCGCGAGGCCCGGCGTGGACGTGGCCTGGCCGGTGGTGGAGCTGTGGCTCGACCAGGCTTCCGGCAACGTGCTCAAGCGCCAGGATTTCGCGCTCTCGGGGCGCCTGCTCAGGACCACCTACTACCCCCAGTGGATCAAGGTCTTCTCGCCGTCGAAGAAGGGAGACGTGTACTACCCGCGCGAGATCCGGATCTTCGACGAGATCGAGAAGGGCACGACCACCACGATCGTGTTCCAGCAGGTCAAGCTGGATCCCCTGGGGGACAGCCTGTTCACCAAGGCCTGGCTGGAGGCTCGGAGCCGATGACCGCCCTCCTGCTCCTCGCCGCGCTCGCGGCACCGGTCCGGGCCCAGGAGGACGGCGAGGCCGATGGGTCCTCCCGCGAGGACGACCTCTTCGGCGAATCCGCGCCGACAGCGCCGGGCGAGGGGATCTCCGAGGCGATCCGGGCTGCCGACCAGCGGCTCACGGTGGGCGGGCGCCTCTACCTGAGGGGGAACGCCTACGTGCCCGAGGATCCGGGCCTCGACGAGGTGGCGCTCGACAGTCCGAACCTGCTCGACCTCTACGTGGACGCGCGACCCAACGACCAGCTGCGCGCCTTCGCCCAGGCCCGCACCACCCACGATCCCACCGTGCCCATGGGCAGTGTGGCGCTCGACCAGCTGTGGGTGAACGCCTCGGCGGGCGGCCGGGTGTTCGTCACCGCGGGACAGCAACGGATCAAGTGGGGTGCCGGGCGCTTCTGGAATCCCACGGACTTCCTCGATCCGGCCCGCCTCGACGCCCTGGCCTTCTTCGACGAGCGCACGGGCGTGCCGCTGCTCAAGGTCCACGTGCCCTTCGAGAAGGCCGGGTGGAACCTGTACGGCCTGGCGGGCTTCGACGGCGCCTCGACCCCGGACCGGATCCAGGGCGCGTTCCGCGCCGAGTGGCTGGTGGGCCTCACCGAGATGGCCGTGTCCGCCGCGCTGCGCAAGGGCGATCCGGAGCGGTTCGGTGCGCAGGTGAGCACGGGCCTCGGCCCCATCGATCTGAAGGGCGAGGTGGCCCTCACCCACGGGCTCGACACCCCGGGGTGGACGGGCAGGTTCGACTGGACCGCGTTCGAGTGGCCCACCGAGGTGGATCGGTCCGGCGACTGGATTCCCCAGGTCGTGGCCGGGGCCGAGTGGGGTGTGCGCTACTCGGACCGGGACAGCCTCTACCTGGGCGTGGAGTACTTCTACAACGACCTCGGGTACGACGATCCGGACCTCTACGCCTGGCTTGCGTACCAGAACCAGTTCACCCCCTTCTACCTGGGCCGTCACTACGGCGGGGCCTACGTGTACCTGCCCGCCCCGGGCCGGGCGGACGACCACACCTTCGTGCTCTCCACCCTGGGCAACCTGTCCGACCGCTCCTTCGTCTCCCGCCTCGACTGGAGCGCCCGGCTGGTCACGGAGCTGTCCGTGAACGCCTACACCCAGGTCCACTACGGCGAGCTCGGCGGCGAGTTCCGCCTGGAGGTGGACGTGCCCGAGATCCCCGAGGTGCTCCCGGACGGCCTCTTCATCCCCGCCCCGCTCGTGGACGTCGGCGTCGGCGCCGCCGTGAGGTTCTGACCGCCCCGCTGGCCCGGGATCAGCCGGCGGTGCCGAACGCGCCGGGGGGGAAGCGGCCGTCGGGCCCGGGGGCCGTGCGCACCACGTCCCCCGCGTCGTCCCCCAGGAAGAAGCGGGCGATGAAGCCCCGCCCCTGCCGGAGCCAGTACACGGCCGCGTAGGGGCGGCGATCGGCCTCCAGCGCCACCTGGGTGACGTAGTCGCCCACCGCGAGCCGGGTCTCCACCTCCACGCCGGCCGCCTGGGCCTGGGCGGCGATGGCCATGGCCTGCTCCTCGAGCATGCGGCGGTGCTCGAGCTCGATCACACGCAGCACGTCGTCGAGGGTGCGCGTCCCCTGGAACGCCGGGTGGCTGCGGAGCTGGTACACCTGGGACAGCTCCTCGCGCTCGGTCACGAGCAGCAGGGTGAGCTCCAGCCCGGCGCGGGCGGCCTCCGCCACCGCGGCGGCGCCGATCGACTCCGAGCAGCGGGTGGTTGCGATCGCCAGGAGGATCCGCACGGCAGGCTCCTACCTCAAGCCGATGACCGGCCACCAGAAGAGGGCGGCGAGGACGACGGTGACCCAGCCGAGGTGGATGAGCACCAGGCCCGGGATCACCGAATCCCGGGTCTTGAGGTACCCGGACGAGAAGACCATGGCCATCGCGGGCGTACCCGTGGGCAGCATGAACGCCAGGCCCGCCGGGATCACCGTCGCGAACACCATCGTGCGGGCCTGGAGGCCGATGCCGTCGGCCAGGACCATGCAGATCGGGAGGAGTGCGGCGATGACCGCCGAGTTGGAGGCGAACTCGGTGAGCAGCACGCAGACGTAGGCCACGACGGCGACCAGGACGACCGGGTGGACCCGGGTGGTGGGGATCACGTTCTCGACCACCCACTCCACCGCGCCGGTGTGCTCGAGGGCCGTGGCCATGGCCACGGCACCTCCGAAGAGCAGGACGATGCCCCAGGACACGTACTTCTCCACCTTCTCGAAGGACACCGATCCCGGAAGGAAGTTGAGGCAGGCGCTCGCCAGCGCCACGGTCCCGAACCCCACGCGGTCGCCCAGGAGCACCATCCCGACCAGCATCACCAGCACGGTGCCCCCGGCCACCCACTCGTCCCGGCGCAGCGGACCCATCTCGGCCACGCGCCGCTTGAGCAGCTCCACCGCCGGGGCCATGTCGATCCGCTCGGACCGGTGGAAGAGGTGCAGCACGAGGGCCGCGGCACCGAGCATGGTCAGGACCACCACCGAGGCGCCCAGCAGCCAGAAGGCGAAGGTGATGTCCTCGCCGCCCCGCATCTTGTAGTGGTGCTGGTGCAGGAGCCCGAGCGCGAGGCCCACGCGCACGCTCGACAGGAACGTGAGGTTGGACCCGACGATGGTGCCCCAGGCCATCGAGAGCAGGAGCCGGCGCGCGTAGGGGCTCCGGCCGTGGGGCAGGGACAGCGCGCGGCAGATCTCCAGGAGGATGGGGAAGAAGATCGCGGCCACCACGTGGCTCACGATGACCCCGCAGAACACCGTGGAGAGCAGCAGGACGGCGGTGGCGAGCTGGGTGGGGGAGCGGTCGAACCGGGCGAGCAGGGTCAGCGCGAGGCGCGTGGCGAGGCCGGTGTGCGTGAGCACCGCCGCGAGGAGGAAGACCCCCATCACGAAGAAGACGGCCTGGTTGGCAAACAGCTCGAAGGCCGAGGAGGCCGGGACGATCCCGAGGAGCGGCAGCCCCGCGAGGCCCAGGAGCGCCGTCACGGCGAGGTCGATGGGCTGCAGCACCCAGAGGACGATGGCGCCCGAGAGCAGGAGGATGGCCCGGAAGCCCTGGACGGTGAGGCCCTCGGGCGGCGGCAGCACCAGCCCCACCCCGACGACGGCGAGGCCCAGGACCAGGCCCAGGACGCGTCGGGTCACGAGCCGATGCCCCTAGCCGCGCGCGAGGTAGCCGCGGGCTTCCAGCAGCGCCTCCACCCGCCGGATCGCCTCCACCTCGTCGAGCACCGCAAGGTCGAGGCGCAGGTCGGGGGCTCTGGGCTCCTCGTAGGGATCGTCCACGCCGGTGAACGAGCGGATCTCGCCGCGCCGCGCGGCGGCCCACCGGCCGGTGGCATCGCGGGCCTCGCACACCTCGGCCGGGGTGGAGACGTGGATCTCCAGGAAGTCGCCGATCCCGCTCCGGAGCGCCTCGCGGGCCTCGGCGTACGGGGCCACCGCGGCTACCACGGCCACGATGTCGTTGCGCGTGAGGAGCCCGCACACGAACCCGATGCGGGCCACGTTGGAGTCGCGATCGGGCCTGGAGAAGCCCAGGTCGCGCCAGAGGTGCGCGCGCACGGCATCGCCGTCGAGCACCTCGTGACGCACGCCGCGGGCGGCGAGCCGCGCGGCCAGGCCGCGGGCCAGGGTGGACTTCCCGGACCCCGGGAGGCCGGTGAACCAGACGGTGACTCCCCGGGCGGGCATGGCGACCTCCGGCGGCGGGCGTGGCCTCCTGTCACCCGGACCGTGCGGGGCGTCAACGGAGGCCGTCGGGTGGGCTAAGCTGGGGCTACGGCCCGAGCGGCGCCCCGTCTCGTCCGCAGCCCTTCCCTGAGCGTGCCGATGCCCCACGTGCACCCCGTCCAGGTCTACTACGAGGACACCGACTTCTCCGGGGTCGTCTACCACGCCAACTACCTCAAGTTCTTCGAGCGGGCGCGCGAGCACCTGCTGGGTCCCGGGGAGCTGGTCCGCCTGTACCGCGACCTCGGGGTGGGGTTCGTGGTCTACAAGGCCGAGCTGACCTTCCGGGAGGCCGCCGTGTT
The DNA here is from genome assembly GCA_041309225.1 of Deltaproteobacteria bacterium. Lineage (GTDB taxonomy): Bacteria > Myxococcota_A > UBA796 > UBA796 > JAFGLY01 > JAFGLY01. Next base: position 536 of record JBFYZZ010000241.1, on the reverse strand, counting down.
CGGGGAGACGCTCGAAGTCCGCACCACCGCCCGCATCGAGAGCGAGTACCGCGCGGTCTTCCACCAGCAGGTCTGGCGGGCGGACGGCCGGATGCCCCTGGTGGAGGGGATCGTGCAGCTCGTCTGGGTGGACCGGGACCGCCAGCTCGTCCCGCTCCCGCCCGCCATGATCGCGGCCCTCGGAGCGGCCGGGGCGTGATCGTCCGGCCGGTCGGCGCCGCGGGCCACGCCTGCACCGGGTGCGGGGCGTGCTGCGTGGGCACGCGCGTCCGCCTGCTCCCCGGAGAGGAGGCGGGCATCCGGGCCCTGGCCGCGACGCTCGGGGTGGACGCGCCGATCGAGGAGGGCCGCCTGCGAACCCAGGACGGGCGCTGCGTCTTCCTCGATGACCGGGCACGCTGCCGGCTGCACGCCCTGGGCGGGCCCGAGGCCAAGCCCGAGGTCTGCCGCCAGTACCCCCTCCTCGTCACCCAGGCCGGCGCCGAGCGGCGCGTGGGGATCGATCCGGGCTGCTTCGAGGCCATCCTGAGCCGCGA
>JBFYZZ010000240.1:0-12051 GCA_041309225.1 Deltaproteobacteria bacterium | reverse complement strand
CCGCGGGGCCGGCCGTGCGGCCCAGGAGGTCGAGGAGGGCGGGCCGAGACTCGGGGTCGGCGTCCGCGACCCGAGCGGCGGCGGTGGCCGCGAGGCCGGGGGGCACCTCCGCGCCGTCGAGGCAGGCGGTGAGCGCCAGGACGAGGCGACGGGCGAGGCGGACCTCGTCCTCGCGGGCCAGCAGGTTCGCGAGGAGCGGCAGGTGGCGTGCGGCGGGCATCTCGGCGAGCGCGATGGCGGCCGCCCGGCGGTCGAGGGGATCCGGACCCCGTTCGAGGAGCCGGGCGAGGTCGTCGCCCATTTCGGACAATCCCAGGTTGCCCGCGCAGTAGACGGCCATCCGGCGCACCTCGTCGCTCGGATCCTCGGCCAGGAACGACCTCAGGGCGGCGACGAGGCGGCTTCGGCGATCCCCCGGGATCGGGGTGCGCCCCGAGGGGTCGCGCCGGGCCATCCACCCGTTCTGCCACATGCGGATCCACTCGGTGCGCAGGACGGCCCGGGGGCTCGACCGCAGGTCGTCGAGCCGGTCGAGGCCATCGAGCCCGTGGACGTCGAGGTGGACCCGTATGGCCGAGACCGCCACGCCGTCGTCGGGGTGGGACAGCCAGGCCGGGAGGCGGGCGAGGAGGGTGGGCGTGGGCGTGTGCACCCGGCGTAGAGCCTCCCGGAGCTGGGTGGAGCCATGGTCGGCGGCGCAGGCGAGGGCCTCGTCCTGGAGCGCGGGGATGCCCGCGTCCATGGCGACCGCGAGGAGCACCAGGGGGACGTCGAGGCCGCAGGCGGCCCGCCAGGCGTCCAGGACCTCGGCTTCGGGCCAGGCGCGCAGCCCCCGGGCGAGCCGGCGGCGCCGGACGGGGTGGGGCTCGGCGATCGCGTCGAGCAGCTGGTCGCGAGCGTGGGTGTGCCGGCCCTCCAGGAGGGCATGGGCGAGCAGGGCCAGCGACGGATCCGGCCCCGTGACGAGGGGCTCGAGGAGCGCGGGGAGGTCCGGGTGGCGCGCGGTCGAGAGGTGGAGCGCGGCCGCCGGCGCAGTGTCGGGATCGGCGAGGTGCGCGCGGGCCTCGTCGAGGAGGTCGGGCAGCACGGCCTCGGCCAGCACGAGGTGGAGGGTGGAGGCGTCCACGAGCCCGCGATCCCAGGCATCGCGGGCCCGGGCACCGACGGAGGGGTGGCCGATGCGCGCGAGGGCCACCAGGGCTGCGCCGAGCACCTGCTCGGGCGGGGGCGACCGGCGGGACCGGTCGAGCCACCGCGTCACCCAGGCGCCGCCGAACGGCACCCCGATCCGCCCCACGGCGTCCAGCGCGGCCTCCAGCACCCCGGGATCGGCATCGTCGAGGAGGGAGACCAGGGAGGGCACGGCGAAGGCCTGGTCCGTGCAGCGGCCGAGCGCCAGGAGCACCGGCACGCGCTCCCGAGGGTGGACCGCCGCGTTGGACAGCTCCACCAGCGTGGCCACGGCTGCCCGGGCCTCCGCGGCCTCGCCGCGACCCCCCAGGCGGCCGAGCGCCTCCAGGGCCCGAACCTGCTCGGCCGAGGAACCGGCCAGGAACCAGGCCTCGCGCGCGGCCTCGGCGGTCGCGGCCAGCGGGGGACGTGCCATGGTGCGACCCTCCTCCGGACCGGCAACGTAGCCGGCCGGACGCGGGCGGCTCGCGCCGGGGCCCGGATCAGCGGTGGTGGAGCGGCGTGAAGAACACGAGGTAGGCCGCCATCACGTGGAGGTCCGCAGGGGTGCAGCCGTCGAACCGGCCGGTGGACGAGCCCGATCGGTTGCGGACCGTGCAGCCGTCGAGGCGACCCACCGTGCTCCCCGAGGCGTCACGCAGCGTGCCGTCCGGATCCACGCGGCTCACCGAGGAGCCCGACGAACCGCGGAGCGTGCCGTTCGGGTCGATGCGGCCGATGGTGGAGCCCGAGCGGTCGCGCACCGTGCCGCCGGGTTCGATCCGGCCCTGCGAAGCGCCGGAGGCGTCGCGGACGGTGCCGTCGGGGTCGATGCGGCCGATGGAGGAGCCCGAACCGGAGCGGACGGTCATGGCGGACCCGGCCAGCGCGGCCGCGAGCAGGAGGATGGCGGGGGGGAGGGGCATGGGGCGTCCGTGGGTGCAGCCTGGATCAGGATAGCCGGTGCGCGCGCCGGAGCCCCATGCGTCTCGCCGCCCGGGATACCCTTGAGGCGCGATGTCCACCCCCGCAGCGGCCCACCTCCACCTCGTGGTGAACGGGGTCTCCCGTCACCTGGCCGTGCCGCCCGATCGGCGCCTGCTCGACGTGCTGCGCGAGGACCTCGGCCTCACCGGCACCAAGGAGGGGTGCGGGCGCGGGGAGTGCGGGGCCTGCACGGTCCTGCTCGACGGCGAGCCGGTGACCGCCTGCCGGGTTCCGGCCATCCAGGCCCATGGCCACGAGATCGTCACGGTCGAGGGCCTCGCCGCCGGCGGCGGCCTCTCGCCGATCCAGGCCGCGCTCGTGGAGCACGGCGCCGTGCAGTGCGGGTACTGCACCCCGGGCATGGTCGTGGGCGCCACGGCCTGCCTCGGCGACGGCCACGCCGGGAGCCGGGACGCGATCCGGGCCCGGCTCGCGGGGCACGTCTGTCGCTGCACCGGGTACCAGCAGATCGTGGACGCGGTCGCGCGCGTGGCCGGCGGTCCGTTCGAGCCGCGGCCCGCCGAGCCCGACCGCGTGGGCGCCGAGCCCGCGCGCGTGGACGCCGCGGACAAGGTCACCGGCGCGTGCCGCTACACGGCGGACCAGCCCTGGCCCGAGGGCTGCCTCCACGGGGCCACCGCCCGGGCCCGCCGCGTCCACGCACGACTCCGGGGGATCCGCACGGATGCCGCGCTCGCCGTGCCGGGCGTGGTCCGCGTGCTCACCTGGGCGGACGTCCCGGGGGAGCTCCACTTCGGCAATGCGGTGCCCGACCAGCCGGTGTTCGCCCGGGACCGGATCCGCTTCTGGGGCGAGGCGGTGGCCCTGGTCCTCGCCGAGACCCCGAAGGCCGCCCGGGAGGGTGCTGCGAAGATCGAGATCGACGCCGTCGGCCTCCCCCCGGTGCTCTCTCCCGAGCAGGGGCTCGATCCAGCCGCGCCCGCGATTCACCCCGACGGCAACCTGCTGTGCCACCTGACGCTGCGAAAGGGTGACGCCGAGGCCGTCCTCGCCGCCAGCCCGGTGAGCGTGGAGCGGACCTACCGCACGCCGGCCCAGGCGCACGTGTGCCTGGAGCCCGAGGTCGCGGTTGCGACCCCGCACGTCGATCCCACGACGGGTGCGGTCTCGATCACGGTGAGGGCCCCCTCGCAGAACGTGTTCTTCGACCGACACCGCATCGCCCGCATCCTCGGCCTGCCCCGGGAGGCCGTGCGGGTGATCCAGCAGCCCACGGGCGCGGCGTTCGGCAGCCGCGAGGACCTCTACACCCAGCACCACGCCGCCCTGGCCACCCTCCTCACGGGCCGCCCCGTTCGGATCGCCTGGTCCCGCGAGGAGTCCCACGTGGCGACCACCAAGCGGCACCCCGCGCGGATCGCGTGCCGGGCGGGTCTCGATCCCGACGGGCGGCTCCGCGCGCTGGCCGTGGACGTGCTGCTCGACACCGGCGCCTACGCCTCCTGGGCGCCCAACGTGGCCCGGAAGGCGCTGGTGCACGCGGCCGGGCCCTACGCCGTGGACCACGTGCGGGTGGACGTGCGCCAGGTCTACACCAACCGGGGGATCGCCGGGGCCTTCCGCGGATTCGGCGTGCCCCAGGTGGCCTTCGCGCACGAGTCCTTCGCCGACGAGTGCGCGGCCGCCGTCGGGCTGGATCCGGCGGACTACCGGCGCCGGAACCACCTGCGCCCCGGGGCCGCCACGGCCACGGGCCAGATCGTCGCCAGCCCCTGTGGCCTCCAGGCCTGCCTGGAGGGTGCGCTCGCCGAGGCCGACCGCGTGGAGGCCGGCCTGCCGCCCCCCCTCCCGGGGATCCGGCGTGGACGGGGCCTGGCCACCGCCTTCTACGGCATCGGCTACGGCCACGCGATTCCCGACGTCGGCTCGGCCACCGCCGAGCTCGTGCCCGACGGGACCTTCGACGTCCGCTGCGGCGCCGCGGACTGCGGGCAGGGCGCGCTCACGGTGTTCCACCAGATCGCCGGCGAGGTGCTGGGCACGGATCGGGGGCAGGTCACCGTGCGCACCGCCGACTCCGGGACGACCCCCGACTCCGGATCCACGGTGGCCTCGCGGCAGACCTTCGTGTCGGGCGAGGCGGTACGCGAGGCCTGCCAGCGCCTCAGGGACGCCCTCCTCACCTTCGCGGCGGAGCGCACGGGGCGGTCCGCAGGCGCCCTCGACCTCGACGGGCGGGGGATCTCCGAGGGCGGGCGGGTGCTCATCGACCTGGCGGCGCTGGCCGAGGCCGCGCGGGCGGCGGATCGGCCGCTGCGGCACCAGGCCCGGTTCAAGGCCACCACCACCCGCCTGGACCCCGAGACCGGCCAGGGCGACGCCTACCGGCCCTACGCCTTCGCCGCCCACGTGGCCTTCGTGGACGTGGATCCCTCGTCCGGGCGGGTGCGGGTCGTCGGGTACGTGGCCGCGCACGACGTGGGGCGGGCCATCCACCCCGGCATGATCCGCGGCCAGATCGCGGGGGGTGTGGCCCAGGGCATCGGGTTCGCACTCCTCGAGGAGCACCGGTTCAACCCCTCCGGCGTGCCCGTCACCCGCAACCTCGACACCTACCGGGTGCCCCGGGCGACCGACGTCCCCGACGTGTCGAGCGTGATCGTGGAGGATCCGGAGCCCACCGGGCCCTTCGGCGCCCGGGGCGTGGGGGAGCCGGTGCTGGTGCCCGTGGCACCCGCCATCGTCAACGCCGTGGCCGCCGCCACCGGGGTGCGCATGCGCGCGCTGCCCCTCACGCCCGAGGCGGTGCGCGAGGCGATCGGAGGCCCGGCACGCCCCCCCGGTCAGGTCCGGCGCCGAGCGACCGGAGGGTGCGCGGGTGCCGCGGCGTCCACCGCGCGGCCGTCCCCGAAGGTCGAGGCGTCGGGGAACGGGTCCGCGGGATCGTCGAAGTCGGGCCGGTAGCAGGCCGAGGCGTCGTCCTCGAAGGGCTGGACCCATCCATTCTCGAAGCCCAGGGCGTCGAGGCGGGCCAGCACCCGCTCCCACTCCCCGCGGCGCACCCGGCGCGCGAGCAGCGGCTCCTCGAACGCCCGGTGGGCAGGCCAGTACTGGGACATGACCGAGAGGGCCACGCCCGTGCCCACCTCGGCGGCGAGCCACGCGAGCGAGTCCTCCACGCCGGCGAGGTCGTTGGGCAGCACCAGCAGCCGGATCAGCAGGCCCCGCACGAGCAGGCCCCGCTCGTCGTACACCGGGCGGACGCCCACCTGGCGTGCCATCTCGAGGATCGCCGCCCGGGCCACCGCCACGTAGCCGTCGACGCCGGAGCAGAGGCGGGCGGAGGCGTCGTCCGCGTACTTGAGGTCGGGCAGGTAGACGTCCACGACCCCGTCGAGACGCCGGAGCATCTCCGGGGTCTCCCAGGCGTTGGAATTCCAGACCACCGGCAGCGCGAGGCCCAGGCGGCCGGCCTCGGCCAGAGCCCGCAGGATGCCCGGCGCCTGGTGCGTGGGCGAGACGAAGCCGATCGCGTGGCAACCGCGGTCCTGCAGGGCCACGCAGGCCGCGGCGAGCCGGGCCGCGCCCCGGGCGGCCCCGGGCTGGGGCCCCTGGGAGATGGAGGCGTTCTGGCAGGCCAGGCAGGCCAGGTTGCAGCCCGAGAGGAACACGTTGCCCAGGCCCGGCGCCTGCCCGCGCGGGAGGTGGGTGCCGGACAGGGGCGGCTCCTCGCCGAAGTGGGGGGCGGCCGAGGCGTAGGCGGGCTCGGGGCCGGTGCGGCAGGCGCCCGGCTCGCCCGCGGTGCGGTCCACGCCGCAGCCTCGCGGACAGAGGCGGCAGGGGGAGAGGAGCGCCGCCAGCGCTTCGGCCCGCCGGTCGAGCTCGCCCGACCGCGCCAGGGCCACCCAGGGCGGTGGGGTCACGGGGGGCTCGCGGGATCGCCGTCGGCCTGGCCGCAGGGATCCCGGGGCAGCCCCTCGGCCGCCAAGGTGGCGAGGAACGCGGGGGGGAGGGGAGCCTCCAGCCGCCGGGGGCCACCGGGCAGCCCGGGAGGCAGGCCGAGGCGCCAGGCGTGCAGGCAGAGGCCGGGGGCGCGGCCAGCCACCCCGGGTGGCGCGTGCCGGCGGTCCCCCAGGATGGCCCAGCCGCCGTGCAGCGCATGGATCCGGAGCTGGTGGGTGCGGCCGGTCCGTGGCTCGAGGAGCACGAGGGCCGCCCTCTCCCGCCGGGCCAGCACGCGCCAGGCCGTGGATGCGGGCCGGCCGCCCACGGGGACGTCGAGGACGCCGCTGTCGCGGGGGGGTCCGGCGTCCACCACCGCGAGGTAGGTGCGGTGCAGGCGACCCTCCCGGAGAGCGGCGGAGGCGCGGGCGACGGCGCGGGTGTCGGTGCCCAGGAGCATCACCCCGGACGTCTCCGCGTCGAGCCGGTGCACCGGCTCGGGCGGAACGTCCAGGTCCAGGAGCGCGGCCACGAGATCCGGGAGGGTCCCGGCCACGCGGTGGCGGGCTGCCTGGGCGTGCACGCCGGCGGGCTTGTCCACCGCCACGAGCCCGCCCGCCCGCAGGAGGACGGCCTCGGGGCCGAGGGGCGGCGGTTCGGGTTCGGCCGGATCGGCCCAGAAGACCACCACCTGCTGGCCGGTGCGCACGGGCCGGGCCAGCACCCGCACCCGGCGCCTGTCCACCCAGGCGCCGCCGAGCTCCACCACCCGCCGGGCCCGGCCCCGGCTCCAGCCCAGGAGTGCGGCCAGGGCCCGGTCCAGCCGCTCGCCGTCGAGCTCGGGCCCCACCCGGCCCTCGGACCGGCGGATCATGGGTCGAAGGAGAGGAGGTACTCGTAGGGGTGTGGCTGGCGGGCGACCTCGCGGACCTCGGCCCGCTTCGCCTCGCCCCAACGGGCCAGGATCGACCGGGAGAAGACGCCGTCCCGGAGCAGGAAGGCCTCGTCGGTCTCGAGGGCGTCGAGCGCCTCGTCGAGGGAGGCTGGCAGCGAGGAGGCACCGTTGGCTCGGGCAGCGTCGGGGCCCCACCCCTCGGCCACGGGGTCCACGTCCTTCTCGATGCCGTCGAGCCCGGCCACGAGGATGGCGGCGAGCACGAGGTAGGGGTTGCCGGAGAAGTCGGCCGACCGGTACTCGATCCGGGTGTCCTCGCCCCGCGCCCATCGCGGAACGCGAATCGCCGCGGTGCGGTCCGCCAGCCCGAACGTGAGGGACGTGGGAGCCTCGAACCCCGGCGTGAGGCGCTTGTAGGAGTTGGTCGTGGGGTTGGTGAACGCGGCGAGCGCCCGGCCGTGCTCGAGGATCCCGCCGATCCAGGCCAGGGCGGTGCGGGAGAGCCCCGCGGGGCCCGCCGGGTCGTGGAAGAGGTTGCGGTCGTCGGCGCGGAGCATCTGGTGCACGTGCCAGCCGTTGCCCGCCTCGTCGACGAAGGGCTTGGGCATGAACGTGACCCGGAGGTCGCGCCGCTCGGCCAGGCAGCGCAGGACGTAGCGCACGTACACGGCGTGGTCGGCGGCCGCGGCGACGGGCCCGAGCGAGGTCTCGATCTCCATCTGGCCGCGGGATCCGCACTCGTGATGGTGGTACTTGACGGGCACGCCGTGGTCCACGAGGACCCGCACCGCGTCGTCGCGGAAACCGGTGAAGGGATCGTCGGGCCAGGCGCGGTGGTAGCCGTTGCCGGGCCGCACGGGCCGCTCGAGGACCCGGTAGCCGCACGCGACGGGGGAGCACTCGATCTCCACGTCGTCGAGCACGTGGAACTCGTACTCGGGGGCCACCCACAGGTCGTCGGCCACGCCGAGCGAGCGCATCCGAGACAGGGCCCGCCAGAGGATGCCTCGTGCGTCCTGCTCGGAGGGCGGGAGGCCATCCTCCGCCAGGTGGATGCTGGCCATGAACGAGGCCGTGGGCTCGTCGCGGAAGGGATCGAGTTGGCCCGTGGCGAGGTCCGGGATCAGCACCATGTCGCTGGCGTTGACCTTCTCGTACCCGTAGGAGGAGCCGTCGAAGCCCACGCCGGACTCCAGGACCCAGGGCCCCACCGACTCGATGGGGAGGCTGACCTGGCGCAACCGTCCACCGAGATCCAGAACCTTCAAATCCATGAAACGAGCTTGTGTCTTCTCGATGATCTCGCGGAGGAGGGTGTAGTCCTGGATGCTCATGGTTCTGCCGGGATGCGGCGGAGCCGGGAGTTCGGCCCCACGACGGGTCCATCCATAGCACGGCTTCCCGGCGATCCGCTCGGATCGTCGCCCGACGGGGATCAGGGAACGGGCGGGCCCGGGCCCTTCCGGGGCGCAAGCCCGCGCGTGGCGGAGTGGACCGCAGCAGGGCACGATACCGGTCGATCCCAAGGGTCCGCCGTCCCTCCGGAGGTGCCATGGCGCGTCGCCCCATCGTCGTGATCGCCGCGAGCGCGATCCTGGCCCTCCCCACGTCCGCCCGGGCCGAGGTCGTCACCGTGCAGGACGTGCTCACCCTCATGACGAGCCGCGTCCAGCTCATGGAGTCCAGGAACGTCCAGATCCTCGACACCACGGTCGGGTACGTGACCCGGGACAGCCCCTCGTTCCAGATGCCCGTCCAGCTCGTGCAGGGCGTGGAGACGATCTTCGTGGGCGTCGGGGACGCCAACCGGATCCTCGACCTGGACCTCGTGGTCCTCGACCAGCGCGGCAAGGAGGTCGCCCGCGACACCCTCACCGACAACGTCCCCGTGGTCACCGTGACCCCCACCTACACCGGCACCTTCACGGTGAAGATCGTGGGTTCTGCCCTCGCGGAGGGCGTCACCGACGGTTTCTTCGGCTACATGCGCGGGGTGGCCACAGAGAGCGTGGTCACCCTCGGCGACACCCTCGCCGCGGCCACGATGATGGCCTCGTACGTGGAGTCCCAGGACTACCAGGTGGAGGGGGCCCAGTGGATCCCGGTGCCTGCACGGACCGACGTCACCACCACCATCGACCTTGCGGGCGACGCGACGTACCTGGTCCTGGGCCTCGGATCCCCCGCCCGCATCCGCGACCTGGACCTCACCGTGAAGGGCCCCGACGGCAGCGTGGTGGGCAGCGACACCAAGGACGACAACGCCCCGGTCGTCCCGGTGATCGACACCACGGAGGCCACCTACACCGTGGTCGTCCGGGCGTCGGGCATGGCCGAGGACGCAGTGGCCGGCCACGCGGTCGTCGTCTGGGCGCGCCGGGCCGCTCCGTAGCGGAGCGCCTCACAACGCCCGGATGACGGCGTCGGTCATCTCGCGCGTGGACGCGGCGCCGTGGCGGAGTACGTCGGGGCTCCCCCGCATGCGCAGCATGTCGTAGGTGCGGACCCGGCCCTCGGCCACCACCGTGGCGACGGCGCGGTGGATCCGTCGAGCCCGCTCCCGCTCGCCCACGTGGTCGAGCAGCATGGCTCCGGCCAGGATCATCCCCACCGGGTTCACGATGGGGACCTCGTAGCCGGCATACTTCGGGGCGGATCCATGGGTGGGCTCGAAGACGGCGCAGCGGTCACCTTTGCTGGCGCTCGGGGCGAACCCCAGCCCGCCCACCAGGCCGGCGAAGGCGTCGGAGAGGATGTCCCCGAACAGGTTCCCGGACACGATGACCCCGTAGTCCTCGGGGTTCTTGGTGAGCCACATGGTCATGGTGTCGATGTTGGTGGACCAGAGGTCCACATGGGGGAACGACCGCTGGACTTCGCGGCAGGTGGCGAGCAGCAGCTCGGAGGTCTCCCTCACGATGTTGGGCTTCTCGCAGCAGGTGACCGAGGAGTAGCCGTGCTCGTCGGCGTACCGGAAGGCGGCCTCGGCGATCCGGACGCAGGCGCCGCGCGTGAAGATGCGGCAGGAGACGGCCATGTCCTCGGAGGGGACGTGGCGGTAGCGCAGCATGCGGCGGTGGGAGTCGAGGGCCGCACGGACCTGGGGCGGCGGATGGGTCCACTCCACGCCTGAGTAGAGGCACTCGGTGTTCTGGCGGAACACCACGACGTCCACCCGGGGCTCCTCGATACGGCCGTCCGCGTCCCGCCGGACGAAGTTCAAGGGATTTCCAGGGAATGATCGACATGGCCTGATGCAGACGTCGAGATCGAAGGCCTGGCGAATGGCCACGGAGGGGCTGGAGTACTGCAATCCGCGCCCCTGGAGATGGGGGGGGAGATCCCGCTCGGCCAGGTTCTTGGGCTTGGAGGTGGCCGCGCCGAAGAGACCCAGCCGCCAGGTGTCCAGCAGCTCGAGGGTGCGCGCGGGCAGGGGCTCGCCGCGCGCCCGCCAGCACTCCCAGCCGACTTCGGCCTGGACGTAGTCCGCATCGAAGCCGACGGCGTCGAGGACGCGGAGCGCCTCCGGGAGGACGATCGGCCCGATGCCGTCACCGGGCATGCAGACGATGGTGGCGCGGGGCACGGCTACCTGCGGACCGGCCGGCCCAGGTGGGACTCGACGGCGTCGATCTTGGCGTCGAGGCGTCCGATCGCGCCCTTCCGGGCATCCACGCGGATGGACACCGACACGCGGTCACAGTCGGCGGACAGGGCGAGCCAGCACGCGCGGATCACGTCCATCACCTCGTCCCACTCGCCCTCGATCACGGTGCCCATGGGCGTGAGCCGCCACGGCAGGCCGGAACGGTCCACGATGTCGACCGCGAGGGCTACCCACGCCGAGAGGCTCTCCCCCCGGCCGATCGGATGCATCGAGAACTCGGCGAGGACCATCGGGGTTCCCCCGGGGTGGGGACGAGGGAACCTACCCCGGGGGAACCCCGGGGGCCCGAGCATCAGGGTAGGGGAGCACATGCGCTACGAGGGTGACCTGTACCGACCCCCGTCCGAGGCGGGCAGCCTCATCCTGCAGGCCACGGTCGGCTGCTCCTGGAACCGCTGCACGTACTGCGCGATGTACCGCGGCAAGCGGTTCCGGGTCCGGGAGACGGCCGGGATTCTGCAGGACGTGGAGGAGGCCCGCCTCGCGTGGGGCCCGGGCGTCGAGCGCGTGTTCGTGGCCGACGGGGATGCCCTGGTGATGGACACGGACCGCTGGATGGCGCTCCTCGGCCGGCTCCGGGAGGTCTTCCCCGGGCTCCGGAGGGTCTCCACCTACGCCACCGCCCGGAACGTCCTCGAGAAGGACCCGGCCGACCTCGCCCGGCTCGCCGCCTGGGGCCTCCGACTGCTCTACATCGGTCCGGAATCCGGCGATCCCGAGACGCTCCGCGGGATCGCCAAGGGGGCCACCGCCGAGGATCACGTGGAGGCTGCCCGGCGGGCCCGCACCGCAGGCATGGACCTGTCCGTCATCTTCCTGCTCGGGGTGGCCGGAGTGGAGCGCTCCCTCGAGCACGCACGGGCCTCCGCCAGGCTCGCCACCGCGATGGATCCAGCGTACCTGGCGCTGCTCACCGTCACGGTGATCCCCGGCACGCCGCTCGCGTCCGCCGTGGCGCGCGGCACCCGCACCCTCCTGGATGTTCGGGGGCTCCTCGAGGAGACGCGCACCTTCGTCGCGGACGTCCGGCCCACCCGCGCCGTCTTCCGCACGAACCACGCCTCCAACCACCTGCCGCTGGGGGGCGTCCTGCCCGCGGATCGGGACCGGATCCTGGAGGTACTGGACGCCGCGTTCACCGGTCGCATCCCGTTGCGGCCCGAGTGGATTCGGGGGCTGTAGAGGGCACGGAGGACGGAATCCGCGCCCATGTGCCCGGTGGAGTGATCGTCCTGGCCGCGTGGCGGCACCAATGGGTATTGAGGTGTCCCGCGCCCCGCGACACCTCGGCGCCCTGGACCCCCACCCGAGGATTCCATCGTGGACCGCATCTCTCTCTCCCTTCGTCTCGTCGGCCTTCCTCTGGTCCTGACCGGCCTCGTGCTGGGCGGGTGTGGCAACGGTGACGACACCGGCCCGTCCACCGACG
>JBFYZZ010000239.1:0-21323 GCA_041309225.1 Deltaproteobacteria bacterium | reverse complement strand
GTGCTCTTCCGATCTCCCGCCGCCGTGGCCGCCGGTCGGGCCGCCCCAGCCCCGCGGTCGACGCCACCGAGCCCGAGGCTTCGGCCGCCGAGGTCACCGGCTCCACGGCGCCCGAGCCTGGGCCGGGCCCCGAAAGCGACAGCCCGCCGTCCGCCGGATAGTCGGCTGCATGGCCTACCGAAACGATCGCGACATCACCAGGAAATCGCCGGGCTACCGGCGGATCCTCACCCATCTCACCCCGGATCGCGACCACGCCGCGGTCTACTTCTCACAGACGATAGACCTCACGCGGACCCTCCCGTGGCTCGAGGAACACCGGCAGGCGACGGGTCGCAAGCTCGGCATCCTCGCCCTCTTCGTGGCGGCGGCCGGCCGGATGCTCCACGAGCGCCCCCACCTCAACAGCTACGTGCAGGGGTGGCGCATCTTCCGCCGCGACGGCGTGTTCGTCACGCTCTCCACGAAGAAGGCCCTCACGGACGGCGCCCACGTCGTGATGCTCAAGATCCGGATGCAGCCGGGCGACGACCCGGATGCCGTCGCGGACCGGATCGAGGGGATCGTGGGCGAGGGGCGCTCCGGCAGGGACCTCCCCGTGGAGCGCGAGGTGGCAACCTTCCTCCACATCCCGAACTTCATCCTCTCCCCGCTCGTCCGCATCCTGCTGTGGCTGGATCGCCGGCACTGGCTGCCGGGGTTCTTCGTGGATCCCGATCCCATGTTCACGTCCCTCGTCGTCGCCAACCTGGGATCCGTGGGCATGGACGCGGCCTACCACCACCTCTACGAGTACGGGAACTGCCCGTTCTTCGCCATCATCGGGCGCATCCACGACGCACCCGTCGTGGTGGACGGCCGGCTGGAGGTGCACCCCGTGGTCGAGATCCGCTACACCTTCGACGAGCGGATCGAGGACGGCCTCGCCTGCGCCTTCGCGCTGGCCGGCTTGAAGGAGCTCATCGAGGATCCCTCCCGGTGGACCTCGGGCATCACCCAGTGGGGCGAGCAGCCGCCACCCCACGTCTGACCCTCCCATGCCCGACCTCTGCGCCCGGATCGCCGGCATCGCGTCCCCGAACCCGTTCTGGCTGGCCTCGGGGCCATCCACGAACACGGGTGATCAGGTCTCGCGCGCCTTCGACCTCGGCTGGGGCGGCGCCGTCTGGAAGACCCTGTGCGATCCCGTCCAGAACACCTCGAGCCGGCTGGGCGCCCTCCGCCACGAGGGCGTCCGCCTGCTCGGCGCCACCAACATCGAGCTCATCAGCGACCGGCCCCTCGGGGCCAACCTGAGGGAGATGGCGGAGGTGAAGCGTCGCTACCCCGACCACGCGCTGGTCGCGTCGCTCATGTTCGACACCCGCGCCGCGTGGGTCGACGCCGTCCGGCGTTGCGTGGACGCCGGCGTCGACGGACTCGAACTCAACTTCGGCTGCCCGCACGGGATGTGCGAGCGCGGCATGGGCTCGGTCATCGGCCAGGAGCCGAGCGTCAACGAGACCATCACCCGCTGGGTCGTCGAGGCCTCGCCCCTCCCCGTCCTCGTCAAGCTCACGCCCAACGTGGCGGACATCGTGCCCCACGGCCTGGCCAGCCAGCGGGGCGGTGCCCACGGCATCTCCCTCATCAACACGGTCCAGTCCGTCGCCGGCGTGGACATCGATCGGTTCGTCCCGTACCCCTCGGTGGGCGGCCTGGGCACCCACGGGGGCCTGAGCGGCCCGGCCATCCGGCCCATCGCGCTCCACATGGTGGGATCCCTCGCACGCTGTCCCGAGTTCCACCTCCCCATCTCGGCCATCGGCGGTATCTCCGAGTGGCGTCACGTGGTGGAGTTCCTCCTGCTGGGCGCGAGCACCGTCCAGGTGGCCACCGCGGTCATGCACCACGGGTTCGGCATCGTGGAGGACCTCCGGCAGGGCCTCTCGGGCTGGATGGAGGGGCACGGGTTCGAGCGCCTCTCCGACGTCGTCGGCCGGGCGTTGCCCAACCTCGTGGACTGGGGCAGCCTCGACCTCAACTTCGAGAGCGTCGCCCGCATCGATCCACGCCGCTGCACCGGCTGCCAGGACTGCGTGGTGGCCTGCCGGGACGGCGGGCACCAGTCCATCCACCCGATCCCCGGCTCCCGTGTGCCCCGGGTGGACGAGGACACCTGCGTGGGCTGCAACCTGTGCGCCCTCGTCTGCCCGGTCGACGGCTGCATCACCATGGTCCAGGTGGACAACGGCCTCCCCCCCGTCAGCTGGCACGACCACGTGGAACGGGGCCTGCCCGTCCGCCCGAGGAAGGGCGTCCGCGGGTAGCCCTTGTGGCCGCCGGCCGGCGGGGCTAACCTCCCCCCGCCTGCCGCCCGGGCGGGGCGGTGGTCCGGACCCATCCCACCAGGCCGGAGGACGCCATGCTGCGACGCTACAACCTGGTGAACGGCAGGGCGATCGAGGTGGAGGAGGGCGACGCCTCCATCCTCAAGTACATCGCCCCCGACAGCACGGACATCCACGGGCTCGTCCACACCTTCGGGATCGACGAGCACAACCTGCAATCCGCCCTCGACCCCGACGAGCTGGGCCGCCTGGAGGTGGAGGACAACGGCACGCTGGTCCTCATCCTCAAACGGCCCCGCCACTCGCCCGGCCAGCAGCAGTCCGAGATCGGGGTGACTTCCGTGGGAATCTGCCTGGGCGGGGGTCGCATGATCGTGATCCAGGGGGAGGACGCCGACCTCCTCGAGGATCGGATGAACCAGAGGATGTCCAACCTGCACGACGTGCTCCTGCGCATCCTCTACAGCACGATCAACCACTTCCTCTCGCACCTGCGCGCCATCCACGGCCTCTCCGACGCCCTGGAGGACAAGATCGTCCGGTCCATGGAGAACCGGTACCTGATCGAGATGTTCGCCCTCGAGAAGAGCCTCGTGTACTACCTCAATGCGGTCACCTCCAACGCCCGCCTCCTGCGCAAGCTCCACGCCGGCGCCGCGCGTTGGGGCTTCACCGAGGACCAGATCGAGGTCCTCGACGACATCCTCATCGAGAACGAGCAGTGCCTGAAGCAGGTGGAGATCTACTCCAACATCGTGGCCGGCCTCATGGACGCCCGCGGCACCATCGTGGGCAACAACCAGAACGTGTTCCTCCGGCAGCTCACGATCCTGAACATCGTGTTCCTGCCCCTGAACGTGCTGGCCTCCATCGGGGGCATGTCCGAGTACAC
Source organism: Deltaproteobacteria bacterium (assembly GCA_041309225.1). GTDB lineage: Bacteria > Myxococcota_A > UBA796 > UBA796 > JAFGLY01 > JAFGLY01. Next base: position 18,101 of record JBFYZZ010000239.1, on the reverse strand, counting down.
CATGATGACCCACGGGATCCCCTGGCCCGTCGCCTACGGGATCTTCCTGGTGGTCATGGTCCTGCTCGGGACCCTCACCTGGTTCGCCATGCGCAACCTGGGCATCGAGCGCCACCGGCACCGCGCCTGACCCCCACCCGCCCCGCGGCGGCTACTCGGCGACCTCAGCCGCGACGGGCTTGTCCTCGGACTTCATCACCAGCAGCCGGTATTGGGAGAAGTGGGCCTGCCCGGCGGTGTACAGCACGGTGGTGAGGAGGTCGTAGGGCGTGTCCTTGTGGGCCACCACGAGCACGGCGCCGTCGAAGGGGGTACCACCGAGGCGCTCGAGCTCCTTGAGCTCGTCCACCCGGCGGGACAACGCGTCGGAGAGGGCCGGGATGAAGGCGGTCTCCTGCTGAGCGGCCGACAGCTCGTCGAGCGTGGTCACCATGGCGCCCTCCACCATGATGGCGTCGGCGGTGACCGTGATGTTGACCGCGGGGAGGACCTCGTCCTTGGAGTTGGAGGAGGGTGGGTGGAGGGTGTCGGTGACCTGCACCCGCTCGGGGTCCGTCGAGTAGGACTTCACGAGGAAGACCAGGAGGATGGTCATCATGTCCATCATCGCGGTCAGGTTGAGGCCCGTGACGTCCTCCCCGGGCATGTGGAACTTGCCCCGCCGACGGCGGCGGCCCCTGTACCGCTCAAACGCGTTGGCGTCCGCGGGCAGCGCATCCACGAAGGACGGGTCCTGGCTCACGGCTTCACCACCTCACCCGCCGCGCGTGCGAGCGTGACGCCCGGGAACAGGTTCGAGTTGCCGTCGAGCCGGATGGTGTCCATGGTGCGGACCACCGTCTCGTAGGGGAGCCGCGGCTCGGCCGTGATGATGATGTTGTCCGGGAGGGCGTAGTTGCGCTTCCACTCAGCCAGCTTGCCGTGGAGCTGCTCGCGGTCGTAGTCGCCGTTCCGCAGCGGGATGTCGATGACCCCCATGGCGGCGTCGCTGGAGAGGACGGTGTACCCGTTCCGGTGGATGGCGAGGGTGATCGTGGTGACCGGGGAGGACGACCCGCCCGCCTCCCCGTAGGCGGGCGCCAGGAGGTCGATGCGGCAGACCTCGATGACGACCTGGAACGAGAACAGCAGGAAGATGACCAGGTTCACCATGATGTCGAGGTAGGGAACCAGGTTGAGCTCCGCCTCCGACGCTTCGGAAGCGGCTCCGGCCTCCTGCTGCCAGCGGGATCCGGCCATGGCTACCCCGCTACTGCTGGGCCTCGGCGCCCGCGGCCCGTCCTGCCTTCTCCGCCTGGATCCTGGCGAGGACGTTCTGGACGCGGACAGACCCGTGCTCCAGGCCCTCGACGAGGTTCTTGGTGAGGACCGACAGGAGCATGTGGGCGAGGATGCAGAGGAGGGCGATGGACAGCCCGAACGCGGTGTTGTTCATGGCCTCGGCGATGCCCTTGGTGAGCAGCATGGCACGCTGCTCCGGGGCCGCGAGACCGACGGCCGCGAAGGCACGGATGAGGCCGAACACGGTGCCGACGAGGCCGATCAGCGTGGCGACGTTGGCGATGGCCCAGAGCAGGGCGGTGCGCTTGGTCACCGCCGGCATCACCTCGAGCATGGCCTCCTCGACCGCCGCGGTGATGGCCGCGGGGCCGAGCCGGACGTTGACGAGCGCGGCCTGGACGATGCGGGGGAGGGCCGGCTTGGGGAGGCTCACGCACAGGCGCTTGGCCTTGTCCAGGTTGCCCGCGAGGAGCGCCTTCTCGATCTCCGACAGGAACGCCTTGTGATCCATCCGGAACCGGAAGATCAGCATGTAGAGGCGTTCGGCGATGAGCGCCAGGGCGAACACCAGGACGCACAGGTTCACGAACATCAGCGGTCCGCCCTGGCGGAACATGTTGACGATGAAATTCATCGACGAGCCTCCGTCTCGATGCCTGCGGCAGCCCGGGGGGCCATGGACCGCTGCCCCGCCCCTCCCCGGATCCTCCTCGCCCCGCACCAAGGCCGCCGGTACCGGCGGTCGTCGGCGGGAGCGGAAAAACCGGGCTTCATGGGAGGGGTCCAGCCAGTCCGACGGGTGGGACGGCGCCCTATATCCCAGGGCCCGGCAGGGGTCAATCGGGCGTTCGCCGGGCGCCCTCGGGCCTTCCACGGGCGTCGCGGCCCTCCATCGGTCGGTCGGGGCGGGATGCGTCCGCCCCGCGGGCGAGCGCCTCCACCCGGCGCTCCAGGCGTCCGAGCCGGCGGATCAGGTCGGGAAGCTCCTTCCACGCCGCGAAGATGCGGGCGGCCAGCGCAGCGGGGACGGCCGGGGCGCCGAGCCATGCCCGGTCCCCCTCCAGGTCCCGGTGGACCCCCGCCCGGCTCCCGACGCGGGCTCCTCCGCCCACCGTGACGTGGTCGGCCACGCCGGCCTGTCCACCCAGCACCGCCCCGTCCCCCACGACGACCGAGCCGGACAGGCCCGCCTGGCCGGCGATGACCACGTCGCGGCCGAGGCGGCAGTTGTGCCCCACCTGCACGAGGTTGTCGATCCGGGAGCCGGCGCCGACGCGAGTCTCCTCGAGGAAGGCCCGGTCCACGCAGGTGTTGGCGCCGAGGCTCACGCGGTCCTCCAGGACCGCCCGGCCCACCTGGGGCACCGGGCAGGGCCCCTCGGGGGTGGCGTGGACCCCGAACCCGGCATGCCCCACCACCGCCCCCGGCCCCACCACGCACGCCCGGCCGATCCGGGTCCCGCCCAGCACCACCGCGTTGGGGTACACCACGCTGTCGTCGCCGATCTCGACATCGGGTCCCACGTAGGCCCCCGGGTAGACGCTCACGTTGCGGCCCAGGCGGGCGGTGGGGTGCACCCACGCACCGGGCTGGACGCCCTCCGGGTGGACCTCCGGGAACAGGTGCTCCAGGACGCGCACGAACGCGGCCCTGGGATCCGCCACGACGACCGTGGTGGAGGCGGCCGGCACGGAGGCCAGGAGAATCCCGGCCCGGCAGGGTCCGGAGGGTGGCCGCTCGGCGAAGGCGAGGTCGTCGGGGCCGGCACGCCCGAGCGGCGCCACGCCCTCGAACCCCCGATCGGGCCCGACCAGCACCCCCCCGGTCAGCGCAGCGACCTCGGAGGCCTTCATGGCTCGAGGCGATCGAGGGTCCGGGGGAACGGCGCTGCCTCCCGCACGTGGTGGATGCCGCACAGCCAGGCCACGAAGCGCTCGAGGCCCAGTCCCCACCCGCCGTGGGGGCAGGTCCCGTACCGGCGGAGGTCGAGGTACCAGCCGAAGGTGGACTCCGGGAGGCCGTGCTCCCGGATCCGGGCCAGGAGGGCGTCGGCGTCGTCCTCGCGCTCCCCTCCCCCGACGATCTCGCCGTAGCCCTCGGGGGCGAGCACGTCCACGCCCAGCGCCCGGGTGGGCGCCGCGGGATCCCGCTTCATGTAGAACGCCTTCACCGCAGCGGGGTACCGGTGCACCATCACCGGCCGGTCGTAGAGCCCGGACAGGGCCGTCTCCTGGGGGGCGCCGAAGTCGTCCTCCGGCTCCACGGGCACGCCGAGCCCGGTCAGGCGGGCACAGGCGTCGTCGTAGGAGATGCGGGGCAGGGGCCTGGCCACGCGCTCCAGGACCGCGACGTCCCGCTCGAGGACCTCGAGGTGCGGCCGGGCCTCGGCCAGCACCCGGGCCACCACCTCCACCAGGAAGTCCTCGACGGCGTCCATCACGGCGTCGAGGTCCGCCCAGGCGATCTCGGGCTCCACCATCCAGAACTCGGTCAGGTGGCGCCGCGTGTCGCTCTTCTCGGCGCGGAACGTGGGGCCGAAGCAGTAGGTCTTCCGGAAGGCCATGGCGCCGGCCTCCTGGTAGAGCTGCCCCGACTGCGTGAGCCAGGCCGTGCGCCCGTAGTAGTCCGTGCCGAACAGCGTGCTCGTGCCCTCGCAGGCGTTGGGGGTGAGGATGGGGCTGTCGAGCAGGAGGTAGTCGTGGTCGTCGAGGTAGCCGCGGATGGCGCGCACCGCGGCGGCACGGATCCGCAGCACGGCCTGCTGGCGGCGGCTGCGGAGCCAGAGGTGGCGGTGATCGAACAGGAACGCCGGGCCGTGCTCCTTCTTGGTGATGGGGTAGCCCTCGGCGTCCTGCACGATCCGGACGGCGGTGACCTGGACCTCGTGACCCCCGGGCGCCCGGGGATCGGCGCGGACCCTGCCCTCGATCTCGAGCGAGGACTCCTGGCCGAGCCGGCGCACCCTCCCGAACGCAGCCTCCCCGAGCCCGTCCACGGTGGCGACGCACTGGACGATCCCGGTCCCGTCGCGGAGCAGGAGGAACGCCACCTTCCCGCTTCCACGCAGGTTGTACAGCCACCCCTGGAGGAGGACCTCCCGGCCGACGTGCCGGTGGATGCTGGAGATGACGGCGGCCTCGGGCATGGATGCTCCTACGGCGGGGACGGCGCTTCGCCCTCCGCGCCGAGGAGGTGGAACTCCACCCGGCGGTTGCGCTGCCTGCCATCGCTCGTGAGGTTGGAGTCGATGGGGCGGCCCTCGCCGACGCCCTCGGTGACGACGCGCCGCGCGTCGATGCCCCGGGCAATGAGCCCCTCGAGCACGGCATCGGCCCGGGCCTTGGAGATGCGGGCGTTCGTCGCGTCGTCGCCGACGTCGTCGGTGTGGCCCTCGATGCGGATCCGGATGCGCGGGTCGTCGCGGAGCACCTGGGCCACGTCGTCGAGGACCACGAAGGACACCGGCCGGATCCGGGCCCGGCCCGTCTCGAACTGGATCGGTTCCAGGATGAGGATCTGGTCGGTCGTCATCTCGATGCGCTGGGGCTTCTCGTCGGGGCAGCCGTCGTCGTCGAGGTAGCGGTTCGGGGTCTCCGCCGCAGCGGGGCAGGCATCGGAGCCGTCGGGGATGCCGTCGCCGTCCGCATCGAGGTCGGGGCAACCGTCGTCGTCCCGGTCGCCGTCCACGTCCTCCGCCTGCATGGGGCACCGGTCCAGGGCGTCCAGCACGCCGTCCCCGTCGTTGTCGGCCTCCGGGCATCCGTCCTCGTCCTCGAAGTGGTCGATGTCCTCGGCGACCATCGGGCAGGCGTCCATGGGGTCGACGATGCCGTCGGCGTCGTTGTCCATGTCGGGGCAGCCGTCGGCGTCGCGGAACCCATCGGGATCCTCGGGGATGTCCGGGCACGCGTCGTCGGCGTCCTGGATGCCGTCTCCGTCGGCGTCCCCCTTGGAGGGCGGGGGCAGCACGGCCGGTGGTGGCGTCACGACCTCGGCTTCGGGGCAGCCGTCGCCGTCCCGGTCGCCGTCCCGGTCCTCGGCCTCCTCCGGGCACCGGTCCTCGGGATCCGGGATGCCGTCCTGGTCGAGGTCCGTCGGGGTGCACTCCGCTGCGGCCGCGATCACCTCGTCGGCGTACTTCCGGGCGATCGCGAGGTGCTCGGCCGCCCGGCCGGCGTCCCCCTGCCGGAACTCCAACGCAGCGAACTCCCGGTGGGCCAGGGCCATCGCCATGGCCTCCGGGGCGCACTGGACCGTGTACGGGTTGGTCTCCAGCGCCTTCAACTGGGTGATGAGGGTCTGGTTCTGGCGCTGGAGCGAGGACAGGTCCGCGCACCCGGGCAGGAGGACGGCGGCAAGGAGGAGGGCCCGCACGTCAGTCGTCCTCGTCCTCGAGCGGGACCATGGGAACGTAGGTGGGAGGCACGATCTCCTCCGGCACCACCTCTCCCGCTTCTTGGAGCATGAGCTCCCGCTCCGAGGTGCCGAACTTCGCGACCTCCACGGCCTTCGCGGACCAGGCCTGGGACTTCCGGGCCAGCAGCTCCGCGTCCCTGTAGTCGGTGAATCCGTCCTCCTCGCGGGCTTTCTCGAGGTACTCCCGAGCCAGCGTGTACTCGTAGACCGCCTGGGTGTCCGCACCGGCCTCGAGGGCGACGTCCATGGCGCGCTGCGCGCTCCACACGTAGTAGAGGCTCCGACCGGCCGTGCACCCGGACAGGACGAGGAGGAGGACGACGGAGGAGCTCATCGGTGGTCTCCCGGCGGGTCGGGCGGGCCCCGGCAGCCGATCAAGGCACGGGGTTCCGGACCTGTCAAGGACGGGGGTGATAACCCGCAGGCCGGATCCGCCGCAGCGTGGCGGGCCCCGTTCCTGTTCTTGCGTCAAGACCCTTTCCTGGAATCCCTGTCAACTTCATGGTATCGTGAGCCCATCCCGGAGGGCCGCCATGCTCCTCGCCCTCGTGTCCTGCGCCGCCGCCCTGGCGGCCCCCGTGTCGGACAGGCCCGCCTTCTCGCCCTCGGCCTTCCTCGTTCGGCCCCGGAGCCTCGAGGTGGAGATCGGGAGCCTCTGGCAGGACGGCGCATCGGTGCCCGCCCGCTTCAAGTACGGCGTGGGCAGGGTCTTCGAGCCGCGGATCGGGCTCGACCTGTCCGGGCTGGACGACGGCCGGCCGGACCTCACGCTCCAGGGCAAGTTCAAGCTCCTCCTGGAGGGGGAGCACGCCCTGGCCTTCCTCGCCGAGAGCGCCTTCCCCGTGGCCGACGACGAGCGGTGGAGCGGACTCCTCGCCTTCCTCTACACGGCCGCCCTGCCCTCCCTCGACCTGCGGGCCACGGCGGGGCTCGACCTCTCTGCGCCCACCGCCAACGGCGTGGCCTACACGGGCGTCCCGCTCACCCTCCTGGTGGGGATGCCCTTCACCTCGTCCCTGTCGGGGTTCGCCGAGGGCGGGACGGTGATCGACGAGGGCTTCCGCGACTGGCGGGCCCAGGGGGGCCTCCTGTGGCAGCTCACGGGCATCCTGGTGGTGGACGCCGCCGGAGGCTGGGACTTCGGGGCCCGCGTTCCCTTCGCCACCGTGGGCCTCACGGCCAACCTCGGGACCCTCGGGGGATGACCGTCGGGCTCGCCTCGGAAGCCCCCTCCCGGCGGAGCCGCCCATGCGGGACCCGGAGTACCTGCGTCGCGCCCTGATGGGCTCGGCCCTCGTGGTGGAGATGGCCATCCTGTCGGTCGGAGGCCTCTTCGCGGGCGCGTGGCTCGACCGCCGGTTCGGGACCTCCCCCGGGTTGTTGATCCTCCTGACCCTGGTCGGATTCGTGGGTGGGTTATCAAGGCTCCTTCATGCCCTCGGGCCGCCCCATGGACCACCCCCGGACGATCCTCGCTAGCGCCGCGCTCCTCGACCTTGGTGCAGCGGGGATCGGCGCGCTGGCCGGCGGGCCGGCCTTCGGGATCGGCGTGGTCGCGGCCGGGGGGCTCGCCTGCGCCGACTTCTGGTGGCTCGGGCGCCGGGTGCGCGCCCTCACGACCGCCCCGGCCCGGCCCTCGACCCTGTTCCTGGGCCTGCTCTCCAGCCTGCGCCTGGTGGGGATCCTGGCCGTGGCCTGGCTCCTGCTCCAGCGGTTCCCGCCCCTGTCCCTTCTCGTGGGCTTCTCCTCGGTGGTGTCCGCGATCCTCCTCAAGGCCGTGACCTCGGCCCTGCAGGGGTCCGCCCACCCCGTCCTGGAGTGAACGTGCACGAGTTCTCCTGGTTCCACCTGATTCCGGCCGTCCGTGAGGGGTTCGGGTTCCTCACCCAGCGGGGGGCGTCCTGGATCCTCCCCACCTCCTGGATGATCTGCCTCGTCCTGGTGCTGCTCGCCCTGCTCGCCCGCCGGGGCCTCGAGCGGGCCCGGCGCCGCGAGGGCATCGACGCCCTCGTTCCGGATCGGGGGCTCACCGCGCTGAACGCCATGGAGATCTACGTCTCGGCCCTGTTCAACCTCGCCGAGAGCACGCTGGGCCGGGCCGACGCGCTGCGCTTCTTCCCCCTCGTGGGCACCCTGTTCATCTACATCCTGCTCAACAACCTCGTCGCCCTGGTACCCGGCTTCCTGCCCCCCACCTCCAACTTCTCCAACAACCTCTCCATGGCGCTGTTGGTGTTCCTGGTGTTCAACGTGGCGGGGCTGGCGCGCAACGGTGTTTCCTACGTGAAGCACCTCTGGGGGCCCATCGCCCTCATGGCGCCGTTCTTCCTCGTCATCGAGCTCATCAGCCTCTGTATCCGGCCGATCTCGCTCTCCCTCCGTCTCGCCGGCAACCTCTTCGGGGATCACATGGTGTTCGGCATCATGTCGAGCCTCGTGCCGCCCCTCGTCCCCATCCCCTTCCTGGGCCTCGGCATGTTCGTCTCGTTCATCCAGGCCCTCGTGTTCACGCTCCTCACCACGGTCTACATCAGCCTCGCGGTGGCCCACGGCGAGGAGCACTGACCCTCACGCCCCCGGGTCCCCACGCGGTCCCCTCTCCCGTTCCCATGGAGGTCATGATGAAGTCGCGTCTCTTCGCCCTACTGCCCATCCTCGCCGCGGTGGCGCTCTGGTCCACGGCGGCCTTCGCCCAGGAGCACGGGGCCATGGCCGCGGGGACCGATTGGAAGGGACTCGTGGGCCTCGGCGCCGGCCTCGCCATGGGCTTCGGCGTGCTCGGCGCCGGCCTGGGCCAGGGCCTCCTGGCCGGGCGCGCCCTCGAGGGCATCGCCCGCAATCCACAGGCGGGCGGCAAGATCCAGGTCTCGATGCTGCTCGCCCTGGCCTTCCCCGAGTCCCTCGTGCTCTTCGCCCTGGTCGTGGCCTACATGCTGCAGGGCAAGGTCTGATCCCGCGGGGGCGCCGCTCCCGCGGACGAGTGCGTTACGATGGGCTCCACCGCTCGTGGAGGTCCCATGTCCGTGCTCCGCTGCTCCCTCTTCCTCGCCGTCGTCCCCGTCCTCGGCTGCGGAGGGAAGAAGCCCATGGACACCGCGCCCGCGGTCGGCTGGCATGCCGAGGAGGGTTGGAAGGGGACCTGCTTCCACCCGCCCGCCTGGGAGACCCTGGAGGACACCCAGCGCCGCATCGCCCGCCAGCAGGCCCTGGAGGAGATGAAGCGGCAGTGGCGGGGCCTGCACCAGGATGGCGTGGCGTTCCAGGCCGAGATCGTGGACGACGTGGAGACCACGCTCCTCGGGCGCCCCGAGCACATCGAGATGGTGAGCCGCAAGAACCTCGAGTTCTGCAAGCAGGTGATGGGCGCCGGCGCGCCCACCGAGGCATGGGGCGAGTGGATGGCCTCCCTCACGCCCACGCTCACGGCCGGGGAGTGCACCAACCCCTTCGACTACCAGCTGATCCAGTACCTGGACATCAACCACTCCTGGCAGGAGAACATCCACTTCTGCGCTGGCGAGCGCGCGATCGTCACGGCGTCCGCGACCGACAAGTACCGCATCTCCAAGAAGGGTCCCTGGATCAACGCCGACGGCGACCCCGAGCTGCGTGCCTCGCGGCCGGATCTCCCCTGCAACCTGGAGGGCTGCTTCGAGGGCCAGCTGGTGGGCCGCTTCGTCACCGAGTCGGGCCTGGTGTCCATCCTGCCGCTCGGGACCGAGGCCCAGTTCGAGGCCCCGGAGCACGGGTACTTCTCCTTCACCGTCAACGACGACACCTACTGGGACAACGAGTGGCGCAAGACCGGGGCGGTCACCGACCACACCTCGGTCACCTTCACCCCCGCCGAGTGACGCCCGCCCCCACGGGCACCCGGCCGGCCCGGCCCCGTGGGCCCCGGGGGATCAGTTCGTGATCACGCGGGAGAAGTCCAGCCAGCGGCGCAGGAGCGTGGGCGTCATCTCGCCGTCGACGACCATGCGGGCGGCGCGGGCGCCGAGCTTCAGGTAGTTGGTGGCGTGCGCCACCTGGATGAGCGGCCAGGGGTGCCGCCTGAGCAGCGCCGACCTCGTGAGCGGCCGGATGGCCGCCACCGGGACGAAGGGCTTGGACAGCATCTGGATGAGCGAGATCCAGAACGTGTGCTCCACGGGCCGCGGATACTGGAGGTTCACGCGGTGCTGATAGAAGGTCCGCGTGTTCTCCCCCTCGATGTCCCAGCAGGTGATGAGCCCGTCGTCGATGAGCTTGCGGTTGAGCTCGGAGCCCGGGAACACGGTGAGCGAGAAGAGGAAGAGGTCGTAGGGCCGCGGGAAGGAGGCCACGAGCTCGAAGAGAGCCCGGAGGTCGTCCCCGGTGGCTACGGGATCGTCGAAGATGAGCTGGTAGTGGGGGTAGATGCCGAGGCGGTGGAACAGCCGGGCGATCTCGGCGATCGTGCTGTTCTTGACGTTGCGGTCGTAGAGGTCCGCGGTGACCCGCTCGGAGGCCTGGACCCCCATGTAGAGGCCCGAGAGCCCCGCCTCCCTGAGGGCGCGCATCCGCGCCTCGGTGACCAGCTTGGGCTCGATGAAGATCTCGAACGGGACACCCACCTCCACCGGGTAGCGCCGGCAGAACTCCTCGAACCAGTCCTTCTCGAAGATGAAGACCTCGTCGTCGAACCGGACGCGCTTGAAGTCCCAGCGAGCCCTGGCCTCCGCAAGCTCGCGGAGCGCCGAGTCGATCGACCGGTGCCGGTACCAGCGCTGCCCGTGGTAGACGTCCTTCTTGTAGGAGGAGTTGTAGCAGTAGGCGCACCGGTAGATGCAGCCCCGGCTCGCCATCATCTGGAAGATGGGATCGCCCCGCATGGGATCGCCCGTCCGGACGGACCGCCCCAGGATGAAGAACTTGCGCTCGTCGGTGACGAAGTCCCGGAACGGAAGGGCGTCGAGGTCCGGGAGGACGGGCCGCAAGGGGTTCTCCACGACGTCCCCCGGCCCCCGGCGGATCCAGAGGTTGCGGACATCCTCGAACGGCTGGCCGTCCCGGAGCCGCACCGCGAGCTCCGGGAGCGCTTCGTCCGCCTCCCCGCGGAGGACCAGGTCCGCCGCCTCGATGCAGGCGGCGGGGACGAGGGTGGGGTGGACGCCGCCCCACAGCACGGGCAGGTCGAGGCGCTCGTGGGCCGTCCTGGTGAGGATGCGCGCCACGTGGTGGTACGCGGATGCACGCACCGAGAGGGCGACGAGGTCCACGGCCTGGGTGCGCAGGACCTGGGCGAAGGACCGGAGCTCGGCGTCGGTGGGCGGATTGAGGTGGTTGGAGATCCAGTCCTTGAAGTAGACCTCCACCGCGTCGAACCCGGCCCGCCTGAGCACGGCCCCCAGCAGGCGGGTCGCGTTGTTCTCGACGTCGTAGAGGGACACGAGCGCGATCCGGGGACCCACGCCCCGGGTGCGTCGAGCCAGCGCTTCGAGCCGATGGATCATGCGGTCTCCGGCGGAACGCACAACCTACCACGGGGGAGGCCCAGCCCGCCCGGGCGAGCCGCCCGGCGCCGACAGCGCCCCACGCCGGCGTTATGGTGGGGTGCCTCGGCCCTCGTGCCCCGTGCGCCCTGTGGCCTGCGACCCCGGAGGTCCCGTGAGCGTGCGCCCCCCCACCGTCGCCGACGGCCCCGTCGTCATTGTCGGAGCGGGCGTCTCGGGCCTATCGATCGCCCAGTTCCTGGCCGAGGCCGGGATGGAGGTCGTGGTGGTCGAGCGCCTCCCGACCCCGGGGGGTCTCGCCCGCTCCTTCCGGTACGAGGGCTTCGTCTTCGACGTGGGCCCCCACCGGTTCCACACCTCCGATCCCCACGTCACCGCGTGGCTCGACCGCGTGCTCGGCGAGGACAAGGTCTCCTTTCCGAGGCGCAGCGAGGTCTTCCTGCAGGGACGGTACTACCGCTGGCCGCTCAAGCCGCAGGAGCTCGTGCTCCTGCCGCCCGCCATCGCGCTCCGCAGCAGCCTCGACCTCGTCCTCAACACCTTCCGGGACTACACCATCGAGTCCTTCGAGGAGTACATCCTCCGGCAGTACGGCCCCACCCTCTACGCCCACTTCTTCCGCGACTACACCGAGGAGTTCCTGGGGCTCCACCCGCGGGACACGCACCCGGACTGGGCCAAGGCGGGCATCAACCGCGCCATCATCGACGACAAGCTGGAGATGCAGAACCTCTCCCAGCTGCTCAAGAGCACCCTCCTCCAGTTCCGGAGGTCCGAGATCGACTTCCTGTACCCGCGCGGGGGCATGTGGGTGATCTGGGACCGCCTCGTCTCGATGCTCGAGGCGCGGGGCGTGCGGATCCTCCTCGGCACCCCGGCGCGCCTCCAGGCCCGGGGGAACCGGGTGGTGGCGGTCCACGCGGGGGAGGAGCGGATCCGGCCGTCGGTGGTGATCTGGACCGGCCCCATCGGCCCCGCGGCCGCCCAGCTGGGCCTCGAAGCGAACCGGCTCGACTACCGCTCGCTCATCCTCTACAACGTCATGATGGAGGGGGACGTCTCCCACCCCTACCAGTGGTGCTACTACGGGGAGCGGGGGTTCGTGTTCAGCCGGATCTCGGCTCCCCGCTTCTTCCACGCGGCCACGTGCCCCCCGGGCACCACCGGCCTGTGCGTGGAGGTCACCTGCCAGGAGGGGGACGAGCGCTGGTGCCGGGCGGAGCGCCTCACCGACTGGGTGGTGGACGACCTCGTGCGCGTGGACATGCTCTCCGCGCGGTCCGCGGTCCACGACGTCCGGATCGAGCGGATCCCGGACGCCTACCCCATCTACCACAAGCACTACCCGGCCGACCTGGAGCGCGCGACGAAGGCGCTCGCCGGCATCGACAACCTCCACATGGCCGGTCGCTGCGGCACCTTCTGGTACAACAACATGGACCACTGCGTGGAGGCGGCGCTCGGTCTCGCCCGGCGCCTCCTGGCCGAAGCCGGCGTCACCGTCGGCGAGGAGGACCTCGCCGCCGGCACCCCGCGGCGGGTTCATGGCGACCGGGCCCACCGTACGGATCCCGTCCGATCCGTCGCTCCCCAGTGAGCGGGTGGATCCGGTCGCCAGCCGGGGAGACGACCGGCGCTCCGTTCCATTCACGCGGGGGGAGACCGACTACACGGGAGCGGTGCGGCTGCCCGATCTCAGCATTTCGAGCTTGACGAGCGAGAGTGCGCCGCGAGCCAGCCGTTCGAACTCCCTCCGCGAGGAGAGGTTGGCGATCGCCCGCAGCGTCACGCGCGGCCGGAGGTAGAACTTGCGGTGGGCGGCCTTCAGGAGCTCGAGGATCTGGGCCTCGGAGAGGTGTTCGGTCCAGGCCGCGGGGACCTTGACCCCCGAGAGGGGATCGCGCATGAGGCGGTCCCAGCAGTCGGCCGGGTAGAGCCCCTTCCGGGCGCCCTCCTCGAAGGAGTCGGTGCCCGGGTAGGGCGAGAACACCGCGAACACCGCGTAGTCCGCGTCGAGCTTCAGCATCTCGTCCACGTTGCTGAGCGCCTCCTCCATGGAGCGCTCGTGCGGACCGGCGAGCATGATGTACGCAATGGAGCGCACCCCCTCCTCCCGGCACCAGCGGAACACGCGGTGGACGTCGTTGGTATCGCAGTGCTTGCCCCAGACGTCGAGCCCCTCGTTGTTCTGAGACTCGACCCCGAAGTGGATCTTGTTGCACCCCAGTTCCGCACTGCGGCGGATCTGCTCGCGGGTGGTGCCGGCGATGGTGGTCTTGTAGGACCAGGAGAACCGGATGCCCCGCTTCTCGATGCCGTCGCAGAACTTCAGCACCCACTGGGAGTTGGGGGTGAAGAGGTCGTCCACGAACATGACCTCGGTGATCCCCAGGGAGAGGCAGTGCTCCACCTCGTCGAGGATGGTGTCGATGCCCCGGATCCGGTACTGCTTCTTGTAGGTGAGGCAGAAGGGGCAGGAGTGCGGGCAGCCACGGCTCGTGATGGCCGTGGTCATGAGGGGCTCCTTGGTGGCCGGGAGGTAGTAGTCCCGGTACCGGATGCGGCGGCGGTCGGGCCACGGGTAGGCGTCGAGGTTGCGGCCCACCGGCCGATCGGGGTTCTTCACGACCTCCTGCCCGTCCTTGAACCATACGCCCGGGATGCCCTCCCAGGACCGCCCGGCGTCGAGGGCCTCGAGCATCTCCACGAAGGCGTCCTCGCCGTCGCTCGTGAGGATGGCGTCCGCACCCTTCATCCCGATGGCGTAGTCGGGGAACATGTTGCAGTGCGGGCCCCCGAGGACGATCTTGGCGTCCGGGTTGAGCTTCCGGACGGTGTTGATGGTCATCTGGACGTCGGGCAGGCAGTGCGTGAACGTGGTGATGCCCACGACGTCGAGCGGGTACCGCTTGAGCTGGGCCTCGAAGTCCGGGTAGTCGAGGTCGTCCACGACCGGATCGAAGATCTCGGCCCGCCAGGGCGTGCGCTTCTCCACGGAGGCCTGGACGTACATCAGCCCGAGCGGCGGGAAGCAGTAGACGCCGTGGGCGTGGGCCTTGGGGATGCCGGCCCACACGCGCAGGCGCTCGGGCGGGTTCAGCAGGGTGATCTCCATGGACGCTCCGTGCCCGTCCTACCGGCCGGCCGCGTGGCGGCGCCGGGGGACGAGGATCTTCCAGGGGACGAAGAGGGGGACCTCCTCCCGGTACCGGAGGTACGCCTCGCCGAAGACGGCGACGTTCTGCGGCTCCTGGCGCCAGACCTTCTCCACGAGGGAGCCGGCGAGCAGGAGCGGGACGAGGATCGCGGTGAAGGTGAAGGAGTCGATGGCCAGCCCCACGCCGAGCACGCCGAAGAGCTTGCCCCACACCGAGGGATTGCGGCAGAGGCCGTAGATCCCCGTGGTGACGAGGTGCACCGTGCGGCCGGCGGTGGGGGAGGGGCTGCCCTTCCCCTCGTAGACGAGGGCCTGGTAGGCGATGCCCCAGATGGCCGCGCCGAGGGCGAAGGACACCCCGGCGGCCACGAGGTGCCAGGGATGCGGCAGGACCGAGGGGATCCCCAGGAGACGGTCGATGCGGACGGAGAGCAGCGCGAGCAGGAAGGTGAGCGGGAACAGGACGGGGAAGTAGACCTTCGCCAGCATCACGAGGATCTGGGGCGTGAGGAGGACACCGAGCGAGCGAGCGACGAGGCCCGGCATGGGGCTCCGGGAGGACGTGTCCCGGGGGGGGATGCCCCCGGGGACGAACGGCTAGTGTACCATGGCGCCTTGCGACCGGCCGGCTGGACAGCGGGGGCCGGGGCGAGCATGCTCCCGCCCATGAGGGCCGACGGTGGCGTCCCCTGATCCGACATCCGCCGACATCGCCCCCCCGCTCCAGGGCGGGCGGCTGCATCTGATCCGCGTGCTGGGTGAGGGAGGCGTGGGGACCGTCTACCTCGCCCGCGACGATCACCTGGGCGTCCTCCGGGCGGTGAAGGTCCTCTCGCAGGAGCGCTGCCGGTTCGAGGCCCAGCGCCGCCGGTTCGATGACGAGGCCCGGATCCAGGCCACGCTCCAGCACCCCAACGTCGTCCACGTCTTCGAGATCCTCGAGGAGGAGGACCGCGTCTGCTTCGTGATGGAGTGGGTGCCGGGCGGCTCCCTCTGGGAGCGGATCCAGACCTCCGGGCCCCTCACGCCCCGGGAGGCCGCCTCCGCCATGACGGGCGTGCTCTCGGCGCTCGAGGCGGCGCACGCGCTGGGCATCGTCCACCGCGACATCAAGCCCCACAACATCCTCCTGGCGCCCGGAAACGTGCCCAAGCTCGCCGACTTCGGCGTGGCCCACCACTCGCTGGACGGCGCGGCCGACCTCACCCGCACCGGGGTGGTCATGGGGACCTGGTCCTTCATGGCGCCCGAGCAGAGGGCCTCCTCCCGCCGGGTGGACCCCCGCTCCGACGTCTACGCGGCCGGGTCCACGCTGTACACGCTGCTCACCCGCCGGATGGAGCAGAACCTCTTCGACCTCGACGCGAAGGATCCCGCCTTCGCCGGCATCCCTCCCCCGCTCGCGGCCATCGTCGTGAAGGCCACGCGGTACGCCCGCGAGGACCGGTACCCCTCCGCGAGCGCCATGCGCGCGGACCTCGAGGCCCTCCTCGGGGAGATGCCTGCCGAACCGGTCGCCGAGGCGGAGGGGGCACCGGCGACCGACGAGACGGCGGACTCCGTCTTCCGTGCGCCCATGGATCCCGCCCGCCTGCCCACGCCGGTCCCGCCCGGACCGGCGGGCGGGGATCGCCCCGACCCGCGCCCCCGGACCGACCCCGGTCAGCCCGCCGGTGCGGTGGTCTGGTCCCTCGACGACGAGCGCTCCACCCCCCGGACGCCGCCGATGCGCCCGGCCGGCGCGCGATCCCTCGCGGTGATCGCGGTGTTGTTCGTGCTCGCCGGGATCGCGGTCGTGGGCTGGGTCCTGGCGGACCACGAGCCTGAGGCCCCGGCCGCGCTCCAGCGGACGGTGGCGGTCCCCGCCGCCGCACCCCCGCCCGCCGCGAGGACCGCACCCGAGCCGACCGCTCCGCCCGCGCCCACCCCGATCCCGGTCGCGGCGGTCGAGACGGCCCCCAGGCCCGCCACGAGGGAGCCCGTGCGGGCGGATCCGGAACCCGTCGCGCTGCCCCCACCCGCCCCCGACACCCCCCCGTCGACCGGGGATCCCACCGAGGTGGTCCGCTGGGTGGCCGAGCGGCACCCCGATGACGTGTACGCGTGTCATGCACGGTTCCTGGCCGACGACGCCGAGGTCCGCGGCACCGTGGCCGTGGTGTGGACGGTGGCGGGGGGAGCGGTCACCTCGGCCGCGGTGCTGGCCAACACCACGGGCCTGGCCGACCTGGGGCGGTGCCTGGCCGACGCCTCGGCGGGCTGGCCCTTTCCCGAGGGCTTCGCCGGCGAGGGGCTCTCGTACACCTTCCGCCTGGACCCGGCCCGGACCGCGGGGTGGGAGGTCGGCCGGGCCGCGGCCGGCCGGGCCGCGGATCTCCGGGTGTGCCGGGGTGGGACCTCGTCCCGGCAGGGATCGCCCGTGGTGCTGGTCCTCGCGGTGGAGGGAGGGCGGGTGGGCGAGGCCACGGTCCGGGACGCCGGCAGCGGCCCTGCGCGGGTGGCGACGTGTCTGGCCCGGAAGGCGGCGTCCTGGAGCTTCCCCGCATGGGTGGGCGGCACCTGGATCGTGCCCGTGGGGCCGTGAGGGACGATCGGGGCGCGCGGTCCGCCCGGACCCGCGGGTAGACTGCCGCCGGAGGTGCCATGCGTCCGTCCCCCTTCGTGTTCCCGCTGCTCGCGGCGTGCTGGGGGTGCACGCCCCGTGCGTCCGACGACTCGTCCACGCCCGACGACACCGGTCCGCCGGACGACGCACCGCCCGAGTGGTGCGAGGAGGCCCTCCTCGGGGGACTGCACCACGTCCTCGGCCACCCCGCTTCCCCCTACTGGATCCACCACCCGCCCTCGGGCGAAGCGGACGTCCCCACCGTGGTGTTCCTGCCCGGCGGGGCGGGTGCCGATCCGACCGGCGATGGGGCGTTCCGCATGTTCTTCGAGCGAAGCTCGCAGGTGGACGACTTCCGCATCGTGATCGTGACGTCGGCGGACGGCGACCTCACCGACGAGTGGGATCGCGTCGGGACGGTGACCGACGAGGTGCTCGCCTGCTTCGGCGGTGCCCACGTGCACCTGGCGGGCACGTCCAACGGCGGCGTGGGGGCCTTCGAGGCCATGCTCACGGCCTACGACCGGTTCTCGACGCTCCTCGGCTGCCCCGGTGTGTGGATGTACTGGGACGGGGACGCCGTGGCCACGGCCCTCGAAGGCCGGGCGGTCTACAACGGGGTGGGCGAGCTCGACGCGGACTGGAAGCCCTACGTCGAAGAGACCCACGAACGCCTGGTGGCCCTGGGGATCGACTCGGTCTACCACGAGTTCGAGGGCCAGGGGCACGTGCCCGACCCCACCTTCGATCCGGACGTCCTCTTCGACTTCTGGACGGCGCACTGAGCCGCTCCCGGCAGGGGGGGGGCCGGGGCGGGAGGCGTGGGCCTCATGGCGACTGGCAGGCGTCCTTCCAGCGTTCCCAGCCGTAGACGGCCCCCACGTCCTGGGCACAGACCAGGCCCTCGGCGCACTCGGTGTCGGCGTTGCAGTCGCCCTCGCCCACCTCGCACGGGCACGCGGCGGTGCAGTAGCCGTAGGTCCCGTTCACGCGGACGGCGTGGCAGGTCTCGGCGCAGACGTCCTTCCAGGAGGAGAAGCCGTAGAAGGCGCCCACGTCCGGGGCGCAGACGAGGCCCTCGGCGCACTCGGCGTCGGCGTTGCAGTCGCCCTCGCCCACCTCGCACGGGCACACGGTGGTGCAGTAGCCGTAGTCGCCGTTGACGCGG
>JBFYZZ010000238.1:0-5605 GCA_041309225.1 Deltaproteobacteria bacterium | reverse complement strand
AGCTGGCGCTGGCGGCGGCGACGCGCAGGTCGCCGTCGGCCTCGGCCAGGGCGGCGGCGAGCAGCGCCGCGTCGGCCCCCTCCAGCCCGCCGATGGCCCGGCGGGCGTCGTAGAGCCGCTGCTCGGCGGCGGCCAGTTCGGCGTGGGCGAGGCGCACGAAGGGATCGTCGGGGGCGGCGGAGAGCGCCCGGCCCACCAGCGTGCGGGCGCGGTCCAGGCGCTCGGGGTTGCTCACGTACTCGTTCCACAGCACCGTCTCCACGCGGGCCAGGGCGGCGAGGGTCGCCGGATCCCCGTCCTCGGCCGCCGTCTGGAGCCGGGTTTCGGTCTGGAGCAGGCGGGGGTAGTCGTCGGAGGCGATGGCCCGGCGCGCCAGCTCGCCGGGGGCGCTGGCCAGGTTGGCCCGGTAGGCGGCCCAGAGCACGAGGAGGGCGACGCCGAGCGCCACCGTGACGGCGATCCGGATGCGGCGCCGCCTGCGCAGCGCGGGGTGCCGCAGCACCACCGAGCGGGCCTCGAGCAGGGCAGGGCGCGAGGGGAGCGCGGCGGGTGCGACCCCCCGGGGCGGGGGGGGCCGGGGGGCGGGCGGCCGGTCGACGACCTGGATCGGCCGGATCGGGGCGGGGGGCACCCGGGCCTCCGCCTCCACCTCGCGGCGGGTGCGCTCCACGATGCCCGAGTCCTCCTCCTGGAAGGGCCCGTCGTCGCCGAGGGAGAACGCCTCCCGGATCTCCGCCGGCGAGGCCTCGGGCCGGGGCGGGGCGGGCGGGGGCGCCAGCCGGCGGGCCAACTCGTCCAAGCTGCCCGTGCCGATCCCGAAGTCGCCGGCGAGGCCCCACAGGAGGTCCCTGGCCCGGACGAGGGCGGGGTCGAGGGCCACGGCCTGCTCGAGGAGCGCCCGGGCCCGCGGCAGGGCACCCGCGGTCAGGAACCGCTCAGCCGCCGCCACCAGCTCGGGGGCCGTGCCGCTCTGCTCGAGGTCCGTGGTGTCGGCCGGCGGCGGGGGCGGCGGTGGGGCCTCGGTCTCGGCCAGGAGCCGCTCGAGCGCGGGCATCCCGGGGTGGCGCTGGAGCGCCTCCACGAGTACGCGCCTCGCGCGCGCGGCCCAGCCCCGATCCAGGAACAGGCGGGCCTTCACGGCCACCGCCTCGGGGTCGTGCGGGTCCTCGGCGAGGACCTCCTGGAGGCGGATCCCCGCCCGGTCCATGAGCTTGAGGTCGAGGAGGGCCCGGACCTCGTGGAGCCGGGCCCCGCGGGTGGGCAGCTCGGCGGCCGCCCAGCACTCCACGAGGCAGACCACGCCCCGCACGTCCCCCACCGCGGCCAGGTGGTCCACCACCGCGTCGAGGGCCTTCCGGCGGCCCGGGGAGGACGGATCCGGGGGACGGGCGGGCACGGGTCCGGTCACCCCTTGCGCCGGTGCCGGCGGCTGCCGCCGGGCGGAGGGCCCACGCTGCCGCGGTCCTTGGGGGGCAGCGGGCGGCCCGTGGGGGCCTGCCGGACGCCGGGCACCTCGATCTCCTCGACGGGGATCGGGACCTCGGGCCCGGCCCGCCGGGTCACGCGGAAGGGGGCGCCCACGGTGGCCAGGTTCCACAGGGGGAAGGCGAGCACCAGGAACCCGACGGACAGG
The DNA here is from genome assembly GCA_041309225.1 of Deltaproteobacteria bacterium. Lineage (GTDB taxonomy): Bacteria > Myxococcota_A > UBA796 > UBA796 > JAFGLY01 > JAFGLY01. The sequence continues at coordinate 3,972 of JBFYZZ010000238.1, read as the reverse complement.
AGCAGGTGCTCGGGCCGGGGCGTGGGCCAGGCGCGGCCGTCCACCTCCACGGCGAGCCGGAAGCGCAGCTTGCGCACCTGCACGGCTCCCTTCGGGCGGGCCACGGTGGACCGGTAGGCGTTGCAGGTGGGAAGGTCCCGGCCGGCCATGGCCTGTGCGGGCAGCTGGACGGGGATGTCCGGGGCGCCCTCGCGCACGAGCAGGAAGGAGTGGTCCCGGGCCGTGCGGTCCTCCCGGCCGGGGACGTAGCAGGAGGCGGTGCCCTCCCAGGCCTGGAACCCGCCCGCCGAGGCCAGGAACAGCAGCACCGACAGGGGCACCGCCAGCAGGAGGTACAGGAGCAGGTGGACGGCCGGGGAGCGACCGCCGGGGGCGGGGGCGTCGGGGGGCGCGGGCATGCCGGTGTCCTATCCGGCCGCGGTGGGCGGGGTATGCTCGGATGCACCGGCATGCCCGTCCCCCTCGCCCCGAGACCCGTGTCCCTGCGGTCCGTCACCCGGATCGCGGCGGTCCTGGCCCTGGCCGCCTGCGCCCACCGGGCCCCGCCGGCCACGGACATCGTCCGGTCGGTGCGCTTCCACGGCAACGGTACGGCGCTCTCCGGCACCGGCGACTTCCACCTCGAGCAGGCCATGGTGCAAGAGGGCAGCCCGTGGACCGCGCGCCTCCTGCCGTCCACCGCCACCCCGCTCGACCGCGACGCCCTGGCGCTGGACGCCTGGCGCATCGAGGTCTGGTACGCCCACCACGGGTTCTTCGACGCCCGGGTGGAGGGCTGGGACCTGCAGCGGATCCGGGAGGGGACCGGCCGGCGTCCGGCGGTCTGGAGGGTGGTGGGGCGGGTGTCGCAGGGGGACCCCTACCGGATCGCGGCGATCCGGACCGAGGGCTTCCGGATCGGCGGATCCAGGGCCGCGGAGGCGCACGTCCGGCGGAACGCGGCCCTGGAGGAGGGGGCCCGCTTCTCCCTCGCCGACCTCGACGCCACCGAGGAGGCGGCCCGCCTGTGGCTCCGGGAGCACGGCCATGCCCGGGCCGAGGTGACGTCCACGGTGGCCGTGGACACGGAGGCGCAGACGGTGGAGGTCACCCTCCGGGCCGAACCGGGCGAGGCCTTCCGGTTCGGGGAGGTGGCCTTCGAGGGCCACCGGGACGTACCCGTCTCCCTCCTCGGCGACGTCGTGGCCATCGAGCCGTGCGCGTCCTTCCAGGCCAGCCGGATCGCGGCCACGCGGCGGGCCCTGTTCGGCCTGGGGACGTTCTCGGCGGTGGACCTCGTGGCCGGCGACCCCGTCCCGGGCACGTGCCCGGACGCGCACACGGGCGCGCCGGTCGAGGCCCTGCTCATCCCGTACACCATCCGCCTGGCCGAGGCGCGGCCCCGGCGGCTGAAAGCGGGCGCCGGCGTCGGCATCGAGAGCGGGCAGCAGGACGTCCACGGCGTCCTCGAGTTCCACCACGCCAACCTCGCACGCCGGCTCCTCACCCTCGACGCCGGGGCCACGCTCGGCGTCGCCTCCCTCGCCACCTTCGACGACCTCTCCGCCGGTCTCTCCACCGAGGCGCTGGGCACCGTGGCCCCCACCGTGGACGCGCGGGTGGCGCTCGGCTGGCCCGCCTTCCTGGGCTCGCCCTGGAGGATGGACCAGGTCGTGGCGTACGAGCAGGGCCTGGAGAGCGGGTACCGGTTCGCCTCCCCCTCCTGGACGCCCGCCTTCGTCCGCGTCCTCGACTTCGCCCGCGCCAGCGGCAACCGCTACCGGGGCCGACTCACCCTCACCAGCGCCTACCGCCTGCGGTACCTCGACTACCTCGACCTCGACGTGGACCTCTCCCGCGTGCGGAGCCAGCGCCTGGGCCTGGATCTCTCCGACCCCTACCTGCTGAGCCTCGTCGAGGAGCGGATCCTGTGGACCTCGGGCTTCGAGGCAGCCACCTCCTCGGCCGGCGAGTACGTCCCGCCCGACGGCGCCTACGTGTCCGGGTCGCTGGGCATGGCCGGTGGCCCGTTTCACGGCGCCCCCCTGTTCGGGCAGTTCGACTTCCTCAAGGGCACGGCGGACGTCCGGTGGTTCTGGCCGCTCCGGCGCCTCCTCGGGGTCGAGCACCTCCCCACCCTCGCGCTGCGGGCCGCCGCGGGCGCCGCGGCACCCCTGGGCAGCGGGGAGCGCGCCGCCATCCCCTACGCCGAGCGCTTCCTCCTGGGTGGCGGGAGCACGGTCCGGGGCTGGGTGGCGGATCACCTGGGTCCCGCCCTGTGCGCCGTCTCCACCGACGGGGGCACCACCTACGCGCCGGTCACCGGCGACACCGCCTGCGGCGAGATCGTGCCCATCGGGGGGGCGTCCTACCTGCTCGGCACGGTGGAGCTGCGCCAGCCCATCCGGTGGGGCTTGGGCGCGGCGGCCTTCCTCGACGCCGGCATGGCGTGGGACACCGCCGCCCGGTTCCTCTCCTCGGGCCTCCTGCCCTCGGTGGGGGCCGGGGTCCGGTACGCGAGCCCGGTGGGCCCCATCCGGCTGGACCTCGCGTGGCGGCTCGACCACGACCCGCGCTTCGATCAGGAGCGGCGCTGGAACCTTCATTTCTCGCTGGCTGAGGCCTTCTGATGATCCGCTGGCGCACCCGCCTCCTCGCCGGGTGCGGCACGGCCGTCGCTGCGGTCCTGGGCGTGGCCGGGCTGGCCGTCGTCCTGCTCGGGACCCGCGCGGGCAACGCGTGGCTGCTCGCCCGGGCGCTCGCGGCGGCCGGCGGTCGGCTCCCCGGGGCCCGGATCGAGGCCGCCGACCTCCGGACCGACGTCGTGTCCACCCTGGTCGTGACGGACGCGCGGCTGCTCGCGCTGGACGGCCGGGAGCTCGCCGGCGTGGACCGCATCCTGGTCCGGTGGTCCGCCGCCGCGCTCCTCGCGGGTGAGGTGCGGGTCCGGGTCGTGGAGGTGGACCGGCCCCGCGTGGCCGTCGGGGTGCTGCCCGACGGGCGCCTCGACCTGGTCGAGGCCCTGGGCCTCACCGGCCCCTCGACGCCCGGGGAGGGCGGGTGGCAGGGTCCTCCGCTGCCCGTGCGCGTGGACGCCCTCCGCCTGCAGGACGGCGCCTTCACGTGGACCGGCCCGGACGGCGCCTTCGCCGTCGAGGATCTCGACGTCCAGGCGGACCTCGCGCTCGAGGGCCGCGACGTGCGGGTGGGCGGGCTCGCCCTCGGGGCCCGGCTCCGCCCGACCGGCACCGAGCCCCTCCCCATCGCGCTGGGCGGCGCGCTGGCCCTGGTCGACGGCGATCTCGAGGTGGGTCCGCTGGCCGCCCGGGCGGCGGGCGTCGAGGTCCGGCTCTCGGGGCGCGTGGAGGACGTGGAGACCGAGCCCCGCCTCGCGCTCGCGCTCCTCGTGCGGGACCTCGATCCGGCTGCGCTCCAACGCTTCGTGGGCGACCTCGGGATCGCCGGCCCCATCGGCCTCCACGCGGACGTGTACGGCCCCTTGCGCGCCCTGGCCGGCCGGGCCGTCGCGACCACGCCCGGGGGCCGGATCCGGGCCGGGTTCGGCCTGGATCTGGAGGCGACCCCCATCCCCTGGAACCTCGTGCTCGAGCTCGACGACGTGGTCCCGGAGCGGGTGGTCGCGGGGTTCCCCGAGGGTACGCGTCTCCGCGGGCGGGTGCGCGTAGGAGGCGTGGGGCTGGGGGCCGGCCTGCGCACCACCGCCGAGGTGGCGCTGGGCCCGAGCACGGTGGCGGGCGTCGCGTTCGACGCGTTCGACGCCCGGGTCGACCAGGAGGGGACCCGGCTCTCCCTGCACGACGCCGCCGTCCGGGCGGCCCTCGGCGAGGTGCGCGCCGAGGGCACGGTCGGCCTGGACACGGGCGCCGTGGACCTCGCGCTCGACGCCTCCCGCCTCGACCTCGCCCGCCTCTCGGCGTTCGGCGTGACCGGCCTCGCGGGCACCGCCGCGGCCAGCAGATCGGAAGAGCGTCG
>JBFYZZ010000237.1:0-44243 GCA_041309225.1 Deltaproteobacteria bacterium | reverse complement strand
CATCCAGTAGTACACCCCGGCCTGAGGCGTGTTCGAGTTCCGGAGCGCGCCCACCGTGGCCGGCGTCGGGACGATGAGCCTCGCGCCCGAGTCCTCGTGGATCAGCACCGGGTTGGACTGGCGTTCGAAGAGCGGCTTCGCCAGCCTGGCGTCGGTCACGCGATACCGGAACTCGAGCATGTAGCCGGCCGCCGCCCGGCGCACGTGGTCGATCTCCACGCCCCACTGGCGCTTCATGAGCGTCTGCTCGCGCGGGTGGTGGGCGGCGTGCGCCCTCGCGCCCTCGCCCACCCACGCGCTGGGCGTGGCGGCGAGGGCGGCGAGGGCGAGGACGATGGCGGGGAGGCCCATCACCGGACCTCGTCGGCACCGAGGTCGACCCGGAAACCACGGCGCTCGAGGTCGATGTCCTCTGTGATGCCCGTGGCCGGGGGCCAGCCTCCACCCGCTCCGGTCGGGTGGTAGTTGATGGCGGGCGAGGTCGGCTGGAGGTGGTAGTCCCAGCCGTCCTGGGTGAGCGGACCGTACCGGACCTCCACGTAGTTGCCACCCTCCTCGAACGCCTGGAAAGGCGTCATGGGAGCGAGATCGCCCAGCTCGCGCGCGCCGTTGCAGTACTCGGAGGAGAACTGCGGATTCCAGGCGCGGTTGGACGCCGGGAGGCCCGTGACGCTCGTGACGATGGACCATGTGGGGACCAGGGCGTACTCGCCGCCGAGCACGCCGACGTCCCAGTAGGTCGCGCCTGTCGCGCACGACCCGGTGGACGAAGGCGCCAGGACGGGCACGAGCTGGGGCGTGCCGCCGGTGGCATCGTAGGAGAACGCCCGGTTCTGCCAGAGGATGTTGTGGGTGAGGTCCGGGTGGGAGTAGTCGGCCGCTCCGGGGACGAGGTCCGCCAGCGCGACGTTGTGCGGCGCGGAGGAGATGCCCGCGGGCTGGGGCTCGGAGGTGAGGGTGGCCAGGTCGATCAGGGGTCCGGCCGTCGCGGTGCTGTCGTTGTGCGCGATGGTGTTGAGGACGATGCTCCCCCTCGCCACGTCCTGGAGCGAGATGCCTGCCCCGGACCAGCCGGCCACGTTGTCGACGACCATGTTGTTGAAGACGTCGAGCCTGTACCAGCCGCTGGAACCGGCCGAGGCCAGTTCCACGTCGCGGCCGTTGAAGTACTCGGCGCGGATCCCGCCGCCGTGCCCGGAGGCCGCCTGGTTGCCCTGGATGCGGTTGCCGTCGATGGTGACGCTGCCCGCGCCCAGCGTCAGGGCGGGGGGCTCGGGCGCCTCGCCGCCGACGAAGATGCCGCCGCCGGACCGCGTCGTGGTGGGGTCGTAGGACTGGTTGAACAGGATCTCGTTCGACGCGATCACCCCGTTGTCGGAGAGGCCCAGGTGCCCGATGCCGGCCCCGTCGCCCGAGGTGAAGTTGCCGCACACGAAGTTGTCGGAGACCGTGTAGTCGTCCGAGCCGGTGTTCAGCGAGATGCCGCCACCCGCGCCGGTCTCTCCGATGGCGCCGTTGCGGCTGACGACGTTGTGGTCGATGACGACGCCCACGTTGTAGGCGAACGGCCCGTCGCCGGTGGTCGCCAGGCGTGGCGCGCCGACCCGGATGCCGCCGGAAAGCCCGCCGGAGTTGCGGGTCACGACGTTGTTGGAGATCTGGAGGTAGTGGGCGTACCCGTTGACGACGATCCCACCGCCGATGTTCGCGCCGGTGATGGTGAATCCGTCGATGCGAGACTCGACGTTGTCGAAGGCCCCGTCCGCAGCCAGCACGAGGATGCCCGCGCCGAGCTCGGTCTCCAGGACGCCGCCGCCGAACAGCAGGGGCGCCGCGGCCTGGCCGGGGAGCAGGTCCACGTCGCCCGCGTCCACGAGCATCTGGACCTTCTCACGCCAGGTGGCCAGGTCCTCGGCGGGACGCTGCGCGGCCTCGATGACCGTGGAGCCGGCTCCCGCCCCCTGGAGGCGGAGCGGTTTCCAGAGGATGACCTGCTCCTCGTAGACGCCCGGCTGCACCAGGATCAGGTCCCCCGGATCGGCGATGTCGATGGCGTCCTGGATGGACTCCCCGGGGCCGACCACGATGGGGGTCTCGCTGCCCACGGTCACGGTGACCGTGTTGACGGAGGCCTCACCGGTGGACCGGGCGATCGCGAGGGGGTAGCTCCCCGCGCTCGTGCCGGCCGGCACGGTGGCGCGGATGGTGGTGTCGTCCCAGTGGGTGACGTCCAGGACGGTCCCCCCGAGGGTCACGGTCCCCTCGGCATCGCCGAAGCCGTAGTCCCGGAGGACGGTCTCCACGTCGTACGGCGGATCCGCCAGCGGGCCCCGGAATGCGGGGTTGGGCACGGCGGTGGAGCCCACGGAGGTCAGCTCGATGGTGCCGCCCGCCGCCACGAGCGCGCCGCCAACGATCTCGTCGAGCTCGGGCGTCGCGTCGGGGAGGTCGCAGTCCACCGGGTTGAATCCGGCTGCGAACGCCGACTGGGGGAGAACGGGCGTGTCGAGGTAGGTCGTGGTGCCCGGCATGAACTGCATCGTGTAGCAGTGCGTGCCGTAGTCGGGGTCCCGGTAGGGATCGGCCTCGGCACCGTCGCCCGGATCGTTGAGGCAGACGCTGTACATGGCGGGCGAGTAGCCGCTCGGCATGGGCAGGTTGGCGGTGTAGGTCGAGGCGGCGATGCCGTTGTACCGGCCGTAGCCGTCGCCGTAGGACCGGTAGACCTCGTGGCCGTTCATGTCGCGCATGGAGACGGGCATGTAGGCCGGGGACCACTTCTCCCCGAGACCCGGGGAGGCGGGACGGTTCTCGATGGCGAGGTCGTCGAGGATCAGGCCGGTGTACTGCGCCGCCACCGGGGTGGACGTGAACAGGAAGAAGTTCGCCCCGGCCTGGCCCTGGTCGGTCAGGGTGACCTCCTTGCGGTCGCACATGGGTCGCTCGGTCCCCGCGAAGGGGGCGTAGGACATGGCGCTCGGGAAGAGGCTCAGGGTGTCGGGCACGACGTGGGTGTCGCCGACGCACGGCGGCTGGGCGATGCCGGGTTCAGGGGCCATGGCGGCCTCGATCATGGCCATGTCGGGCATGGCCGCGACCATGGCACCACCGGGCATCATCATCGCGGCGGGGGCCATGTCGTAGACGTCACCGTACCCGACGTTGAGGTCCTCCTCCTTGACCAGCTCGTAGCCGGGGGGCGGCTCCACCTCGACCACGTACGTGCCGGGGGCGATGTCCAGGAAGGCGTAGCCACCGTCGAAGACGCCGGGTCGCACCTGGTTGTAGTTGCGCCAGCCGTCGTAGCAGCGGCTGAGCTGGTCCGCTCCGAGGAGGTCGGTCACGTAGGCGGAGGTCGGATCCTCGCCAGGACAGCCGGTCGGAAGAGCGTCGTCCCAGCTGTCGGTGGTGACCTCGTCCACGAGGGCGAGCGCGGTACCGCCTTCGAAGTCCGTCGCCACCCGGCGGTACAGGCGGACCTTGACACCGGGGACGCCGGGTTCCCACGGATCGGCGGCGGCCAGGCGCGGGTCGTTCTCGGCCCGGGTGGATGCGTAGTGGACGATGCCCGAAATGCCGCCGTTCTCCCCCGGAGCGTAGGGCGCCTTGCCCCAGTCGAAGAGGCTGGTCTGGCCCGGGAAGCCCTGGAAGGCCTCGACGAGGACCGGACCGGTCTCGGTGCGGGGGCTGCCGTCCTGCACGCTCAGCAGACCGGCGTAGGGACCGCTGCCCACGTCGCCGCCACCGTCGACCGTGACGGTGACCCCCGTGGCCTTGAACCGCGTGTAGTCGACCTCGGCGACCTGCCAGGAGAAGAACGGGAAGACCTGGTCGAAGGGCACGAAGCCCTCGAGGTCGGTCGGATAGGACTGGTAGATCGAACCGTCGCGGAAGCGCAGGTTGATCGCCTGTTCCGACAGCCCCATCTCGCCGTCCTGGCGGACGCCGTCCTCGTTGGTGTCGAGGAAGACGTTGTGCTCCAGCCGGGTGAACCAGGCCCAGACCGGGACCGCCCCGAGATCGGCACCGCTGCCCGTCAGGGTCACCGCCTGGAAGGCGATGATCTGGTCCAGGTAGGTGTCCCAGGCGACGAGCTGGTAGAGGCCGTCCGGGATGCCGGAGATGACGAAGGTACCGTCGGCCTCGGCCTGGACGGTCGCGAACGACGGCCCGTCGCCGCCGATGCTGTTGAGCCCCACCCAGGCCCGGGTGAAGGCCAGGGCGTCGTACGAGCCCGTCTCGTAGGAGCCAATCGGGCCGGGCGGGCGCGGGTCGTGGAACAGCGTGACGTTGCCGGTCACGGTGTTCGTCCGGGCGGTTTCGGGCACGTCCGAGGGGACGGCGGTGCGCTCGGGGTTGACGAAGCCGATGAAGGCATGGGGACCGGCGCCCCCGAACTCGAGGAAGAACGCGGGCTCACCCGCCTTGACCCAGGCGTCGATGACCCGGGTCCCCTCGATCGTGGAGGTCTGGACCCACGAGGCGGTCTCCCCCACCGGCGGGGTGGCCGTCACCCCGTACTTGCCCGGAGCCAGGTTCCGGATGAGCGCGGTCCCATCGGGACAGGTGAGGATGACGCCCATCGGGGGCGGGGATCCGCCGAAGCAGTCGAGCGCGTTGGCCAGCATGCCGCCGAAGGCGTCCTGCATCATCTGGCCGCCGTTCTGGCCATAGCGGCCGCCGGCGTCCTCGAGCGTGATCTGGTAGCCACCGAGACCCTGCTCGCCGGCGTCCGGGACGCCGTTCGTGGGGGCGGCGTCCTCGAAGACGAGGACGCTGATCTGAGCCGTGGGGATGGGGTGATCGTTCACCACCACCGTGATGTCCGTCTCGCCCTCAAGGATCCGGGTGCCCCCCATGGTGTGGCCGGTCCCGTCCTCGTTCCCCCCGTCGAGGGGCAGGACGGAGACGTAGTAGTGCCGGGTCGGGTCGAGGGCGACCGAGGCGAACGCCTGGGCCCCAATCCCCTGGGCGACCACCGGCATGTGGCTCCGGTGGAAGTTCGCGGTCTGCGAGTCGAGGTAGGCGGGCGGCGTCGCGGGATCGACCTGGAAGGTCCGGTCCTCCTGCACCACCCAGCGGTAGTCCGACACGGGCGCGCCCGCCGGATCGACGACGTGCAGCGCGAGGGCCGACACCGGTTGCACCTCCAGCGTCACGAGGGCGACGTCGCTCGCATCGATGCCGTCCGTGGCGTAGTACGTGAAGGTCACGGTGCTGCCCGGTACCCCGTCCTGGTAGACGAACGAGCCGTCCGCGGCGAGGGTCAGGGTGCCGGTCGCAGGGGGCGTCACGAGCACGGCGGACAGCGCGTCGCCATCGGGATCGCCGTCGTTGGCGAGCACACCCGCCGGGTCCACCACGATGTCGGTCCCCAGGGCGTTGGTGTAGAGGCCGTCCTCGCGGGCGGTAGGCGGATCGTTCTCGAAGGACACCTCGAGCGAGACCCAGCCCGGGAAGGAAGCGGAGCCGTCCCAGGCGGAGTAGGTGAAGCCGTCGAAGCCCGAGAAGTCCGGGTCGGGCGTGTAGGTGAACGTGCCGTCGGCGGCGAGCACGAGTTCTCCGTGGTCGGGCCGGTACACGACCGAGACGCTCGCCCCCGCGAGGCCCACGTCGTTGACGAGCACGCTCGCCGCGGCGTAGGGGGTGTCCTCGGTCACGGCGTAGGCGTCGTCGACCGTGTACACGGTCGGGTCGGGCTCCGCGGGCGTGCCCAGGCCCACCTCGAGGGCCACGTCGACGCCGCCGCCATGGCCGTAGTTGCCGTCAGCCGCGCGATCGTACAGCGCGTAGGTGGCGTCCTCGGTGGGCACCGTGACCAGGACGTCGACGGTCTTGCCCGCCGGGAGGTCGACGGCGTTCTGGACCTTCAATAGGCCCGGGTAGAGGTAGGCGTCCTCGGCGAGCAGCGCCACCTGCAGTCCCTCGATCGCCGGGTAGTGGGTCTCCAGGCCCGCGTTGAGGAACCGGAGGAGCGTCGTGTCCCCGGGATCGCCAGCGGGCAGGGTGAGGGAGCTCTCCCCGTTGACGAGCAGGTAGTACGGATAGTAGTCGACCGTGGCGGGGTAGTCGGCGACCACGCCGCCGGCCGCGTCGATGGCCTCGTTCAGCCAGGGATCGACCTCGCTGAACAGGAGCAACGCGTCTACGTCGTGGCAGCTGTCGGCGGTGGCGTAGGCGGCCGTGCCGGTCGCACAGGTCACCGAGGCGTCGGGCCCGACGACGAGCGCGCCGTACAGTCCCATCGGGACCTGGATGGAGGGGAGGGTCCCGCTCTGGTAGAGGTAGGTGCCTGCGGTCACCGAATCCCAGGTGTAGAAGTCCGTGTCCCCGGGGGCGACCTCGTAGGTGAAGGACTCCACGCGGGCGCGTCCCAGGGCGTCGGTGAAGTACTCGGGATCGCCCGCGCCGCCCTGGCCGGGCACGACGATCGACACCGGAGTGGGCAGGGTGTTCTGGACCCACAGGGTGAGCGTGTCGCCCGGGGCGGCGTCGATCCGGGGGCCGGGGACGGTGGGATCGCCGCAGAGCCAGTCTGCGTCGCACTCGGCCAGGCCCCACATCGGCACCGTCGCGCCGTCGGCCATCGCCATGTCGAAGGCCTGCGCCTTGAGGTAGACGTCCACGCTGGCGGCCATCGCAGGGGAGGCACCCAGCGTGAACAGGAACACGCCGCCGGCGAAGGGCGCCAGCGCGGAAGTGGACTTCGAGATCGAGGGATGCATGTCAGGTCTCCTCTTCGTCACGGCATCATGGTGGAGATGTCGACCCAGGGGGGCAGGACGACCATCATCGTCATCATCCCGCCCGGGAACACGTCGTTGTTCACCATCTCCCGCTCGGTGTGGGAGTGGAACATGTAGGTGAAGCCGGCCTCCGGATTGAGTCCGCCCTCCCCCGGGGGAAGCGAACCGAGTGCGCCGAGGAAGGGGCTTCCGCTGTACATGCCGCCGAAGGTGAGGGAGGCGGCTCCGGGGAGTTCGACGGGGAGCGGCTTCCCGTGGTCGGGTGCATACTCTCCGTCCTCCATTGGATCGGCGGGATCGTGACCGTAGATGTCCCAACCCAGGTTCTCGCCCGTCCACTCGAAGACGACGTCGTAGGTGCTGCCCGGCGTCGAGGGCACGGTGAACAGGCGGGGCCCGGCCAGCTGGCCCGGGTCGGTCTCGCTCAGGAGGAGGCGCCCGTCCCTCGCCAGGACCCGCACGTGGTTCCCGTGGGTGTGGAACGGATGCGGATCCCGACCGGACCCGACCAGGCGCAGGAGCACGCGGTCGCCCGGGTGCATCATGGGCATGGCGTTGTACGGTTGGGTGGGGAGCAGATCGGTGCCCTCGGCGGCCATGGTGTCGGGGGCCGCCCGCCCATTGATGAGCCAGTACTCAGGGGCGTATGCATCCAGGCCCACCTCGATGGGACCCCGGCCGGAGGCCTGCTCCTGGGCGGCCTGGTGGACGTCGAGGTCGATCTCGCTGAGCAGGAAGAGGTACTCCCTGTCGAAGCAGGTACCGGCGTGGTCGTACGCCGAGTGGGTGCACCCCGCGGCCGGTGTCGCGGGCACCACGATCAGGGCCCCGTACAACCCCATCTCGATCTGGAGATCGGGCTGGGTACCGCTATGGTACTGGTAGGTGCCGGGCTCGTCCGCCGTGAAGGTGTAGGTGACCGAGCCGCCGGGCTCGGCCTCACGTGCCAGGGCCCCGGCGACGCCGCCGGTGATGGACGTGATCTCCTGTCCCGGGAAGACGATGGACACGTTCCCGGCCGCGGGAGGCAACGCGTTCGTCAACGTGACGTCGATCGTGTCGCCCTCGGTGACGATGAGCGTCGGGCCAGGCAGCTGCATCTGGTTGCCCGTGGTGTAGCCCCACGAGTAGATGGACGCGCCGTCGGGCATCGAGACCTGGCCGGCCCGCGCCGAGAGGCTGAACGAGGTGCCCATCTCGCCGTCGATGGTGGTGTGCGCGAGGGACACCGCAGGCGCCAGCAGCACCGCCAGCAGCGCGATCCCGGAGGAGCACCGCAGGAGGCCGGTCGCGTTCGTTCCTTCGTTGTGTGCAGTCATCGCCGTCTCCCTAGTAGATGCGGATCTCGGTCATCTGACCGCCGAAGTTCTCGTCGTCGTTGGCCAGGTGATGGAGGTTGGTCGTGTACAGGAACCAGGTGCTGCCCGGGGTGAGTTGGTCCGTGTCGATGATCACGTCCACGGACTGGCCGCCACCGAGGGTGACGGAGCGGGTCCGGTAGTACAGGTTGTTGCCGTCGTCGTCGCGGAGCAGCCGGGCGTCCTGCGCGACGACCAGCATGGGGATTCCGTTGGTGGCGAGGGTGTTGAACTGCGTGACGTTGAGGTTGGAGATTCGCAGGAGGATCTTCTCGCCTGCATACGCCTCGATGAGGCTCGAGACCGGCTGCGAGTCGTGCATCGTCCCGAGCGGATCGACGGTGCCGATCGCGGCCGGGTCGACCGTGTCGGGGTAGCCGCGTCCGTTGAGCAGGAAGTAGGTGTCCCTCATCCCGGCGAAGGGGAGGGGCTGCACCTCGAAGCTCGCGTCGTGGAAGGCCGGGTCGAAGGAACCGATCTGGATCGGAACCTCCACGTCGTAGTAGGTGGAGCCGTCACCGTCGTTGTATGCGTACGTGTAGCCCGTGCGGTGGGTGAAGCCGTTCAGGTCGGTGCCGTCCTCGAGACGGTTCTGGCGGGGACGCACGTACAGGTTCCCGAGCATGCCCATCTGCATGTGCTCGGTGGCCTCCACGTGGCAGTGGTACATGTAGGTTCCGGCGTCCACCGCGTAGTAGTAGTAGGTGAGGCTCGCGCCCATGTTCACGGAGATCGACGAGTCGGGATTGCCGTCGAAGACGGATGCCGCGTTGGGGAACCCGTGCCAGTGGACCGTGTGCGGATCGGAGAGGTCGGGGCGCATGGCCATGCCGACGTTGCTGATGGTGAGGTAGAACTCGTCGTCTTCGTCGAGGGAGAGGGTCGGCGCTGGGGAACCGGCCGACATCATGCCCTCGTCCATCACCCATCCCGGGTACTCGGAGCTGGTCTCGTCCGGCCCGCCGTCCGGCAGCGAAGCGAAGCCGAACACGTACAGCGGCCTCGCCTCGTCGTCGGCCATCGTGATCATGCCGTCGCCGGCGACCAGGTGGGCGCACCGGATGCCGTCGCCCGTGGGGTGCAGGTCCGTCGAGGACGGGCACTGCACGTAGATGCTGCTCTCCTGTGCCCGTGCGGTCGGTGCGATCAGCACCGCCGAGAGGACGAGCACTGCCGGATGCCGGATGGATCTCACGTTCATGTCTCTGCCTCCGTTCCCATCGGGGGGGGTCACGACAGAGACATGCAAAACGGATGCCAACAAGAACGAAACGTTACAACCTACATTATTTCGATTCGCTTCGTCCGTTTGACCACGGGGCGTCCGTGGTCAGAAGGACCCGCTCGTGTCCAACCGACCCACGGCTCCCTGGAGCCCGAGGCGCCTGGCGAGGCGGTGCAGGTTGCTGCGGTCCACGTCGAGGCGCCGGGCGGCCCCCGTCCAGCTGCCGTCGCACAGGCTGAGCACCCGTCCGATGAGCGCCCTCTGGAACTCCGCCGTCGCAGCGGCGAGCGACAGGTCCTGCCGTTCGACTCCGGCCGTCACGGCGTGGACCGTCGGTACCGGCGCCTTGCCCGCGATGTCCAGGTGATGGCGGTCGATCTCCACCGGTACCCCCCTTCGCCCACCGGCCGCCCGGATGGCCGCGCGGAGCACGACGTGCTCCAGCTCCCGTACGTTCCCCGGCCACGAGGCGTCCGCGAGGGCGTCGCGAGCCCCCGGCGTCAGCCGCACGATGCCCAGCCCCAGGTGCCGCCTCGCCCGATCGAGGAAGAACCCGCTCAGGAGCGCGACGTCCCCCTCCCGCTCGCGGAGCGGGGGGACCGCGACGACGAGCACGCTCAGGCGGTGGAAGAGGTCGGCCCGGAACCGTCCCGAGTCGACGGCGCCTCGCAGGTCGCGGTTGGTGGCTGCGATCACGCGCACGTCGGTACGCCGGTACCGATCCGATCCGACCCGCTGGATCTCCCCGTCCTGCAGCACCCGGAGCAGCTTGGGCTGGATGGTGGCCGGGAGTTCGCCGATCTCGTCCAGGAAGATGGTGCCCCCGTCGGCCAGTTCGAACTTCCCCGCTCGCTCCGACGCCGCACCGGTGAAGGCGCCCCGGCCGTGGCCGAACAGCTCGCTCTCGGCGAGCGCCTCGGGGAGCGCCGCGCAGTTGACGTACACCAGCGCCTTGGATGCCCGGGGCGAGCTGGCGTGGATCCGGCGCGCGACCAGCTCCTTCCCCACTCCGGTCTCGCCGGTGACGAGCACCGTGAGGCTCGACGAGGCCACCTCCCGGATCTCCCCGCGCAGGCGCACGATGGTCTCGCTCTCCCCCACGATCTCGCCGCTACCCCGCTCCAGGGCTGCGGTGACGAGCCCGCGCACCGGCGCGCCGCAGCGACGTGCACTGTCCTCGAGCGCGTCCGAGAGCCCGGTCGTCCGCACCGCCGCAGCCGCGAGCGCGGCCAACGTCGCCACCACCTTGTCGTCGACCCCGTCGAAGACCCCGGGGGCACGGGAGTCCATGATCAGGGCCCCCACGAGCTCGTCACCCAGGAAGAGGGAGGCACCCATGCACGAGTGGACCCTCAAGTCACGACCCTCCATGCCGACGAGGAGCCCGTCGAAGGGGTCCGGGCGGTCGTCGCTCCAGTCGAACCGGACCGGCCACCGGGACCCGAGGATGGCCTGGAGACGCGGGTGATCCGCGGGAGCGAACCTCCGGCCCAGCGCCTCGGGCACGAGCCCCTCGGCGGCCACCGGCACCAGGAGCCCGCCGTGGGCCCTCAGGATCGTGACCGCGTCGCACGAGAGGATCCTGCGGACGGCGGCCACGAGCCTCTGGTACCGATCGCGAGCGGGCAGGTTCGTGGCCAGGTCGAGCGCGACGTCCATCAGGGCGTCGAACAGGGGAGGGTCGTGGTCGTCCCGATCGCCTGCGGAATGGGAGGAGGGAACGAGAGCGGGTCTGGACATGACGACGTTCCTGACAGGGGTGCAGAGGCGGGGGATCGAGCCACCCGTCGGTGCGTCGTTGAAGAGCGGTTGCCCACCGGCTGGGGAAACGACCCCTAGGAGTCTGCCCGGGTCGGACCTGTCACGATGCCGGGGTCGAAGGGTGTGCCTCCCCACATCCCGGCCCCGTTTCCCGTATACTGTCTCCATCCCCGCCCCGGAGGAGACCATGCGCCCCGCCCATGCACCGCTCGTCCTCACCCTCCTC
The DNA here is from genome assembly GCA_041309225.1 of Deltaproteobacteria bacterium. Lineage (GTDB taxonomy): Bacteria > Myxococcota_A > UBA796 > UBA796 > JAFGLY01 > JAFGLY01. The sequence goes on along the minus strand of JBFYZZ010000237.1, from coordinate 32,927 downwards.
GCCGTGGCCTGCGACGGCGAAGACGACACCGCCCCCGGCGACGACACCAGCGCCGACACCGACGCCGACACCGACACCGACGCCGACACCGACGCCGACACCGACGCCACCCTCGTCTTCGAGATCGAGGGCGACGTCGCCGGCACCGCGCTGGCCCTCCACTGGTTCATGCCGGACGGGCCCATCCCGGATCCCGCGGTGGTCCTGCACACCATCGCCGTCACGGGCACCCCCCAGGGCATGGATCCCCCCGCCCCGGCGGCCGGCCAGCTCGTCCCCATCGACGCGAAGTACCCCGACTTCCTCGTGGCCATGTACATCCCTGCCCTCTACGAGGACCCCAACGCCGACACCACGCACCAGGAGGGCGAGGCGTTCGTGGGGGTGGGCCGGGTGTGGCCGGCCTGGGCCGAGGGGCCGATCCCGGCGGAGTACGCCGACGACGGGATCGTGGCCGGCTGGAACGCCGTCGAGCCCACGTTCGACGGGAGCGACGACTTCACCGTGCGCGATCCCCGGGCGATCCCCCTCACCACGGCCCTCCGGCCGGTGGAGAGCCTCACGGTCGGCGGGCCGTGGGACCTCGCCACGGATCCGTCCATCGCTCGGATCGCGGCGGTCCCCTACCGGTTCCTGATGGGGGGCGACGTGGCCGCCCTCCTGTCCGACGACGCCGCGACCGATCCGTGGGAGGCGACCGTGTCCGGCGAGCCCCCCGCGGATCACCTCGTCCCCGGTGGATCCGAGAAGCTGTTCACGGACCTGGCCCTCGAGTTCCTCCTCGCCTACATCGACGTAGACGGATCGGGCGGCCCGTCGCTCCAGGCCGACACCGTCCTCGGCAGCGCCTGCGTGGACGGCATGTTCGGGACCCTGCTCCACCTCGCGCCGACCGACGACCTCGCGGCCGCGTTCGCGCTCACGGTGATGGGGTTCCCCACCGGCTGGTGGGCCGCGGGGATCGTGCCCGACAGCCAGGACGGCCCGGTGCCGCTCACCCCGGATCAGGCCGCCGCCCTCTCGTTCTCAGCGGACTGCGGCCTCGGGGGGTAGGTCCGGAGCGTCGGGCCGACCGCGGCCCCCCCGCGGCAGGACGGGGAGGGCCGGGAACGGGGACGGGTGGCCGCGCCAGGAGGGCTGGGCCGGCGGGTCGTCAGGAGCAGCCGCTCGTGGCCCCGCAGTTGGAGCACTTGTAGCAGGCTCCCGAGCGAACCATGATCGATCCGCACTCGTGACAGGGCGGCGCATCCGCCTGGTTGACGAAGACGCGGTCCGCGGCCTCGTCGGCCCGCTGGACGAAGACCTCCGCCCGGGGCAGGGCCGGGGTGCCGGCCGCCGGGGGCTCCGCCGGGTCGGGCCGGCCGACCTCCTCCCCGCCGGCGGGGGAGGCCTCCCGGGCCAGGAACTTGTGCTCCAGCCACCGGAAGATGTAGTCGAGGACGGACTTGGCGATGGGGATGTCGGGGTTGCCCGTGAAGCCGCTCGGCTCGAAGCGCGTGTGCGTGAACTTGTCGCACAGGACCTGGAGCGGCACCCCGTACTGGAGGGCCATCGAGACGCTCGTGGCGAACCCGTCCATGAGCCCCGAGACGACCGACCCCTCCTTGGCCATGACGATGAACAGCTCGCCGAGGGTGCCGTCGTCGTACATGCCCACGGTCACGTAGCCCTCGTGGCCTCCCACGTTGAACTTGTGGGTGAGCGCCTTGCGCTCGTCGGGCAGCTTGCGGCGGTGCGGGCGGTACTCGACCTCGGGCGCGACGGCTTCGGCCGGCGTCTCGGCCTTCTTGCGGCTCGCCGAGAGGGGCTGGCTCCGCTTGCTGCCGTCGCGGTAGACCGCGATGGCCTTCAGGCCCAGCCGCCAGGCGTCCAGGTAGAGGCGGCCGATGTCCTCGGGCGAGTAGTTCTCGGGCAGGTTCACGGTCTTGGAGATGGCGCCCGAGATGAAGGGCTGCACCGCCGCCATCATGAGCACGTGGCCCATGGGCGGGATGGACCGGTTGCCGTGGGTGGGCTTGAAGGCACAGTCGAAGACCGGCAGGTGCGCGGCCTTCAGGCCCGGGGCCCCCTCGATGGTCTCGTGCTTCTCGAGCCACGCAGCGACCGCGCCCTTCTGTTTCTCGTCGTAGCCGAGCCGACTGAGCGCCGTGGACACCGTGCGGTTCACGATCTTCATGGACCCGCCGCCCACGAGCTTCTTGTACTTCACGAGGGCGAACTCGGGCTCCACGCCGGTGGTGTCGCAGTCCATCAGGAAGCCGATGGTGCCGGTGGGGGCGAGCACGGTGACCTGGGCGTTGCGGAACCCGTGCTCCCGGCCGATCTGCTCGGCCTCGTCCCACACCGTGCGGCACGGCTCCTGGAGCTCATCGGGCAGGAGGTCCACCTGGATCCGCTGCGCGGCCGCCCGGTGCTTGCCGATGACCCGGAGCATGGACTCGGCGTTGCGGCGGTACCCGGTGAACGGCCCGCGCTCGGCGGCCATGCGGGCGGACCAGGCGTAGGCCTCGCCCGTCATGATGGAGGTCACGGCCGACGCGCACGCCCGGCCGGCTTCGGAGTCGTAGGCGAGCCCCCGGGCCATGAGCAGCGAGCCGAGGTTGGCGTACCCGAGGCCGAGCGGCCGGTAGTAGCGGGAGTTCCTGCGGATGCGGTCGGTGGGGTAGGACGCGCGGTCGACCACGATGTCCTGGGCGGTGATGGCCAGCCGCACCGCGTCGCGGAAGCGGTCGGTCTGGAACCGGCCCTCGGCGTCGAGGAACCGGAGGAGGTTCAAAGAGGCGAGGTTGCAGGCCGAGTCGTCGACGAACATGAACTCGGAGCAGGGGTTCGAGGCGTTGATCCGCACGGTCTGGGCGCAGGTGTTCCAGTCGTTGACCGTGGTGTCGAACTGGATGCCCGGATCCCCGCAGACCCAGGCCGCCTGCGAGATCTCGTCGAGGAGCGCGCGGGCCCGGTAGGTGTCCATGACCTCGCCCGAGGTGACGGCGTGGGTGGTCCAGCTGCCGTCGTTCACGCAGGCGTCCATGAAGGCGTCGGCGACCCGCACGGAGTTGTTGGAGTTCTGGAAGAAGACCGAGTCGTACGCGCCGCCGTGCACGTGGAAGGCGCCGTCGTAGCCCGCCTCGATGAGGGCCCAGGCCTTCCTCTCCTCCTCGGCCTTGCAGCGGATGAACTCGAGGATGTCGGGGTGGTCCACGCCCAGGATGACCATCTTGGCGGCGCGCCGCGTCTTGCCGCCGCTCTTGATGACGCCGGCGAACGCGTCGAAGCCGCGCATGAAGGAGACCGGACCGCTCGCGGTGCCGCCCCCGCGCAGCTTCTCGCGGCAGGAGCGCAGGGGGGAGAGGTTGGTGCCCGTGCCCGACCCCCACTTGAAGAGCATGCCCTCGATCTTGGCCAGCTCGAGGATGCTCTCCATGGTGTCGGTCACGGAGTTGATGAAGCAGGCCGAGCACTGGGGCTGCGGCTCGACGCCCACGTTGAACCAGACGGGGCTGTTGAAGGCGAGGTGCTGGTGCACGCACAGCCACGCGAGGTCGTTGCGGAAGGCCTCGGCCGAGGCGTCGTCGACGAAGTAGCCGTCCTCCTTGCCCCACTGGACGAGGGTGTCGACCACCCGGGAGACGAGCTGGCGGACGCTGCGCTCGCGCTCCGGGGTGCCGAGATGGCCCCGGAAGTACTTCGAGGCGACCACGTTGGTGGCGGTCTGGCTCCAGTCGGTGGGCACCTCGACGGCGTCCTGCTGGAAGACCACGTTCCCGCTGGCGTCCGTGATGTTGGCCTGGCGGGTCTCCCAGGTCGTCGTGGCCCAGGGATGGGTGCCTGCGGGGCAGAATCGAGGTTGGAAGGAGAGACCCCGGGTGTGGGGGACACCGGCGAACAGGCCCGACAGGGCGGGCTCCCGGGGTTTCGCGGGCGTGAAGTGGGCAGAAAGGGGGTCCATGCGGGGGGCTCCAGGGGACCGCGGTCCGGGACAGCGGGGGGGTGCGGGGGGTACGGACCGGAACGACGCCCGATGGTCGCAGAAGGCCACCGGACGACCTCATGGGTGTACCTCCCATGAATCGACCGCGTCAAGCGGTCGGCCACAATATGTCGTGGTCGAAGGGGTCCAGACCTGCCACATGTTGTGTGTACCCCCACCTGTGGAAAAACGACCCGGGGCGGCGCCTCGCCCGGATCGGACGGCCCAGTCCTCGTTGCGCCCGTGTGGAAGACCCTGGGGAGGGAGGCGAGGGGACCCGTGGGTGATCCGCGTCATGGGGCGCTCCGGGGGGCAACTTGTGGAAAACGATCGGAACGTCAGGAGATCGATCAGCCCGCAGGCCATGTTTCTCCATGGAAGAACCAACCCGTTCCCAGCCGGTCGGCACAGCGCTCCACCATGGCGCGGTCAGCACTCCCCGCGGCGCGCGGGGCGGCGCGCGGGGCGGCGCGCTACCCGCCGCCCGAGCTCGAGCTGCTGACCCTGGTGTGCGCGTCCACGCCCTGGCCGTGGCCCTCCACCGAGCGGTAGAGGCTGTCGTCGAAGTCCACGCGGGCGAACCCGCTCCGGGCGATCCGGACCGTGTAGGCCTCGGCGCGCCCCTCGCGGTAGGCGGCCTTGTTCGTGAAGCGGACCTCCACGTACCCCTCACCGTCGAAGTCCGCGTTGGGGTTCGCCAGCCAGCCGAGCGGGGTGAACACGATGTAGTCGATCAGGCCGTCGGGCCCGGCGATGGCGTTCCACTCGGCGATGGACACGTCCCGGAGGCGCGTGGGGCTGCCCGCGCCGATGTCCACCCGGCCCTCGCTCTGGTCGTCGTCCGAGCCGTCGTGCTGCGCATCGGTCGGCAGGAGCTCCCAGGACGTGCTGCCCCGGGCAGCGTTGCCCGCGAGGCGCCAGTACGCCCCCACGTTGACGTCGTTGCCGATCTCGGCGTCGGGATCGAAGTCGGCCAGGTAGACGGCGGTCTCGCGGTTCTCGCTCACCGCGAGGGCCCGCAGGTGGTCCACGGTGCTCGCGAACTCCATGGCAGCCCGCCGCGTACGGTACCGGGGCAGCCACGGCTGGAGCGAGCCCCATCCCACCGAGAGCAGCAGGCCGACGACCGCGACGACCAGCATCAGCTCGATGAGCGTGAAGGCCGTGCGGCCCCGGGAGGGGCGAGGCGGGATGGACCGCATGCTCGGTTCGGCGAGGGGGGGGAGCGTTCGTCCACAGGGTAGCACGTCCGCCCCCCGGCGGTTGACACGACCCCCCCCGTGCGCTAGGCGTCTGGCCTCGCGGTCCGGGGAGTTCCCGACCGGACCGGGTTCGTCCCCCCTGGGGCGCTCCCCCGGTCGCCCGGCCACGCGTCTCCCTCCTCCTGCACCTCCCGGAGCGTGCAATGGCTCGCGAACACGGTCCCCGGATGAAGAAGTGCCGCGCCGTCGGCATCATTCTGCCCGGCCTCACCACCAACCCGACCCTCGATCGCCCCTACCCTCCCGGTGAGCACGGCGCCCACCGCCGCGGCAAGGCGTCGGACTACAAGCTCCGGCTCGTCGAGAAGCAGAAGATGCGCTGGCACTACGGCCTCCTCGAGGCCCAGTTCCGGCGCTACGTCCGCAAGGCCAGCACCATGCGCGGCCCCTCGGGCGTCAACCTCGTCCAGCTCCTCGAGCGCCGGCTCGACAACGTGGTCTGGCGGCTCGGCCTCGCCCCCACCATCCCGGCCGCCCGGCAGCTCGTGACGCACCGCCACATCACGGTGGACGGCCACCGGGTGGATCGCCCCTCGTTCCTGGTGTCCCCGGGCAACGAGGTCGCGGTCATCGAGCGCAGCCGCACCCGCGGCTTCGTCCAGGAGGCGCTGGAGCGCTCCACCACCCGCGTGCGCCCCGACTACCTCGACTTCGACCCCGCCAAGGCCACGGGCAAGATGGTCGCCCTGCCCGGCACGGACCACCTGCCGTTCGCCTGCAACACGCAGTCCATCATCGAGTTCTACTCGCAGATGCTGTAGGCCGCGGCTGCTCGCTGGGGCGGGGGAGGAGACGCGACCGGCGAGGCCCTCGATCGGAGGGGCCCGGAGCCCCGGGGCGCTAGCGCACTTCCTTGTGGAGGGTGTGCTTGCGCTCGTAGCGGCAGTACTTCATGAGCTCGAGCCGCTTGGGGTTCTTCTTCTTGTTCTTGCGCAGCGAGTAGCGGCTGACCCCGGGGACGTCGCTCGCCCGGCAGGTGGTGCACTCGAGGTGGACGGTGGTGAGGCCGGTGGCTGATTTCTTGCCCATGGGTCCTCCGAGGACGGATCCGCGCGCGTGGGCGGGTCCCGAAGCCCGCGGGGTCTATGCCAGCCCCGAGGCCGTGTCAAGCTCGGCCCCGAGCCTCCGCGCGCCCCGAGGGGGGCACGGTCGCGCCGGCCGCGCCGGGCTTCCCGGTGATACCTTCCCGCCGCTCCTCCCGTGACGGCCTTCCCAAGACAGCTCCTGCGCCACGTGCCGGTCGTGCTGGCGACCTCCGCCTGCGCAGTGATCCTGCTCGGGTCCGCCCTGCTCCACCCCACGACCCGGGCCATCGGCGGCCCCCTCACCGAGGCCCCCGCGCACCTCTGGGGCCTCTGGACCGTGGCGGACGGCCTCTTCCGCCACGGCCCCTTCGTGCGCGTGGCCGACGTGGCCTGGCCCGAGGGGTTCTCCGGGCACCTCATGGATCCGGTGAACCTGCTCGCGTTCCTGCCCGCGTACTGGCTGGCGGGCGGCGGGGCGGCCGGCGCCGTGCTCGGCTGGAACACCGTCCACCTCGCCGCCGTGGTCGTGGGTGCCGCCGGCACGGTCCGCCTGGCGCGACGCTGGCTCGACCCGTCCGACATCTGGCCGCTCGCCCTCGCGGTGCTCGTCTTCTGCGGCAGCCCCTTCCTCCTGGCCACCCCCGTGATGGGCCGCAGCGAGTTCCTCCCCGCGGCCCTCTACCCCCTGCACCTCTCTTTCCTGCACCGCTGGATGCGGCGGCCCCCGGCCGGGGCGCCGGGGCTGGCGGCACCACCGTCGCGAGGGATCGGCCTCCTGGCCGGGCTCACGCTGGGCGGGGTCTTCCTGGGCGGCGGCTACCTCGTGGTGTTCGCCGGGATCCTGGAGATCGCCGTCGGCCTGTGGTGGGCCCGGGGCCTGCCCTGGCGGGAGGCGGCCCGACGCCTGGCCGTGGTCGCCGGCATCGCGGCCCTCTGCCTCGCCCCCTTGGCGATCTCCCTCGCCATCTGGCCGAGCAGCCAGCGGATCCAGACGACCCGGATCTGGGAGGCCACGCGCTGCCTGCAGGGCCCGTACCCCTCGATCCACCTCGGCGACGTGCTCCGCCTGTCGCCCGGGCGCATGGCGCTCGAGTTTCCCGACCAGCCCCCGTACGTGGGCCTGCTGCCGCTCCTCCTCGGCCTCCTGGGCACCATCCGGCGCCGGCCCGGCGCCCTGCCCTGGCTCCTGGTCACCCTCCTGGCCCTGGCGTTCGCCGCGGGGCCGTGGCTCCTGCTCGGCCAGCCCTCGGCTTCGGCGCCCGACGAGGCCACCTGCCTCAAGGGACCGGTCTGGTGGCTGCTGCGGTTCGTACCCCCGCTCCGCATGATCCACGCCTGGAGCCGCATGGCCGGACTGGCCGCGCTCCCGGCCGCCATGGCCGCCGGCCTCGGCCTCGCGGCGCTCCTCTGCGCCCGCACCCCGAGCGGCGGACCGCCCTCCCGCCTCGCCTGGCTCGCCCCTCCCGTGCTGCTCCTCGCGCTGGCGGACCAGGGCACCTGGCCCAGGGTCGTGGCCTGGCCCCCCGCCACCTTCGAACCCGCGATGCCCGCGGCGGTGGCGAGCGCGGCGGGCCGCCTGGCACCGGGCCCGGTCCTGCTCCTGCCCCTCCAGGAGCCCCCGGACGGCCGCCGCCTCGTGGGCCTGCACTCCACGTTCCTCCTCTGGCAGCTGCAACTGGGGCGGCCGATCACGACCCAGGAGCCCACGGAGCGGACGACGCCGCTGGTCCGGTTCAGCCCCCTGGTGGGGGCCCTCGACGACTACCCATCCACCCACGAGCCCGGCCGCCCGCACCCGCTCGACGCGACGCTGGCGCGCTGCGCGCGCGGCTGGGCGGCCGATCTCCGCGAGGCCGGCCTCGCGGGCATCCTGGTCTACTCGCCCTCCCCGTCCAACGATCCCCACGGGGTGCTCCTCACCCGGCTCCTCGGGCCCCCGGCGGTCGACCTCCCCGAGGTGGCGGCCTGGGACCTCGCCCTGCTCTTCCCGGATCCCGCCGCCGTTCCACGGGATCCCCACTGCCCGTGGAGTTCCATCCCCCCCCGCTCGGGGACGGGGACCCCACCCCCGGGCGGGCACGGATGGATCCGGACGGCGTGGGGCCTGTCTACCAGGCCGCGACGAGGGCCGCCGAGACGCCGAGGACGACGGCGACGACCTTGCGGACGGTGAGGCGTTCGCGGAGGAAGATCGCGGCGAGGACGACCACCAGCACGTTGCTCAGCTGGTTCAGCACGCTGGCCACGTTGGTGTAGGTGTACTTCATGCCGGCGATCCAGAGCAGGAGCGCCACGTAGGTGCCGATCAGCGCCGCGGGCAGCGCCACCCGCCAGTGGGGTCCCGGCCGGAGCGCCGCGAGCGCCTCCCGGCGGGAGCGTGGGTGGACCGCCGCCTGGAGCGCGAGGAAGCCCAAGCCGCCGGCGAGGCGCAGGGTGGCCGACCAGAGGGGGGGCGCGCGGTCGATGGCGGGCTTGGCCCAGACGATGCCGATCGCCATGAGCACCATCGAGACGACGCCGAGGGCCAGACCCGCACGCAGCCCCGCGGGCCGCTCGGCACCCTTGGGCTCCCAGGTGCCCACGAGGATGGCCACCACCATGACGGCCACGCCCGTGAGCAGGTGGGGCCCGGTCGGCTCCCCGAGGACCAGGACCGAGCACACCACCACCGCCGGGCTGTACAGGCAGTCCACGATGGCCGACCGCCCCGCGCCCAGCCGGTTGAGGCTGGCGAAGAACAGGGTGTCCGCGATGCCGATGCCCACCACGCCGCTCGCCGCGAGGACGAGGGCGTCCTGGAGGGTGGTCCCCGAGGGGAGGGCGTCGAGCCCGAGGATCGGGAAGGTGAGGAGGAAGAGGACCAGTCCCACCACGCCCTTGAAGGTGTTCAGGCCGAAGGGGGGGATGCGCTCGCCCGACCGCCGGAAGAGGATCACGGCCACGGACCACGCCACGGCGGTGAGGGCCGAGTAGGTCTCGCCGGCGTCGAGGAAGGCGGGCCAGGCGAGGTTCACGGGGCGGCCAGCCTCAAGTCCGCGCGGATCGGGACGTGGTCCGAGAGGTCGCGGTGCTCCTGGAGCACGCGGGCGTCCTCCACCTCCACGCCGGGCCCGACGAACAGGTAGTCGAGCACCCGGTCGGGCCGGTCCGCCCCGTACGGGAGGTACGTCCGGTGGCCCGGCCGGAGCAGATCCTCGGTGGGGAACACGCACCGGTGGGCCGCGAGGAGGGCCACCGCGGGGTTCGGATCGTCGGCGTACTCCGCCGCGTCCGCGCCGAGCCGGCCGGGGTCGTCGCCGGGGGGAAGGAGGTTCAGGTCCCCCCCCAGGACGAACGGACGACCGGCGGCCTCCCGCTCCCGCATCCAGGCGTCGAGCACGGCCACCTGCCGGGGCAGGGTGCCGTCGCCGAAGCTGAAGGCCGACAGGTGGGTGACCGCCACGTCGAGGCTCGGGCCGCCCTCGACCGGCAGTGTGGCCCAGAGGAGGGCCCGCTTGAGGTTGAAGGCCTGCCGCGCGCGGCTCTCCCGGAGGAGCGGCAGGGGCAGCCGGTGCGCCCCGGCCAGCGCGAACCGGGAGAGCAGGGCGACGTGCATGTCCACGCGACCGAGCGGATCCCGGAGGGGGACCGGCACGTAGCGCGCGCGGTGGCAGGGGGCGGTGGCCACCGCAGCGGCGCCGGCCGCCGCGGCCAGCGGGGGCACCTGGTCGATGCGGGCCGTCCGCCGGCTGTCCCGGTCCACCTCCTGCAGGAGGACGAGGTCGGGGGCCTCGGCGGCGATCACCGCCTGGAGGCCCCCGAGCGTGGCCCGCACGACGCCCTCCGACACGCGGACGGCGGTGCCGCCGTCGTAGAAGAAGTGCTGCCGCCGGCCGGCGGCGTACTGGACGTTCCAGGTCAGGACCCGGAAGCGGGCCCCCGCCGCGAGCGGGATCGGGGTCCCGGCCTCGTCCACCGGCACCGGCTCGCTCGCCGTGGGATCGGCCCCCGGCGCAGCCAGCCACGCGCCCGCCGCGGCGGCGATCCCCCCGCCGAGCGCGAGGAGGCCCACCACGCGGCATCGCCGGCGCCGGTCAGGAGCCATCGGGCGTCCGGCCGGGCGGCGTCCCCTCGCCGGGGGCGGCGAGCCGACCCCGCAGGGACTCGTAGAAGGCCCGGCACTTGTACCGGTCGGGCGTGGACATGAGCCGGATGCCGTCGCGCGGGTGCACGTTGCAGTAGCCGGTGATGGCGTAGGGCAGGTGGTAGCCCCACCGGAGGTCGTCGCGCAGGGTGGCGAACTCGTCCACCAGGTCGAGGATGGGCCGGGGGTCGTACCTGGGGTTGTCCAGGTAGAAGAGGAGCAGTTCGAGGGGGCAGTTGCCCGCGCCCCGGCCGATGCCGTGGATGGTGGCGTCCACCCAGTCGACGCCCTCGTCGATGGCGGCGATGGTGTTGGCGAAGGCCTGCTGCTGGTTGTTGTGGAAGTGGGCACCGACCCGGATGCCGCGTCCCCCCAGGACGTTCAGGTACTTCCGGACGAGGTACTGCACGTGGTAGGGGTAGAGCGCACCGAAGGAGTCCACCAGCGCCACGGCGTGCACGCCCGATCCGGCGGTCCGCTCGAGCGCGAGGTCGAGGTCGGGGATGGCCACCTCGGAGACGGCCATGATCTGGAGGAAGGTCTCGTACCCGCTCCGGAGGCAGTGCTCGACGATGGCGAGCGCCTCGTCCATCTGGTGCGCGTAGGCGGCCACCCGGACCACGTCGATGACCGTGTCGGCCTTGGGCGGGATGTCCGTGACGCCGATGCGGCCGATGTCGACCATGGTGGAGAGCTTGATGCGGCCCGGCTCCACCACGCGGCGGAGCTCGGGCTCCTCGCAGAACCGCCACGGGCCCTCCTGGTCGGCGTCGAAGCAGCCGGGCGCCGAGCGGTACCCCACCTCCATGTAATCGACGCCGGCGAGCGCGAGCGCCCGGAAGCACATGGTCACGAGGTCGTGGTCGAAGCGCCAGTGGTTGCACAGGCCGCCGTCCCGGATGGTGCAGTCGAGCACCTTCACGCGCCGGCGGTGGTCGGTGAAGAGGCCGTCCGGACAGCACCGGATCCGGTAGTCGGCACCCATGGGGGCTCCTTCGCGGGCGGAGAGGGGGAACGTGCCACGGGCGGGCGGCCCGCGTCGAGGGGTCAGTCGTCCTCGCGGGCCGGGTCCGCCGAGCCCAGGGGGTACCGCTCGAGCACCTCGGCCCGGAAGGCGGGGAAGGTCCCGCCCTCGATGCTCGCGCGCATGCGCTCCATGAACCGGACGTACCAGCGCAGGTTGTGGATCGTGGCCAGCGAGGCGGCGAGGATCTCCCCCACGCGGAAGAGGTGGTGGAGGTACGCCCGGGAGAACCGCGTGCACGTGGCGCAGTCGCAGCGGGTGTCCGGGGGGTAGGCGTCGCTGCGGTAGCGGCGGTCCGAGATGCGGATCCGCCCGACGTCGGTGTAGAGCACGCCCGTGCGCGCGTGGCGCGTGGGGATCACGCAGTCGAACATGTCCACCCCGCGGGCCACCGCCTCCACGAGGTCCTGAGGGCGGCCCACACCCATGAGGTACCGGGGCGCATCGGCGGGCATGTGCGGGGTGGTGGCCTCGAGGACCTGGAGCATGCGGTCGGGCCCCTCCCCCACCGCAAGGCCGCCCACGGCGTAGCCGTCGAAGCCGATCGCCGCGACCGCCTCGGCCGACCGGCGCCGCAGGTCGGGTGAGAAGGCGCCCTGGACGATGCCGAAGAGGCTCTGGTCCGGGCGCGCGTGCGCGGCGCGGCTCCGGGCCTCCCAGCGGTGGGTCCGGTCGAGCGAGGCCTCGGCTCGGGCCCGATCCACGCCGAAGCCCAGGCACTCGTCGAAGGCCATGGCGATGTCGCTCCCCAGGGCCTGCTGGATGGCCATGGACCGCTCGGGGGTGAGGCGCGTGCGGCGGCCGTCCACCGGGTAGGCGAAGGTGACCCCGTCGTCGTCCACCTGGACCTTGTCGAGCGAGAAGACCTGGAAACCCCCGGAGTCGGTGAGGATGGGCACGCGGACGCCCATGAACCGGTGCAGGCCCCCGAGCTTCTCGACCAGGGCCTCCCCCGGCCGCTGGGACAGGTGGTAGGTGTTGCCGAGGAGGATGGAGACGCCGGCGGCCTCCACCTCCCAGGGGGGCGTGGCGCGGATCGCGGCCTGGGTGCCCACGGCCATGAACACCGGGGTCCGGACCGGGCCGTGCACCGTCTCGAACCGGCCGGCCCGGGCGTCACCGGACCGGGCTGCCACCTGGAAGGCGAGGGAACGCATGGTCCGCCCGTTATCCTCCGGACTCGCCCGGCGGGAGGTGCGTCGTCCCTGCCTGAGGACACGATCCCGTGCTAACGGGAGATTGCCCCGAAGCCTCCATTCCGGTACTAGGAGGGTTCGACCGTTCCCCGGAGCCTCCCCGCCCCATGCTCGCCGGTGGCCGTCCCCGCCCCACCCCCTTCTCGTCGGGTACCCGCCTGGGGGATCACTACCGGGTCGAGGGCCTGGTCCGTCTCGCCGAGGGACGGATGTTCTACCTGCTCAACGACGACCGTCCCGACCAGGCGTTCCGGACGTGCTTCGAGTGCGGGTACCGGGAGAATCCCCGCGAGGAGCGGGCCTGCCTGAGGTGCGGGGCCAACCTCGCGGACCGCCGCTTCCTCATGAGCGTGCGGTGGGAGACCCAGGAATTCCCCTTCGCCAAGGCCTTCTTCGAGCGCCGGCTCCAGCACCCGGCCATCGCGGCCCCCATCGACCTCTTCGTCCAGGACCACGTGCTCTGCTCGGTCATCCCCTACCGGGGCGAGTCGCTGCTCCTCGACGAGAGCTCCCCGCTCTCGGGCCCCGAGGTGCTGCGCCTCGCCCAGCGCGTGGTGGGCACGCTCGCCTTCCTCTGCCACCACGGCGTGCGCCTCGCCCAGCTCGGCGCCGCCCACTTCCTGTTCACGCCGACCAACGAGGTCCTCTTCTGGGACCTCGACGTGGAGGAGATGCGCGACGAGCCCGTACCTCCCGAGGACCAGGGCCGGGCCGTGCAGCAGGCGGCGGACCTCCTGGCCCGCTACGCGCCGGTGGACCTCGTGCCGCTCTGGAGCCTGCTGGAGCGGGTCGAGGCGGGCGACTTCCTCGATCTCCCCTCCTTCGGCACCGCCCTCCAGGAGATCTTCGCCCCGCTCGACCAGGCCCCCCCTCCGTTCCCGGCCACGGCCATCACCGACGTCGGCCTGTGCCGCGATCTCAACGAGGACTCCTGGGCCTGGACCCGGCTGCACGACGGCGCCCACCTGTTCGTGGTGGCCGACGGCATGGGCGGCCACGCCAGCGGCGAGGTGGCCTCGTCGCTCGCGGCCCGGACCATCTGCCGGATCGCGCGGGAGCGGATCCAGGGCAACGCCACCCCGGCCGTCGAGGAGCTCGAGAACGTCCTCGACGAGGCCTTCCAGGTCGCCAACAACACCGTGAAGGACCTCGCCGAGCGCCGCGGCAACGACATGGGCACCACCCTCGTGGCGCTCCTCACCATCGGCGACCGCAATGCGCTCATCGCCAACGTGGGCGACTCCCGCGGCTACCTCATGCGCGACCGGGTCCTCCACCAGATCACCCGCGACCACAGCCTGGTGGCCCGCATGGTGGAGCAGAACCGGATCACGGCCGACGAGGCCCGCAACCACCCGCACTCCAACATCCTCCTGCGGACGGTGGGCACCGAGCGCAACGTCGAGATCGACATCTTCTCGGTGGAGATCGAGGCCGACGACCGCATCCTGCTCTGCTCGGACGGCCTGTGGGGCGAGGTCGATGACGACGAGATCGAGGCCATCCTCAACCACTACCAGGACGCCCGCGTGTGCACGCGGGAACTCATCCGGGCCGCCCATCACGGGGGCGGCAAGGACAACATCACCATGATCCTGGTGGACAACGTCCGGCCAACCTAGCGCCGCCGGCCCACGATCGGCGGCCCCAACTCGAGGAGGCTGGTGATCTCGAGGTCCACGGGCCCCTCGAGGTCGAGGGCGTGCGGGTCGCCGGCCGCGAAGATCCGCGCCTCGGCGTCCACGAGCACGATGAACGGCAGCGTCCGGACGGCGTATCGGCCCGCCACCACGCGGTGGGGGTCCGCGAGGATGGGGAAGGCGAGGCGCTCCCCCCGGATCCAGTCCGGGGCGGTGGGGTCGTCGTCGAGGCAGATCCCCAGGAACCGGATCCGGGCGCTCCGGTAGCGCCTGGCCAGCGTGTCCATGGCCGGGAGCCCCAGGCTGCTCGTCCCGCGGTCGAAGAAGAAGATCACCACCCCCCGCGCGGGATGGGGGGGCCGGATGCCCACCAGGTCGTGCAGCGCCACCTCCCTGCCGCGGACGAGGGACGTGGCGATCTCGGGGTTGAGGGCGGGCAGGTGGAACGGGCGGGCCGGGGCACCGACCACCAGGATCTCCTCGAGGGTCTCCGCCGGCGAGGGGGCGGCGACACACAGGAGGAGGGCGAGCGCTGCCCACATGGAAGGAGCCTCCGTCGCCGGGAGTGCCGTCGGTCCGGGATAGGGGATCCGCCTCGCGACTGTACCCGCCCCTCACCCCCCAGGCAACCGCGTGGGCCTGCCCGAAGCCTTCGTCCCCGCCGTGCGGATCGCGCTCCTCTGCCAGGAGGCGGGGGGACGTGCCCTCCTGGTGGGCGGGGCCGTGCGGGATCTGTGCATGACCGAGTCCGGATGGCCCGGTCCCCGACATCCCCCGGACCTCGACGTGGAGGTCCACGGGCTCGGCCACGCCGAGCTCCGGCGGGTGCTCGCCCGCCTGGGGCCGGTGAACCTCGTCGGCCAGGCCTTCGCCGTCTACAAGCTCACCGTGGACGGCGCTCCCGTGGACGTGAGCCTGCCGCGTCGGGACAGCCGGGCCGGGCCCGGGCACCGGGGTGTCCGCGCCGAGGGCGATCCCTCGCTCGGTGTCCGCGAGGCGGCGCGGCGGCGCGACCTCACCATCAACGCGATCGCGCTCGATCCGCTGACCGGCGTCCTGGAGGATCCGTTCGACGGTATGGGGGACCTGGGCCGCCGGCTCCTCCGGGCGGTGGATCCGGCCACCTTCGGGGACGACCCGCTGCGGGCCCTGCGCGTGCCCCAGTTCGCCGGCCGCTTCGGCTTCACGGTGCACCCCGATCTCGATCCCCTCTGCCGGGCCGCGCCGGTGGAGGAGCTCCCCGCCGAGCGCGTGCACGGCGAGGTCCGCAAGCTCCTGCTGCGCTCGCCCCGCCCCTCCGTCGGCCTCCGCGTGGGCGCCGACATGGGCCTGTGGGGCCGCATCCTGCCCGCGCTCGCCGGGGCGGACTGGGGCCCCCGCGGCGCCTCCGCGGATCGCGCTGCCCGCCTCCGGGACGCCCGGTACCCCGACGACGAGCCCAGGGCGGAGGCGCTCCTGCTCGCCGCGGTGCTCGACGGGCTCTCCCTGCCGGACCTCGAGGCCTCTCTCGACCGTCTCGCGGTCCACCGCCAGTACGGCTTCCCCCTGCGGGCCACGGTGCGGGCGCTCGTGACCGAGGCCCGGCGGATCCCCCCCGACGCCGGCGACGGCGCGCTCCGGCTGGCCTCCCGCGCCGCCCGGGCCGCCGGCCGCCTGCACCTGTGGCTCTCGGCCGCCCAGGTGATCCACGACGATCCGGCCTACGGGGACCTCCTGGCCCGCGCGCGCGCCCTGGGCGTGGACGATGCGCCCCCGCCCCCGCTCGTCCGGGGCCGGGACTTGAGGGCGCTCGGCGTGCCCGCCGGGCCTGCCCTGGGCCGCCTCCTGGAGGCCGCCCGGCACCGCCAGCTCGAGCAGGGCGAGACCGATCCCGACACCCTCCTGGCCTGGGTCCTGGCCACCGCCACGGATGGCGAAGCCGTCACGAACGGCTGAGGTTGACGGCTCACGGGGTTAACACCTGCACCCCCTCCCCACGGAAGTGCCATGGGTCCTCTCCTCGCCCTCCTCGCCGGCCTCGTGCTCGCCGCCCCCCGCGTGGAGGCCGCGCCCTCCGCCGAGAGCGTCGCCCGGGCGCCGCTCTCCGCCCGGACGGCGTCGGGCCTCGAGATCGTGGCCGATGTCCGGCCGAACCAGCTGCACGGCCGGCCCATCCTGGTGTCCGTCGCGGTCCGCAACCCCGGGAAGGACTCCAAGACCTTCCCGGACCTGACCTCGCGCCCCCACCTGGTCCACTTCGACCTCACGCAGGGCGGCGCCCGCCTCTCGACCCGCCACACCACCCCGCCCGCCCAGGACACCGACGATCGCTGGATCGTGAACCCGGCGGGCGAGCGCCAGGTGCTGCTCGAGATCCCCTCCAGCGCCGCCTTCAAGGCCGACTCGCTCGATCTGAAGATCCGCGTGCTGAACGGCGAGGAGACCGTGACCCTCGGGCCGGTGACGCTCGCGCTCGCCTGGCCCGACCCGGCGGGGGCGCACCTGGTGCCGGACACCGAGGTGACCGAGGGCGTGGGCTGGATGACCCCCTGGGTCCAGCGGAGCGCGTCGGGGGCGGACCTCTACCTGGACGTCCTGTCCGCGCCGGACCCGACCCGCCGCGGCGACCAGTGGTTCCTGGCGCACCTCGACGGGCCGGTCTCGCCCCGGCTCTCCGCCAGCCGGCCCACCGAGGCCCGGGATCGCCACGTCTACTGGCAGGCCGGCGCCCGGAGCCTCTGGTACCTCCGGCTTCAGGGCCTGGGCGCCCGGCACGCGCCCCGCCGGGTGGACCTGCCCTGGCCGGCGTGGGAGCTCCTGGCCCGCGGCATCTCGGACCCGCAGGGAGGGCTCCACGTCCCGGTCTGGATCCCGGCGCCCGGAGGGCGAGGCGGGGAGGTCCGCGTGGTCAGCATCGATCCGCAGGGCACGCCCTACTTCCGCATCGTGGTCCGGATGGACGAGCGACCCCAGGCCTGGTGCGTCGCCGACGCCGCCGGGCAGGCCCGCCTGCTGCTGCTCGAGGGCGGGAACCTCGACCTCTACACGCTCGTCACCACGCCCGGCGCGACGCGACCGGCCGCCGGCCTGCGCCTCCTGCCGCCCCGGGTCCGGAAGAGCCCCGAGGGTGAGCCCCCCGCGGACGCTCCGGCTCCCGGGACCGAGCCGCCCCCTCCCGCCCCCACGGAGCCGCCGCTGCCCACGACCACCGGAGCCCTGTTCGCCACGCTGCCGGACACCCCGGAGCAGCCGGGTGGCCTGGCGATCTTCGTCTGGTCCGTGACGGGCACCACCCAGCGCCTCCTCTCGGGCGCCTGGATCGCGCTCCAGGGCCACGAGATCGCCCGGATCGAGGGGGTCGCGCTGCCCGGGGGCAGCGAGGTCCGGGCGGTGATCCCGGTCGGCTACCAGCCCCTGCTCGCCGTGACCCGCGATGCCGGCGGCCAGGGCACGGTCCTCGGCGCGGGCCTGAAGGCCCCCGTGGCCCTCGGCGCCCTCGCCACCGACGAGGCGATCCGCGCCAACGGGCAGGGCAACCTCGTGCGCTTCGCCATCCGCCCGCGCACCGGCGTCACGGCGACCCTCATACCCCCGCCTCGGTAGGGGCGGCGCGTCCTACTCGCCCCCGCACATCTCCGGGTTGTCCGCGCAGTAGGTGCTCATCTCGTTGGCGCAGTAGGCCTGCTCGAGGCCGGCGAACCCGTCCATCTCGTCGCCGTGGTTGCGCGCCTCGCGCGGGATGGTGCACTCGTCGATGTTCTCGCAGGACCCCTGGTAGACCGCCACGCCGAAGCCGAGGATCGAATCGTCCATCGGCAGGGAGAACGTGCGCAGCACCACGGTGTACTCGATGCCCGCCCGGCCCGAGGTGTCGATCTCGCAGGACTCGACCGTGGCCCGGCCGGCGTGGGCGGGCGTCTGGCTGTAGTAGCCGACCATCTCGCAGAGGTCGTACTCGATGATGGCGGTGTGGCCGAGGCTGTCGGTGTACTGGCCCTCGAAGTCGCCCAGCGCGATGCCCGGTGAACCCGTGTAGTTGGCCGACAGGCCGATGCTCATGTCGAGGTCGCCGTCGTCGAGGTAGTTGTCGGACCAGGTGTAGGACTCGACCCCGCCCTGGTAGGCGACGGACTCGTTCCAGAAGACGGCCTCGGGATCCATGACGACGCAGACCTCGTCGTCCACCCCGAGGAAGGTGAAGGTGGCGCCACCACGGGCCCCGGGCTCGGGCGCACCGACCTCGGCGTAGGTGACGAGCGACTCGCGGGTGCCCTGATCGTCCCACTCGTCGGGGGTGATGACGTACAACTCGCCGAGCTCGACGACGGGAGGGATGTCCGTCTGGACCGGCACCAGGTACGTGCCGCTGCGGTCGCAGGCGGCGAGGAGGACCAGGGGGAGGAGCCTATTCATAGTCGAAGTCCAGTACGATCTCGGGTTCGTCCTCGGGGGAGGTCATCGCCCAGGCCGCGGAGGAGATCCAGTCGCCCTGGTAGATGTAGAGGCTCGGGAAGTTGAGGATGTCCTGGTGGCTGCCCCCCGCCTCGAAGTTCATGTCGTAGTCGTAGCGGGCAGGCCCGGGGCGGTCGGCGTCGCAGGTGGAGAAGGTGTAGGCCTGTGAGGGGTTGTCGACCCAGCCCCAGATCTTCATGCCCTCGACGTACGGCGTGTGCTTCATGGAGAACTCGGCCACGAAGTCGCCGTCGGCGTTCTCGGTGAAGTCGAGGTCGGGCACCCAGTCCCCGTTCTCGTCCTGGTCGACGGCCAGGAACCCGAACTCGTCGTAGGAGGTGTTGTAGTAGTACCAGAGGCAGTACTGCTCGTAGTACCGGGCGCTGGTGATCTCCTCGCCGTACGCATCGAGGACGGGATCGTCGGCCCACACGTTGAAGTACTCGAGGATCTGCTCGAACGACGAGAACCGGCCCGTGGTGACCTGGCAGGCCACCGACTCGAAGCACGCGAAGTCGAAGCGGCCCACCGAGGTGCCGCCGTAGGGGTAGGTGTCGCCCGGATAGGCGGGATCCAGGATCGGCCCCATCTCCGGGTGGGGGTACGCGAAGGCGCCCTGCTGCACGTCGGGGAACGCGCCCAGGTAGACCGGGCCGATGAGGCGGACGTCGGTGACCTCGGTCTGGGCGCCCTGCTCGTCCGTGACGGTGCGGGTGGCGGCGGCCCGGGGGACGACGACCGTGCCCGTGATGTCGATCTCGGGGAGGTTCTCGTCGAAGCCGCAGCCGGCGAGGGCGGCGGCGAGGAGGAGGAGGGAAGGGCTCCGCATGGTGCTGCTCCCTGTCCTAGAACTTGTACCGCAGGCCCAGCGAGAGCTGGAGCGGGTTCTGGCGGTTGAGGATGACCCACCGGTTCTGGGCGTAGAGGTACCCGGGGTTCCGGTTGACGGCCTGCTGGTTGTTCGTGAGGTTCTCGGCCATCGCGTTCAACCACAGCTCGCCCTTCCGGACCGGGATGGCCTGCTGGACCATGACGTTGGCCATCCAGTAGCCCTCGGTGCGGGTGTAGGTGCCGACGTCGTCCTTGAGGAGGCCGTACCCCTGGCCGGCCTCGGAGTAGTAGTACCGGCTGTACGGGAAGCCCGAGTAGTACTGGATGGACGCGGCCAGGATGGCGGTCCAGGGGTCGGTGGGCAGGTCGTAGGACCCGTAGGCCTTCACCTGGTGCCGCATGTCGGTGTAGAGGTTGCCGTAGATGTACTCGAGCTGCTCGGGGTTGGTGAGCGAACCCGAGACGGACGTCTGCAGCGTGCCCTTGGACACCACGTAGGAGTAGGTGGCGAGGAGCTGCCAGCGATCGGCGTAGTTCTTCTTGAACTGGAGGTCGGTCTGGTAGTAGTCGCGGCGGGAGATGTCGGCCGTGCGCAGGCGGTAGATGCCCACGAGCTCGCCGTTGGACGTGCCGATGACGTTGTAGCCGTCGTCGTCCCAGACGAGGTTGACCTCGTCGAAGTCGTAGACGTTGCGGGTGAACCGGGCGGTGAAGGACGCGCCGAAGGCCATGTCCTGGACCACCTCGCGCTGCCCCCCGATGACGAACTCGTCGGCGTGCGGGGCGATGGTCTCGTCCCAGACGTAGTCCCGGACCCGGCCGTCGTTCTCGCCGAAGTTCTGGGACGAGGACGAGGTGAAGTTGTTGAAGTACTCGCCGATGAACCCCTTGCTCCCGAAGGTGTTGGCCTGGGAGGAGAAGGCGGCCACCGCGAGGCGCCCGGTGTCGTTCACGCGGCCGTAGCCGCCGCGGACGACGGTCTTGCCGTCCCCCCACGGATCCCACGCCGTGAAGAGCCGGGGGCCCCAGAGGGCGGCGTCGACCACGGCCTCGCCCTGGTCGTTGCGCTGGACGGTGCGGTCCCACCGGAACCCGTACCGGAAGGTCAGGTTCTCGATCGGCTTCCAGGCGTCCTGGGCGAACAGCCCCAGGTGGTCGCCCGTGGCGAGGGTGTTGTAGGGACCCGTGATCTCGAGCCAGTAGAAGTTCTCGTAGGTGTTCGGGGAGTAGGTCACCGCGTTGAGGTCCACGAAGTACATGTTCCCCGTGTACCCGACGATCTGCTCCCACTTCGTGCGATCGAGCTCGACGCCCACCTTGACGTCGTGGAGGCCCGCGGCCTCCACCTGGAGGAGGCTGAACTTGCTCGTGAGGTTGTAACGGTACCGGTCGTCGAAGTAGTAGTAGTACCAGTTGTCGGAGTTCATCGCGTTGTACGAGCCGAAACGACCGGGGGTGGTGAAGTCGAGGCTGTTCTCCTCCTCGTCGGGCTCGCAGGGGTGGTACCCGAGGTCCTGGTCGTGGGTGCAGGGCACCCCGTAGACCTCGATGAACGTCTTCTGCCCGGTGATCTTG
Source organism: Deltaproteobacteria bacterium (assembly GCA_041309225.1). Lineage (GTDB taxonomy): Bacteria > Myxococcota_A > UBA796 > UBA796 > JAFGLY01 > JAFGLY01. Next base: position 11,853 of record JBFYZZ010000237.1, on the reverse strand, counting down.
GTCTCCAGGAAGGTGGAGGGCGAGATGAACCAGTCCCACTGGCCGCTCAACACGCCGCCGCCCTGGTACTGGCGGCCCTGGGCCTCGGGGCGGATGAACCGGTTGCCCTGGCTCATGTTGTCGACGGAGGTGGGGTCGGTCTGGCCCAGGAAGGTGAACCGGTGGGCCGCGTTGGGCTGGAAGGTCAGCTTGCCCAGGACGTAGTGCCCGTCGAAGTCGCGGGGCAGCGGCACGCCGACGTTCGCGATGAGGGTGCGGTCGTACTGGTAGGACAGGATGAACCAGGCGCGGTCGCGGACGATGGGGCCCGACACCTTGGCGGTGACCTGGACGGTGTCGTACTGGGAGTCGAAGCCCGTGGGCGCGATCTCGGTGCCGTCGGCGGCGTACCGCGCGTCGATCCTGGGGGACCAGTCCCCGGTCTGGACCCAGGCGCTGGCGTCGAACTCGAGCCGGTTGCCGCCCGACTCCGTGACGATGTTGACCACGCCGCCCAGGCCTTCGCCGTACTCGGGATCGAGGGCGTTGGTGAGGACCTCGAGCTGCTCGATGGCGTCGAAGTTGAAGTTGAGGGAGAACGTGCCGGTGACGGGGTCGGTGATGTTCACCCCGTCGAGCATGTAGGTGTTCTCGTTGGCCCCGGCACCGGCCACGTTCGGGTTGGCGCCGCCGACCACGCCGGGCGCCGCGCTGACGGCCTGCTGGTAGGAGCGGCCGGTGGGCATGCGCTGGAGGAACTCCTTGGAGAGGACCTCGCCTTTGGCGGTCTGCTCGGTGTCGATGGTGGGTCGCTCCTCCTCGACGATGATCTCCTCCCCCGCCTGCTGGAGCCTCATCTCCACCGTGATGGAGGTGGTGCGGCCGATGCTCACGTCGAGGTTGGGACGAAGCGTCTTGGTGAACCCGGCCTTCTCGGAGACGAGCTCGTAGAGCCCGGGGGGCAGCTCGAAGAAGGCGAACCGCCCGTTCTCGTCGGTGCTGCGCTGCTGGGCGCCGCCGATGAGCGACTCGGATCGGATCGTGATGAGCACCCCGGGGACCGGCAGCCCGCCCTCGTCCACCGCGACGCCCTTGATGACGCCGGTGGTGATGGAGGCTCGGGCGAGCGCCGGGAGGAGGAGGGCGACCGCCGCCAGCAGGTACAGGAGGCGACGGAGGAGCGGTCTGGAGCGGTGCATCGCGGACCTGGGGGGGAGGGGGTACGGGCTCTACGGTGCCTGCGGGGGACGGCCGGACGGTGCCGGGGGGGCGCAGCGGAAACACTCCACGCCGATAGCGAAACAGGAACCGCATAGGCGGCCGCAGGCACGGCGTCAACCCGGCGGGCACCGCCCGTACACCGGTCACGATCCGGTGCGTCGGTGGATCCCTGCGGTGCCGTCTTGACACGTCCCGACGGCACCCGTAGGTTAGGTCGTTGACCCGCCCCTTCGCCCGGGGTCGCATCCCGCGAGGTTCGCCGCCATGTCCCTGCTCAAAGCACTTCTCCCGTCCGGCCTGCTGGCCGCGGCCCTCGGGGTCGCACCCCAGGCCGGGGCCGCCGTGCTCCCGCTCTCGGTCGGCCAGCTCACCGCCGCGAGCGACTACGTCGTCCGCGGCGTGGTCGCTGCCCTCTGGGTCGAGGAGGACGCCCGGGGCGTCCACTGGACGCACGCCCAGGTCGAGGTGCGCTCCGTCTACAAGGGGCCCCGGGACCTCGACGCCCTCGAGGTGACCTGGATGGGCGGCATGCTCGGGGCCGAGGGCACGTTCGTGGCCGAGGCACCCGTCTTCGACGAGCAGGAGGAGATCCTCCTCTTCGCCGAGCGCCTCCCGGCCGGCATCGTGTCGCCCACGGGCCTCGACCAGGGCAAGTACACCATCCGGATCGACCCCGACACCGGGCGGGAGATCGCGGTGCGCTGGAAGCCGCCCACGTCCATGCCCTTCGACCACCGCTTCGTGCCCACGCCCCCCCGCGGAGCACGGCTCCCGCTCACCGATCTCGAGGCCACCGTGCGGCAGGAGGTGGCCCGATGATCGCCCCCGCCCTGCTCCTCCTCCTCGCCTCCCCCGCCGGGGCCTACAAGCTGCTCGGCTACGCCTGGGCCCCCGACGACTTCTGCCTCGAGTGGTGGATGACCGACTACGTCGAGGATTCCCTCGAGAACGCCGCCACCTACGGGTACGCCAGCGCGTGGGAGGCCCAGGTGGCGGTCAACCAGAAGGGGTTCGACAACTGGGCCGACGGCGCACCGTGCGCCGAGATCTGCGACACCTTCATGGGCGTGGACGCCGGCAACGAGGGCAAGACCAACGACGGCATCAACAAGATCTACTGGGACGACCCCACCGGCTTCATGGGCGAGGGCGTGCTGGCGGTCGCGGCCTACAGCGTCACCGCCGAGTACCTGCGCGAGCAGGACGGCCAGTACCTCTACCGGTTCGGCGACGTGGACGTCACCTTCAACGACCAGATCGACTGGACGCTCACCGAGGAGATCGAGGGCGGCCAGCCCTGCTCCGGCGGCATGGCCGCCCTGGAGCCGGTGGCCACCCACGAGCTGGGCCACCTGTGGGGCGTCGGGCACTCCTGCGAGGAGGGGGAGCCCTGCACCGACGAGACGCTCCGGTACGCCACCATGTACTGGGCGAACGACTCGTGCGACATCGAACGCAACACCATCAACCCCGACGACGTCGCCGCCATCAACGCGCTCTACGGCCCCTACGCCACGTTCACCACCGACAGCCAGCGGTTCGGGGGCGTACCGCTCACCGTCGACTTCCGCGTGCTCGCCGCCGAGGACACGAACATCACGGGCGTGGAGTGGCGTTTCGGCGACGGCGCGACCTCCGCGGACCTGGCCCCCTCCCACACCTACGAGGACCAGGGCCAGTACTCGGTGGTGCTCCGGATCGACGGCAACAACGAGTCCTGCGGCGACTGGTCCTTCGAGTACCGCGAGCGGGCCTACGTCGTGGCGTGCGAGGCGCCGGCCCCCGGCCTCGCCCCCGGCGGCGAGCCCTATCCGGGCCTCTTCACGTTCGATCACCTCGAGGGCCTGCAGTACCAGATGGTGAACCGGGCCGACACGTCGGTGTACGGCTGCCTCGACACCGTGGTCTGGCAGGTCTACGGCAGCGGCGGCGACATGGTCCAGGAGATCAGCGCCTGGAGCCCCATCATCGAGCTCCCCTCCGAGGGCACCTGGCGTGTGGTCCTCAACGTGGGCGGCCCGGGCGGCATCTCCGCGGCCGACCTCACCATCGACACCGCCGACCACGCCGAGGGCTGCAGCGCGGTCCCGACGGGTGCCGGCCTGGCGGGCCTGCTCGTCGGGCTCGGCCTCGCGCTCGCGCGCCGTCGCCGCCGGTAGGCCACCCCCCGGGGTCCCGTGCTCTCCGCGCTCGCGCTCCTCGCCCTCCTTCCTGCCTGCTCCCGCCCCGCGGTGGATCTGGGGCGCTGGGAGGACGGCCCACCCCCCACGATGCTGGCCTGGCAGCCGGAGGCCCTGATCTCGCTCCAGGTGCCGCAGGACAGCCGGGGAGGCGTCGAGCCGCCCGAGGCGCTCACGGTGCGGGGGCCCTGGATCCTCCTCCGCTCGTCGGAGGGGATCCACACGTTCGAGACGAAGCTCCCGATCCGACTCCGGAGCCTGTTCTTCATCCACCCCCCCGAGGGCATGACGGTGGAAGCCCAGGGCGAGGCCCTGCGGTTCCGGTCCGGCGATCGGGTGGGCGTCGTGGCGGGCACCTGGAGCGTGACCGCACGCACGTTGCGCCTCCACCTCGCCACCGACACCCCGCCGACCGCGGGCGAGGTCGTCATGCGCTACCCGCTGGCCACCGAGCGGGAGCGGGGCCTGAACCGGCGCTGGTCCGACGTCGGTTCGGACCGGGCGTTCGCCTTCCGGTCCGCGTGGCAGGACGCCTTCAGCCGCCACGGGGTCCTCCTGCCGGCGCCCGCCCAGGCCACCTGGCGCGTGCGGATCCCTCCTCACGGGCGGCTGGCCGTGGACGCGGGCATCCTCGAGCCCGAGACGGCGGACCTCGAGCCGACCGACGGGGCCACCCTGGTGGCGAGCGTGGACGACGGCACCGGCGCGGTCCGGGTGCTCGAGGCCGACCTCTCCCCCGGGGTGTTCGCCCCGGTCCAGGCGAACCTCGGGCGGTGGTCGGGCCGGGAGGTGTCGCTCACCCTCGCCACCGAGCCCGGCCCGAGCCCCCGCTCCGACTACGTCTTCCTGGGCGAGCCCGTGATCTACACCCCGGTCCGGGACGCGCCGCGCGCGATCCTGCTGTTCGTGGACACCCTGCGGCCCGACCACATGGACCTCTACGGCTACGAGCGCGTCACGATGCCCGCGATCACCGCCTGGGCGCGGGACGCGGCGGTGTTCGAGGACACGCACTCCGTGGCGCCCTGGACGCTCCCCTCCTCCCGCGCGTTCCTCACCAGCGACGCGCCGGAGGCCTGGGGCACGGTCCCCACGCTGCCCGCCATCCTGGGGAAGGGCGGCTACGCCACGAGCGCGTTCGTGGGGAACGTCTACCTCTCCGCCAACTTCGACATGGACGGCGACTGGGGCACCCATTTCGTGGAGAACTGGCCGCGTGCGGAGCCGCAGGTGGACCGGGCCCTGGCCTGGCTCGAGGCGCACGAGGACCGGCCGTCGCTCTGCATGGTCCACCTCATGGATCCCCACCTGCCGTACAAGGAACCCGTCGCCTACCGGGATCTCTGGGCCGGCGAGCGGCCTCCCTCGCTGCGGGAGGGATTCCTGCGCTCGGACGCCCTCTCCGCAGGCCGTGGACGCCACGGCAAGGTGGCCCGCGCCTACGTCCAGGACCGCTACGACTCGTCCCTGCGTTATCTCGACGATCAGCTGGCCCGCATCCTGGAGCGCACCCGGCCCACGGACACGGTCGTCTTCTTCTCGGACCACGGCGAGGAGTTCTGGGACCACGGCGGCTTCGAGCACGGGCACACTCTCTACGAGGAGCTCCTGGCGGTGCCGCTCGTCGTGCGGGGGCCCCGGATCCGGCCGGCCCGGCTCACCGCGCCCGTGAGCCTCCTCGACCTCGCCCCCACGGTCCTCTCGCTGCTCCGGCAGGCGCCGCTCGCGTCCATGCGGGGCCGCGATCTCGCCCCCCTGCTCCGGGGGGAGCCAGGCGCGGCCGAGGCGCTGGGCCTCAGGCGGATCGGCGCCGGCTGGCCGCTGTACGGGGACGAGCAGTGGGGCGTGCTCGATGGGTCCTGGAAGTACCTCACGAGCGCCGGCACCGACTCCGTCTACGACCTCTCCCGGGATCCGGGCGAGCGGGAGGAGCTCCTCGCCACGGGCGAGGGCCTGCCCCACGTGGCCTCCCTGCGCGAGGCCATGGCCGACGCCCTCAGGCGGCCGGTGCACCGCGCCCTCCGGATCCGGCCCGACCACCTCCGCTCGCCGGAGAACCTCGTGGTGACCCTCGCGGTGCCCGGCGGGGTCCGCACCGCGTGGGTCGGCCAGGACGCCACCATGAAGTCGGAGGCGCGGGTCTCGTGGGAGGGGGAGCGGGTCACGGCGGTCTGGTCCGCCGGCTTCCCCGGCACCCGCGAGGTCTTCCTGGTGCCGGCGGGCGACTTCGACGCTGCGCTGCCGGGCCTGGTCCTCACGATCCGGCGGGGCGACGACGTCCGCGAGATCTCCGCCGGCGAGGACGAGCGTCCGGGCGACGACAACCTCCTCTCAGGGCGGCTCAAGGGCACCCGGGTGGCGGTGCGGGAGGTGGTGGGCGTGGAGCCGCCGGCGGGCGGCCTGGCCCTGAAGGGCTGGGATGCCGAGACCGAGGGCGCGCTCCGGGCGCTCGGGTACGTCGAGGACGAGCCCCCCGAGGGGGAGGACACCCCACCCAGCGAGCCGTGACTCCTCCGGGCCTCCCCGTTGGCTGCGAGGTGTCGCCGGCCCTGTGGGCCTCCCCGTTGGCTGCGAGGTGCCGCCGGCCCTGTGGGCCTCCCTGCCTGCGGCGAGGTGCCGCCGGCCCTCCGGGGCCGACGCGGGGGGGGCGCGCACGGGCGTGCTCCGCTGTTGGGGGGACCCACCCGCGGCCAGAACTCGGAGGGTTGCGATCATCTCTCGAAGTCCTGTCCGCGTGGCGGCCACATCTCGGGGAGTAGATGTCAACCCTCCGAGATATGTCCGCAAACCGGCCACATCTCCGCTGGTTGCGATCATCTCACGGAGTTGTGACCGGCCCTGCGGGCCTCCCCGCCAGCCGCGACGCGCCTCCGGCACTCCGGGGCCGGCGGGGGGGCGACGGCTACGCGAGCAGGGGGTGCGTCCAGTTCCGGACGGCCATGGTCCAGGCGGGGGGCGTGGGGGTCTGGATCTCGGGGGGCCGCTCCCCGGCCAGCGCCAGGGCCGCCACGCGGACGTCCTCGCCGAGGCGCATCGTGTTGTACCCCCCCTCGAGCACCGCCATGGTGGGGACCCGGGTGACGAAGGCGTGGATCATCCAGGCCATGGCGAGGTTGGAGCAGGCCATGCCGCCGATGAGGTCCCCCTCCATGACGTCGAAGCCGGCCGAGACGACGCAGGCGTCCGGTCCGAACCGATCCACCGCCGGCAGGATCAGGTGCTGCAGCGCGGTGAGGTAGTAGCCGTCGTCCGAGCCGACCGGGAGGGGCACGTTGAGGGTGAAGCCGTGGCCGGCGCCGGCGCCCACCTCGGAGGCGGCGCCGGTGCCCGGGTAGAAGGGCCACCGGTGGAGGGAGACGTAGAGGACCCGGGGCGACTCCCAGAACGCGGCCTGGGTGCCGTTGCCGTGGTGGACGTCGGGATCGAACACCACTACCTTCAGGCCCCGCTCCACGAGCGAGGCGGCGGCGATCGCGGCGTTGTTGAAGAGGCAGAACCCCATGGCCCGATCGGCCATGGCATGGTGGCCGGGCGGCCGGCACAGCACGAGGCAGTTGCGGCCGGCCACCGCGGTAGCCGCCGCGTCCACGGCCGCCCCGGCGGCCAGCAGGGCGGCTTCGACGGACCCGGGGGATCCCGCGGTGTCGACGTCGAACCAGGCGTGCCGGCCCCGGGCGGCCAGGATCTGGTCCACGTAGGCCGGCCGGTGCACCCGCTCCAACTCCTCGCGGGTGGCCGGACGGCCGGGTCGGGTGGGCCAGGCGTGCGGCGCGAGGGCCTTGCGGATGGCCGGGAGCCGGGCGGGGGCCTCGGGGTGGCCGAAGCCCGGATCGTGCGCGTCGAACCTCGGATCGTCGTAGACGATCAGGGTGCTCTGCTGCTCGCGGGCCGTGAAGGTCGTGGGGTCGTCGGGCAAGCTGCCTCCCGCGCGACGGTGGAATGTAGCCGCTCCGTGGCGCCCGGTCGGGATGCGGGGGGCGGCACGGCGGGCCGGGAGCGCGGGTCCGGGGGAAGCGGCACGATCTCCAGTTCGCCCACCAGGACCTCGGGCACGGACAGCCAGGTGGGCATCCCGGCCACGGGGGACCAGGTGGCGCGACCCGGCTCGAAGGATGCGAGGAAGGTCCCTTCCACCTGGGATCCCGCTGCCACGACGTCCCTCAGGGCGAAGCGGTCGAGGCGGGCCAGGGCCGCGCCGCGCAGCGGCTCCTCCCGGCCGTCCCCACGGAGCCAGACGACCTCTACGGGCAGGGGCGGCCGCTCCCCCTCGTCGTCGGGCAGGAGCCCCGGATCCCCGAGACGCCGGACGGTGTCGTCCTGGACGCGCCGCACCACCACCACGCCGTCGAGCCCGTAGGAGCGGGCGAGGGCGAGGGCGGTGCGGTGGAGGCGGTGGCGCGACTGGCGCCGAGCCGGAACGACCTCGAGGAGGGAGGCCCGACCCGCGGGCCGGGCGCCGGGGCCTCCTCGGGCGTGCCCGTTGGAGGCATCGATCTCCCTGCGCGGCACCCGGCTCATGAGCAGGGTGCGCACGATACCGTCGGACACGAGATCCACCCGCCGGGCCGGAGTGCCCTCCAGGTCGTACCGGAAGGACGCCGGGTGGCGCGGCATGGCCAGCGGGTCGTCGAACGCGGACCAGCCCTCGGGCAGCACCCGGCGCCCCAGGCGGGGCTCCCGGGCATGGTCGGCGGCGAGCGAGAGGAACCCCTCCCCCAGGGGGCCGATCTCGCTGTCGAAGGGGATCGGGGTCGGCGTGCCCTCGACCTGGGGCAGGAGGAGGTGGCGGAAGAGGTCCACCGCCGCGCCGTCCTCGAAGAGCACGGGGCCCACGTACTCGCCTTCGAGGAGGCGTGCCGAGGCAGCCCGGCGCAGGCCGCCGGCGAGGTCCCGGACGGCGGCCGCGAGCGCCTCGGGCCCGGGCAGATCGGCGAGCGTACGGACGATCCAGGTACGGTGGTCCGTGACCATCATGCCATCGGCGGCCCGCGCGCTGGCCATGACCCGCACCACCGCCTCGGCGTGCGGTCGCACCACCCGGGTGCCCTCGGAGTCCACGGTGACGAGGAGGCCGGTCTCGCACGCGACCACCGAGGATCCGCTCACCAGCGAACCGTCGGTGGGCAGCCCGGACGAAAGGGATCGGACCAGGTCCCGGATCGCCGCCGGGTCGGGGGCGGGACCTGGGGCGGCGCTCGCCACGGTGGGCGAGGCCGCGAGGCGGTAGTCGCCGGGGTGGTCCGGCGGTGGAACGAAGGCGGAGCGCTTCCGGGCGTACTGCTCGACCGCCTCCTTGTAGGCCCAGTCGGTGAGGCTCCAGGTCGCCAGCCGGAGCGCATGGGGCGTGAGCACGGCGGGCAGCGCGCGCGTGCCGAAGCCCGTCTCCCAGCCGCCGAAGCCGGTGTTGTCGAACGAGGGATCCCCCAGTCGCACCTCGATGCCGAGCACGTGGGCGGGGTGATGCTCCTCCTCGACGAGCGCACCGAAGGACGCGGTGGCCGAGGCCTGGTCGAGGAGGAGGGCGTGGTAGCGCAGGTGGTAGAAGGGCGGGGCGCCCGCCAGGTGGAGGGCCTCGCGCTGGGTGGCGATCTCGGCGGCGAGGAGGTCGGCCACGCCGGCCGGTGCGAGATCGGCGGCCCGGGCGGGCGGGAGCGCGAGCGCGGCGGCGACGAGGATCGCTCTCACGGCGCCTCCCCCGGGGCCGAGGGGCGGGGCAGGAGGGGGGGGCGATCCTGGCCCTTCTCCTTGCGCTGGAACTCGAGCGTCTCGAAGAGCAGGCTGGGCGCCACGGCGCTCACGGGCACCCAACCGCTCTCGGCCCCACACGCGCCGTTGAAGACGCCCGGATCGTCGCCCGCGGCCAGGATGGAGGCGAAGGCCAGGAGCGGCGTACCCACGAGATCGATGCCGCGCACGAGCTCGTCCGGGCGGCCGTCCACGTACACGCGGCGGGAGCGGGTGGCGCGCACGTTGAAGGCGTTGGGCCTGATCCGGCCCGTGCTGGTGAAGCCGCCGTCGATCTCCTCGACCACCACGCCGTACGCCAGGCCCTGGCGCTTCGCGGCCTGCCGCAGGAGATCGCGGAGGCGGGCGGCGGGCACGGTGCGGTGCGCCTCCACCACGGTGTTGGCCATGCGGGCCACCGGGGCGTGCCCGGTCATGCGGCGGCCGTGCCCGTTGGACGAGGGGAAGCCCGGGATGGGGGAGCGGCTCATGAGGAAGCCGCGAAAGATGCCCCGATCCACGATGACGGTCCGGGATCCGCGCACGCCCTCGTCGTCCCAGGCGTAGGCCCCGTTCAAATCCTCGCCCGCGAGGCGGGTCACCCCGGGGTCGTCCCAGACGTCGAGGAAGTCGGGCAGGATGGATCGGCCCACCCGCTCGGAGAAGGTCTTGCCCTCGTCGTCGCGCTTCTGTCGGTGGCCCTCCACGCGGTGGCCGAGCACCTCGTGGAAGAAGACCGCGGCCGCGCGGGCCTCGAGCAGGACCGGCCCGCGGTAGGGCTCGCCGCGGGGCGCGGCCAGGAGCGCGTCCAGGTCGCTGGCGGCCTCGGCCGCGAGCGCGAGGAGCCGCTCCTCGCCCGGCAGGGCGTCCAGGCTGCGGTACGAGAGCACCCGGTCGATCGAGAGGGCGTCGCCGTCGGGGGCCACGGTGCTCGCCGTGAGGGCGACCCGGGCCCAGGTGCCGCCGTGGACGAGGCGGCTGCCCTCGGTGTCCACGAAGGTGCGCCGGACCTGGTCCACCACGAGGACGGCGCGGGCCACGTGGATCCGGGGATCGGTGTCCATCCGGGCGGAGACGCGGGCCAGCGCGGCCTCCCAGGGGTGGGGGTCGATCGTGGCCCACGGGACGGGTTGGCGATCCTGGACCGGGGCGCGCGGCTCGAAGTCGGGGGCCCGGGTCTCCTCCTCGACCTTGACGCGGAGGTTGGCGCGCACGAGGCCGATCCGCTCCCGGGCCTCGCGGTACCGGGCGTCGAGCTCCGCCCAGACGGCCTGGCGGAGCGCGGCGCCGGGCTCGTCCTCGAAGGCGACCCGTAGCAGGTCGCGCCCGCTGTCGGTCCACGCGCTCATCCCGCGGAGAGGGTGCGTGGAGTCGAGCTCGGGGGTGCCGACGCGGAGGTCCACGTCGAGGGTGCGTAGGCGCTCGGTGCGGCTGGAGGCGAGGGTGCCGGCCTCGGCGGCCACCTCGAGCGCGAGGTGATCCTCCACCTGCAGGGCGGCGTAGTGCACGGGCTCGGGTTCGGTCGCCCACGCCGCCCGGGCCCGGTCCAGTTCGCTCACGAGCACGTCCTCCACCGGGGCGGCGAGTCCGGCCGTCAGCACGAGGAAGGCGAGATGCACGGAACCTCCGCCCGGGGGGGAACGGTGCCCGCGCCCGTCGGGCTATCCTATCCCGGGCGGCCGACGCCGCCCGGGAGGTGCGCATGCCGTCCCTCGCCCCCGCCCGCTGGTGGCACCGCGTCGAGGAGGGCCCCGACGCGGGCCGGATCGCCTGCGACCTCTGTCCGCGCGCGTGCCGGCTCGGGGCCGGCCAGCGCGGCTGGTGCCGGGCCCGCGAGGTGGCACCGGACGGATCGGAGCTCCTCACCTCGTTTGGCGCGAGCTCGGGCATCGCGGTGGATCCCATCGAGAAGAAGCCGCTCCACCACTTCCTGCCCGGCAGCACGGTGCTGTCCTTCGGGACCACGGGCTGCAACCTGGGCTGCCGCTTCTGCCAGAACCACCACCTCTCGCGGGCCCGCGAGCGCCCGGGCGTGGCCGCACCCCCGGAGGCCATCGCGGAGGCGGCCGTCCGGGAGGGGTGCGCGAGCGTGGCCTTCACCTACAACGAGCCCACCGTCTTCGCGGAGTACGCCCTCGACGTGGCACGGGCCTGCCGCGCCCGGGGCGTGCGCACGGTGGCCGTCACCAATGGGTACGTGACCGCCGCCCCGCGAGCCGAACTGTACGCTGCGCTGGACGCGGCCAACATCGATCTCAAGGCCTTCTCCGAGGACTTCTACCACCGCTGGTGCGACGGCGCGCTGGCGCCGGTACTGGAGACCATCGAGCACGCGGTCCGGGAGGCGGGGACCTGGGTAGAGCTCACCACCCTGCTCATCCCCGGCCTGAACGACGCGGACGCCGGGATCGAGGCGCTGTGCGCCTGGGTGACGGACAGGCTCGGTCCGGACGTTCCCCTCCACTTCTCGGCCTTCCACCCCGCGTACCGCGTGCTGGACCGCCCGCGCACGCCCCCCTCCACCCTCCACCGGGCGGCGGACATCGCCCGGCGCCACGGGATCCGGTACGTCTACACCGGCAACATCGCCGACCCCGAGGGCCAGGCCACGCGGTGTCCCGGCACGGAGGGCCGGCCGTGCGGCGCCCTCCTCGTGGATCGGCACGGCTTCACGGCCCGGGTCGTGGGCCTCGACGGCGACCGGTGCCGCGCCTGCGGCGCCCGCGTCGCGGGCGTCTTCGGGTCGCGG
>JBFYZZ010000236.1:0-11032 GCA_041309225.1 Deltaproteobacteria bacterium | reverse complement strand
GTCGAGGAGCTGCGCGAACGGGCCCCCAAGCTCGCGGACGACGCGCTCGCCCTGGCCGAGCAGACGGCGGAGGTCGAGCGCCAGGTGGGCCGGCTCTACCAGCCGGTCGATGGCGGGCCCGACCTGGTGGAGCGGCTCCGGTGGATCGTGGACGACCAGTTCACCCACCTCCGCGACCGCGCGCAGATGTCGATGGATCTCGCCAAGGCCGGCTTCCACCACAGCCCCACGACCACGCTGAACCATCGCCTCCAGGACGCGCTCGCCTGCCTCCAGGCACACCGGGGAGAGGCCGCGGAGCGCGAGGGTGCTCCGGTCCCGACCCCCGTGCCCGCGCGGACAGTACGCGTGCCGTTCGTCGTGGAGGTCACGGTCCACGTTGACCAGGGAGGCGCACGATGACGGCCACCGCGCCCAACGGAATCGAGGGCCTCGTGGGCCGCGAGCCCATCGGCGCAGCCCTCGCCGTCGGCCGCAAGGGGGACCGAGGCGCGCCAGTCGAGCGCGACCGGTTCCACATCCTCCTGCCGGCCGCGCAGCTCCGCGAGATCGCCGGACGCCAGAACACCGTCCGCGACCCGCACCCGTCGTTCGCGCCCTACAACACGGCTGAGCCCGACCGCCGGAAGATGGTCCTCGCCCGCCTGGCGCATGCCCGGATCGCGGAGTGCTTCGAGTACCGCCGGCAGGCGCAGGTCCTGCCGGAACTGGTCCACCCGAGGAGGGCTCCGGTGTGCCAGGGAGACGGCCGGAGGGCCCGCCGGTACAGCGCCGACCGCCAGGACTACATCGAAATCCCCTGTCCAGGCGAGCGTTGTCCCTACGCCCAGAAGTCGAGCGACTCCAAGCCGCCGGCCTGCAAGCCGTGGATGCGGTTCCTCGCCCGGTTCGACTTCCCCCGTGGCGCCGACGGCCGCGGGTTGCCGAACATTCCATTCAAGTACGCCAGCGGGAGCTGGAACACGGTCAAGAACTTCCTCGGATTCTTCGAGGGCTTCGGGGCCGCGTGCAGGAACCTCGGCGTCGAACCGGACGCGATCCCGCTGTTCGGCCTGCCCGTCGCGCTCACCCTCCAGGAGCGCACGGATCCGGGACAGCAGCGCCGGTTCCCGGTCGTCTCGATCGTCGTCGCCGGAGACCAGGACCTCATCGCCTGGATCGGGTTCCAACTCGGCCGACTTGCGCAACTCTCCACGCGGCGGCCCATCGCGGCCATCGAGGACCTCGGCGCCGACCCAGACTTCGACCTCATCTCCGGGCCCGTCGAGGCCCGGGTGCCAGGAGCGTGACCATGTCCCAGCGATCGACCACGCTCTCGATGGCGGCCCGCCACTGCCTGCGGACCCTCGATCACTACGAGGCCGGCGCGCCCTACGACCGCTCCATCTTCGGCGCCGGCATCGCGGCCCACGCGGTCCTCCAGGCATGCGTCGAGCGGCCCGGCGCTCCCGTGAGCGCCCTCGCCGACGAGGTCGTGCGGGCCATCACCACGGTCGGCCGGACGTTCGACGGGGTCCCGGAGCCGCCCATCCCCATCCAGCGCGCGCTCGAGGGGCGCGACCTGGCCCTCGCCTGGCTCGCGGAGCACGGGATCCCGGAGGGCGCACGCGCCGAGGCCGGGCTCGCCGTCGATCGTGACTGGAAGCCGTGCGCCTACGACTCCCCCGACGCCTGGTGGCGCGCTGCCGTCGATGTCGTCTTCGAGGCCGACTACGAGGACGAGGACCTCGCGGCCAGGGGCGCCGTCGTCCGGGACTGGAAGAGTGCCTGGCCGACCGACGCGGGCGAGCTCGACACGGTCCAGCTCCGAGGCCAGGCCCTGCTCGCGGTCGCCCACCACCCCGAGGCCGACTTCGTCACGCGCCAGGTCGTGAACCTCCGCACGGGCCGGCTGTACGAGTCGATGCTCTGGTTGGACGACGATGGGAAGAACATGCTCGTCACCTGGCGCCGCGACCTCGACCTCGCGATCGCCGCCGCCGAGCACCGGGGGCCAGACGGAACCCGGCCGGCCTCTCCGGGCGCCGGTTGCCTCGGGTGCCCATACCTGCTCCGATGCGAGCCGGCCCGCGCCCACCTCCGCGGTGGGGCCATCGTCGAGCCGACCGCGGAGGCCATCGCGATCCGGCTGGCCGTCATCGAGGCCGCCCGCGACGAGCTGGTCACCCTTGCGAAGGCCGCGCTCGAGGAGGGATCGGTCCCGGTCCCGGGCGGCGTCGTCGGCTACATCGCGAAGAACGTCCGCGAGCCCGCCGAGGACGCAACCAGGGGCCTCGCGCACGCCTGGTTCCAGCCAGAGAATCCCACGACCTGGGACGCCCAGCACGGGGATGTCCTCGGGCTGCTCTCCGCTCTCCGGCCTGGCGTCTCCTCGCTCGAGAACGCCGCCAAGGTCCTGCACCCCTTCAACCGAGGCGATGCGGCCTGGAAGCAGCGCCGCGAGGACCTCGTCGACCGTCTGCTCACCACCCGTACCATCACCCGATTCGGGATCCACAAGGACCCGGGAGAGGCTCCATGACCGCCGTCGAATCCATCGCCAACGCCCACGCCGAGTACAAGCGCCGGATCCATGAGGCCCGCGCCGATCGTGACGCGAGGGTCCACCAGGCGGACGAGGAACTCCGCACCACCGTGGAGGCCGCCCGCGGCTGGTTCATCGGCCAGGTCGACGGGCTGCTCGGCGAGGACATCGTCATGGAGGTCCAGCCCCCGGCCGTGAACGAAGAGGCCCCCTCCGTGCACACGGAGCCCCCGCCGCTGAACGAGGGCGTCCTGGTCATTGTGCCGGAGGTTCCTCACGTGAAAGCGCCGGAGCCCGCCCTCCACCGCGACGCAGTGAAGGCGGAGCTCCTCGCCATGGAGACTGAGCTCCTCCACCGGGCCGATGGGCAACGCGAGATCGACGACGCCAGGATGTCGAGCGGCATGGACGTGGAGATCCCGACGACGTCGTCCCGGGTCCGGCTCCCGACGCTCCTCGCCTACCGGTCCGAACTGCGCCGCCGGATCGCGCTGCTCGCCGAGGCCGCGACCGCGCCCCCGCCGGAGCCCGAGCCGTCCCCCAGAGGCGAGCTGGGCATCGCGTATCCGACCCCGAAGAATGCGCCGATCGACCTCGGAGGGCTGTTCTGATGTTCGCCCGCCTGCACGTCTCGGGCCTCGGACCGCTCGAGGATCTCACCATCGCGGCGGCACCCGCCGGCTACACGGAGATCGCCGGCGCCTCCGAGTGCGGCAAGAGCACCCTCGTCGAGGCCCTCTGCCTGGCGCTGTGGGGCGTCGCCGGCGACGGCCGGCCCTTCCCTGTCGAGGCCATCCGGGACGGGTGTCCACGCGCCACCATCGAGGCCACGACCGCACGCGGGACCGTCCTACGCCGGTCGCTCACGAGGAGCCGGATCCAGTCCCGCGAGCTCGGCAGCGGTGAGGACCTCCAGGTCTTCACCCGCGAGGAGGACCTCGCCGCCAGGCTCGGGCCCGTCGGGCAGCGAGCGGACCTCGGCCGGCTGGTCGTCGTCCCATTCTCCTGGGGGCCTCTCCTCGGGCGCGAGCTCGGCCGACCGCTCCGGGACCTCCTACTGTCCGCTCTCCCCTCGGGCGACCTCCGCTCCGAGGTGGCCCGCCAGATGGGCTCCCATTCCCTGCGCGACTCCGATCCGCTGGACGCTGCAGGTGCCGCTCGCCTGCAGACGGCGGCCAACCGGTCCCGGGACGAGGCTCGGGGCCGCCTGGACTCCGCGAAGGCTCGGACGACGACCGCGATCCCACCGGCCGTCGTCGACCAGGCCGCCGTCGAGACCGCTCGTGGGCTCCTGGAGGCGGCCGCGGCCTGGGACGCCCACCAGGTCGCGATGGACCGCCACGAGGCAGCCAGGCGCGCCAGGGCCACCGCGGAGGCGGCGCGGGACGACTGGCGGAGACGTCGAGCCGAGCTCGGTGAGCGGCCGGCCTGGGACCAGACAGACCTCAGGGTCGCAACGGAGAAGGTCCGGCGCCTCGAGACCGACGTTGCGAACGCGCGCCAGGGGCACCAGGACGCCGACCTCGGGCACCGGGATGCGACCCGGGCCCTGGAGGCGACCCGGGCGACCTTCCGCGACCTGCGGACCGCAGGGGACCGCTGCCCGACCTGCGAGCGGCCCGGGTGGACAGGCGCCGCGACGAAGATCGAGAAGGCCGAAGCGGAGGGAAAACGGCTCTCCGGCGTCGTGGCCAACCGCCTGCAGGTCATGGAAGCCGCGGCCGAGAAGCTCGCGGCGCTCGAGCGAGACCTCATCGCGGCTCGAGGCGAACTGGAGGTGGTCGAGCGCGCCGGATCCGAGCCGCGCGCCTGGGACGCTCAGATGCGCGCCCTCGGTCCCGAGCCGCAGGTGCCCATGCCGGCGACCGCGCCCCCGGGACCGAAGATGGCCAGGCCGGAGCTCGACCAGGTCGAGGACGCCAGGCGGGTGCTCCGAGATGCCGTAGAAGCCGAGGGCGCCCGGAAACGTGCCGCGGTCGAGGCCGACCGTGCCCGCGCCGAGCTCGCTGAGGCCACGACGGAATGGGAACGCGCAGACCGGGAGGCGCAGCGCGTGGAGATCCTCGTGGCCGCCTGTCGCCGTGCGCCATCCGAGATCGCCCGGGCCCAGGCCGAGGCCTTCGGCGACCTCGGACCGGTGGAGATCCGGTTCCCCGAGAAGGAGACGAAGCAGACCCCCGAGGTCGAGGTCCTCGTGGACGGCCGTCCGTGGTGGCTCGCGTCCACCGGCCGCCAGGTCGTCGCGGACCTCTGGCTGCGTTCCGCGATCCGCCGCCTCTCAGGACTTGCTGCTCTGCCCATCGTGGTGGACCGTACACAGGACTGGTCCGGCGACTGGCCGGAGGTCCCCGGCCCCGTCTGGTTCCTGCGGACGACCGCGGGACCGCTCATGACGCGGGTACGGCCTTGAGCCTGTTCCCAGACCTCCCGATCGCTCCGGAGCCGGAACCGACGCGCCCCCGTTGGCCTCCAGCATCCGACCTCTTCCCTGGGGCCTGCGCGAAGCAGCTCCGGCGCGTCCTGCGAGGGCTGCATCCGATGGGCCATCCACTCCCGGGTCCCGCCGGCGAGACCTGCGGGACCTGCGGGCATCGCCGGGTGAATCGCTGGACGGCTCGCTCGTTCCAGAAGTGCGATCTGGTCAAGTCCACCCACGGCCCCGCGACCGACACCAGGTGCAAGTGGCCCGCCTGCTCCAGATGGGAGACCTCCGATGATCGATGAATCCCTCCCCCTCACCGCGACCGCTGCGGAGATCTCCGTCGCGATCTCGGTGGTCCAGCGCCGGGCCCGGGTGAACACCGCCGACCCTGCGCGCCTGGCCCACCTGGTGCGCGAGCAGCTCGACCGATGCGAGGCCATGGCGAAGGCCGTCGGCCTCACCCTGCAGGACCTGCAGCCGTCCATGCAGGCCTGGGAGGGGCGGAACTGCGACAGCGCGTTCACGACGACGGTCGTCATCGTGAGCAGCTACGGCATCAAGGTCACCCGCGGCCAGCCGTGGGGCACATCGGACTGCGGGCGGGTCCACCTCTCGCTGCGGGCTGCCCGGTGACCGACCGCCCCGTCGGCCTCGGGCTCGGAGACGTGCTGACCGTCTCCGAGGCGGTGGCCGCGCTGCGGCATAAGGTGCCAGCATGATCGGGGTCTACATCATCGAAAACACCAAGACGGGCCAGTTCTACATCGGCTCGTCCAAGCACATCATGACCCGGCTGCGAGACCACAAGAGGATGCTGCGGGAGGGCAGACACCCGAACGAGCGCCTCCAGGCGGCGTGGAATCAGGACGGCCGCAAGGCGTTCGTGTTCCGGGTTCTCCAGACCTGCCCGAGGTGCGACCAGTACCGCCTCGAACAGGAGTACATCGATTCCACCCAGGCGGCCGAAGTTGGGTACAACATCAGTCCCTACGTCACCTCTCCGGGTGGACGCGCGCCGGGCGAGATCGTTGACCGGCCTCTGGGAAAGCCGAGACCCGTCCAGATGGGGGACATTGTCGCGCGCGTCGTCCGGGGCCCGAGGAAGGACGGCTCCGGCCAGTGGTACTGGCGCGCGTGCAGGGAGGGTGGTGGAAAGCCGGAGAGCGTCTGGTGCGGATGGGGGATCCGAAATGAGGTCCTGCGAACTCTTGCTGGCCGGGTAGCTGCTGGCGTGATCGACGTGAAGCGCGTCCGTGGACACGCAGACCGCGTGGACGAGCTTCTCGATCTGTGGGTGAGGAAGGGCTCGCCGGGCTCTATGGCGGCGCTCCAGCCGCTCCACGACGCCCTGGGGCTCGTCCTCCTCGACCGCCTCGATGCTCGATCCGTGACGGACTACCGTGGATGCCGAAGGCGAATGGGGGCCACGCCGAACGAGACCCGGATCGAGTTGCTCGAGCTTCTGGCGGCATGGACGTGGGCCCGCTCCGTCGGGATCACCCCGATCATGGACGACGGTCCGGATCGGCTTCGTGGGGAGATCGAGTACCGCGACTGGACGGACGGATGCCCCGCCTCCTGACCACCGCCGAGGCGCGGGACCTGCTCTCGATCAGCGAGCGCACGCTCCGGGACCTCATCCGGGACACCCCGCCGGGCTGCCGGAGGCCGTGGCTCGACATCGGCACCGGGGGGCGGTCGACGTACAGGTGGGACGCGACCCGGCTATGGGCCTGGGTAGAGGAGGTGTCCAGGTGGCGTCATACCAGAAGCGCGGAGACGGCTACTCCGTCCGCTGGCGGGATCTCGACGGCCTCCCCCACTCCCGCCAAGTGCCGGACGCGACAACGGCGAGGCGGCTTCGACGCGACATCGAGCGCACCCACGGAGAGGGCCGGGACTGGCGCCCTGCGCCGACTCGCCGTGGACCTGACCTCCGGGCCATCGCGGACGCCTGGATCCGGGAGTGCGCTCGGCTCCGAGCGCCCCGAACCGTAGTCCGGTACGGCGAGATGATGGATGCGTTCCTGGACTGGCTCCAGGTCCAGGAGGGCGCGCGGACCCGGCTCGGGCCCGACCTGCTGTCCCGGCCCGTGCTGTCCGACTACCACGGGCACCTCGTATCCACCGGCCGTCACGGTCACGCCCGGACCCAGACGACGGCCCGGAAGCACCTCGAAGCCGTCGCCCTGTTCTGGCGGTGGGCCTATGACCACGACGAGGACCAGGGGTGGGCCGACCTGGTCCCCCGCCCACGTCCGCTCGAGATGCCCCGCCGGGAACGAGCGGTCGCCGTGGCGCCGACCTGGGCCGAGATGGACGCCGCGCTCCTGCAGCTCTCCGGGTGGGCGTACCGGCTCGCCTGCATCCAGCGCAGCACGGGTGCCCGCATCGGCGAGGCCCTGGCGCTCCGATGGGAGGACGTGGACCTCGAGGGCCCGGCCGTCACGTTCCGGCCCGAGACGACGAAGGGCGGCTACGGAGGCAGGGTCGTCCCCATCCCGACGCACCTGTCCGACGAGCTCGCCGGGTGGGGTCGCCGGGTGGGGCTGGTCGTCGGCGCACCCGACCGGGAGACGACCGGCCGAGGTCACGCAGGGCGGACGTTGACGAGGGCCTGGGTCCGGGCCGGCGTCCGGAGCGAGGCCTGGGAGGGCCACCCGACCCACGCCTTCCGTCGTGGGTACGTCTCCGGCCTGCTCTCCCTCGGCGCGGCCAGGGACTCGGTCGAGGTCCTGGTGGGCCACTCGCTGGGCGCCGTCCGGGGGGCCTATGTGGACCCGGCCGCACTCCGGCTCCGGGAGACCGTGGGCCTGGTGCCCGCTCCGGTCACCTCTCTGGACTGTGCGCGCCTCGTGCGCGAGACCTCGACGGGTGGGGTGCGCGAGTGAGGAGGAACGCCGGTTCCCGGGTAGAGTGGCGGCGAGCCATGGGACCCGATGCCGGGTGCGCCATCCTGCACCGTCCGGGCCGCTTTCGCCGCCGTGGACGTTCTTTCCTGGCGGCGGCGTCCGGCGCGGTGCATGGCGATCCGGCACCGAATCGCGCCGAGATGTGCGCGAGGCGTGCGCGAGATTCGGCGCGCTACGGCTCCGCGGAGACCCACGGGCCCTCCTTGCCGGGGTCGAAGCACGAGGACCTGGACAGGTCGTCGCCAGGGAGGGATGGACGCCCGAGGCTCCCTGATTACTCCTTGGGCCTACGTTCCTCGACTACCCTCTTCATAGCGGCGAAGAGGACCTGGTTCAGGGCGTGGAGGTCGTTGGGCCCGGTGATGGGGACGCGGACCTCGGCATAGGCGTGTGGCGGTAGCAGCGCCACCCCGGCGGGGAGCAGGGGGACGGCTATGTCGGCGGGCAGGTTGATCCCGATCCAGGGCGCCTTGGTGTCCATCATCAGGCGGGCGAACCACTGGGATGGCTTGTTGAAGTAGACGCCGAAGTAGGCCGTGGTGTCCTTGTAGGCGAGCTCGAGGGGCACGTCCTTCTTCAGCGCCGCATCGAAGATGATGCCGTCCGCCAGGGCGGAGGAGTCGAACTGCGCCTTGATGATCCCGAAGGCAGCGATCTCGTTATCCGAGGTGCTGATCGCCGCCCTTCGGCCCTCCGGCTCCACGGTCGGAGGTTCACTCGTCAGGCCATCGTGAGGGGCCTCGACGGCGGGCGCTGGCTCCACCTTCGTCTCAGGGGCGACGACGCCCTCATCAAGAGCGGCCACCGACCTGCGGACGACCTCCTTCAGCACGATCTGGAGGGCGTTCTTCACGATGGGCCGGAACCGGTCCACGACGCTCGCGATCACCCTCCCGTCGTACATCCCCTCGGACGCGAGGATCCACCGGATGAGGCCCTCGGACGGCTCCCGGTTCCGGATGTCGAGCTCGCCACGCAGGAAGCCCACGATCTTCGAGGTGTAGTTCAGCTCGGTCGCGTATTCTCGGATGCTCTCCGGGGAGAAGACGGTCTTGTGGAACTTCGAGAGGACATCGATCCCGAGGTCAAACCCGTCCATCCGGACCGTGTAGAACGGGACCTGGTCCATCATGTTGGGCTCGCCGGTGTCCGTGAAGAACCGGTACTCGACGCCGTTCGTGAGGATGCCCAGGCAGACGGACCGCACCCCGTTGAAGTACCTGGCCAACTGCCCTTCGTGCCCGTCGAGCACGGTGTCCGCGGACTTCACCTCGAGGAAGATGCGGCACGCCCCGCAGATGCAGATCGCGAGGTCGACCTTCTCCTTCTGGCCCGCCTTCTTGACGGCGAAGTCCGCCTCGAACTCCGGGCAGACCTCGTCCGGGTTCCAGATGTCGTACCCGAGGGCGTCGAGCCAGGGCAGAACGAGCGCCTGCTTCGTGGCCTCCTCGCCCTTGCCCTTCACGTTGTTCACCCTGGCCTGGATCTGCGCCAGCCTGTCCTTCATCCGGTCGAGTGACATCTCGCGCCCTCCCGAGACGTAGGGGATGGGCGGGGCCTATCCCGGCCCATGGGGGCAGCAAGACGAGAATGCCCACCAGTTCCTTGCGCCACTTCGATAATGGCCTGCAGGTACTCATCGTGCCAGAGCAGACTCTCTACAGCGGCCAGCCAGGATGTGGTGGGTGGCACCCGTCCCAGATCCGGTGGTAGGATGCCATCGGAGCCACCCGCCCGTGATCATGCCCTCCCCGGCCAGGTCCCCTTGGAACCTTGACGGGGCTCTGGGTGTCCAGGTACGTGGACGTGCCCGGAGGTAAGGATGGGAGTCCGCGTCGTCAAAATGCACCAGATCCAGAACTTGGTCTGGCTCTTCTGCCGTGACCCCGTCTCGCATTGGTGGGTAGCCCACTGCGATGCTCTGGGCCTCACCGCGGCGGGGAAGACCTTCGACGAGATGGCCGCGGAGATCTCGGTGGCCATGGATGCCCTCTTCCGGATCCTCCTGAGGGAGGGCGAGATCCATGCCTTCCTCGAGGCCAGAGGCTGGAAGCCCGTCACGGCCCCCCTGAAGCGGACGAGCCGTGTCAAGTTCGACATCCCCTACACGACCAAGCAGGCTTCTTCTGCGTCTCTCTGTGCGTGATGCCCCCCGGGACCATCCGGCGGGAGATCGTGGAGCGGATGCTCAGGCTCGAGGGCTTCGCCTATAGCGGTGAGTCCGGGAACATGAGGTACTTCCGGCAGGCCGGAACTGGGTTGAAAGTCCTTCTCCACAAGCGCGACTTCCTCCCGGAGGGCGAGGTCCTCGCGATCCTTAGACAGATCGGGAAGAGCCCAGAGGAGGTGCGCTCGATCCTCGCTGCCATGAAGGCGTAGTTCTACTGGCCAGAGAGCGTCCCGTCGAGCGTCTGGCCCCGCTGCTGGCACCCGAACGCGGCGCTCCCCTCGGCCTTCCCTTGGGCGCCGGCGATGCAGAGGGCGTAGGCGGCGAGGGCCACGGTGGACGGCGAGGCCCCGGGGCGCACGGCGGCCTCGACCGCGAGGTTTACCGCCGGGGCTTGGGCGATGGCCGCCCGCGTCTCGGCGTCGGTGACGTCCTCGCGGACGGCCGCCTCGACCGTGGGCGTGACCGCGGCGACGGCCTCCCCGGAGTCGTGGGTGAGG
The DNA here is from genome assembly GCA_041309225.1 of Deltaproteobacteria bacterium. GTDB lineage: Bacteria > Myxococcota_A > UBA796 > UBA796 > JAFGLY01 > JAFGLY01. The sequence goes on along the minus strand of JBFYZZ010000236.1, from coordinate 507 downwards.
GCAAGGGTGACCCCGGTACCCGCGCCGGCACCGACGAGGAGGGAGGCGAGGATGGCGATGATGAGGGTGGTCATGGTGGACCTCATTGGGTGGGTGGACCGGGCGGACGGCGGGCGCAGGCCCGGCTCAGGATGCTCTCGGCCGCCGAGTGGGACGTCCGGGGACCTCGACGTCTCCTGGAGGCGCACAGGGCCCCCCACGCGCACCAGGTGCACCAGGCGCCCGCGGCCACGAGAACGAGCAGGAGGGCGAGGGTGCGCATCGGCTACCCGTCTGCCGGCGGTGACAGGAGCTGGGCGGTCGTGGGCGGGGTGGGTCCGGTGAGCCGGAGGTGCCGGCCGCCGAGCACGCCCGCGATGACCCCCAGCGCCCCAAGGTAGGCGAGCGAGACGGCCTGGTAGGTCGCGCAGGCCGCGGGGAGGCTGGCCACGTCCGGCCAGCAGCGGGGCAACAGGAACAGCCCCGCCAGGTCGAGGAGGCCCGCGACCGCGGCCACGAGGAACGCGA
>JBFYZZ010000235.1:0-14943 GCA_041309225.1 Deltaproteobacteria bacterium | reverse complement strand
CATCCCGCCCGAGCTCCAGGATGCCGGCCGCCAGCTCGAGCCGGCCCGCGAGCCGGGGGTCGTTTCGGACCCGGGCCTCCTCGATGGCCGCGTCCAGCGCCCCCAAGGCCGCCTCGGGACGGGCATCGGCCGCCTCGGCCTCCGCGACCGTGAGCGCCCGGACCTCGTCGGGGGTGGAGGGATCGGCCGCGTCCCCGGTGGACGTGCCCGGATCCGCCAGGGCGGCGAGATCCTCGAGGGCACGGCTCCTGGCCTCCAAGAGCGCCTCCCGGCTTCGGGCGAGGACCTCCGCCACCCGTTGCCCCACGTCCGCGGCGTCGGGCAGGGGTGTGCCCAGGGCGCTCCCGAGGCGGGCACGCGCCACGAGCAGCTCGCCGGCCACCGCCTGGCACCGGCCGCATGCCACGCGGCAGGTTCGGATCGCGACCCCCTCGCGCCCGGGGACGCGACCGGCGAGGGCCGCCGCCGCGAGCTCGACCTGCATCCGGCCGCCGGCCGCCAGGAGCGCGCCGAGGGACTCGACCAGCGGGGCCACGGTCTCCTCGGTGTCAGGGACCGGTCCCGGCGCGGCCAGCGCGCGGTCCACGGACGTCGCGGGATCCGCCGGATCGGGAGGGGCCTCCCGGACCGGCGCCTCCCAGGTGGGGGGGGTTGCGATCGCGGACGTCCCGGCGGCCCGGGCCAGGGCGGGGACGAGCCACCTCCGGGCGGCGGCCCCGAGGGGCGGCGCCGGCGTGGACTCCCCGCTCTGTCCGAGGGCGCGTTCGAGGATCCGATGGGCGGGCGGCACGTTGCGGACGAGGTCTCCGGCCTGGGCGACGACGGCCTCCAGGGTGTCCTCGTCCAGGGCCACCTCGAGGGCCCGGTCCCGAACCGCGCCCTCCGCGGGTGGCCCGGCCGCCAGGGCCAGGACCACGAGACCGGTGAGGGTCGCCGCGAGGAGGGAGGCGCTGTCGGATCCGGCGACGAGGGCTCCCGGCGGGCGGGCCACCTCGCGCGCGAGGAGGCGAGCGAGGGGGTCCTCCGCGTGCCCCGCGACGAACTCGGCGGCGAGCAGGGGCCGGGCCAGCGGATCGCCCGGGCCGGCGAGATCGACGAGGTCCTCCGGGGCGAGGGATCGCCCGGCCAACAGACGCGGATCCCCCCACGCCGCGAGCGGCGAGCGGAACCGGACGTCGCCCACGGGGGACGGGGCATCGGGCCTCCGCTGGCCCCGCGTCGGGCACGCGGGGAGCGGGAGCCGGGCGACCTCCGGGGGCAGGCGACCCGAGGCCCTCAGCGCATCCAGGCGGGCCCGGTTGCCCCGGTTCGCGTGGGGGAAGGCCAGGGGATGGCGCTCGTCCGGGAGGGGGAGGGGCGGATCGTCGTCGTCGTCGCCGCCGTACTGCTGGTCGCCCTCGATGGTGGTGGACGGCGCGATGGGGAGTCCCCGCGCCGGGATGGGGACGGCCCGATGGCGCTCACGCTCGACCTCCCGGGCCTCGGTCTCGGTCTCCTCACGGGCCTCCTCCCGGCCCGTGTGGTCGTCCGCCACCACGCCCGAGGCCCCCGGCCGCTCGAGCAGGGCCCGCGTGGCCAGGTTGCCCACGGCCTGCTGGAGCCGCGCCGCGGCGTCCTGCGTGAGCGGCCGGTCCCGGCGGATCTCCACCTCTTCCCGGACCCGTCGCTCGCGCTCGGGTGCCTCCCGCTCCGGTTCGGGTGGCCCCTTGCGCCGCTGACGATCCGCTCCGACCGGCACGAGGCGCCTCCTGGCCCGGCACGGGCACGGACTCGCCGGCGAGACGCCGGACCCCTGGGGAGCGGTGCCGGGGCCGGATAGGCTATCGCTCCTGCAAGGGGCACTCGGATGAATACTATCGCAGGCCTGACAACCACGGGACGCCGGATGCACGGGCCGGCCTCGGACCTCGTGGAACTGGTGAACGGCGACGGGCTCCGGCACACGGCGATCGTGTTCCACCCAGAGTACCGTGATCATCCCGCGATCAACGCCGCCCTCACCGTGGTGCTGGGGTTCCTGGAGTCCCCGATGGTCACGGGGCTCGTGGAGCTCAAGGCCCACGACCGCGCGGAGGGCGCGTTCGTCTACCCCACCGGCCAGTGCTCGTCCGTGGCCGAGGTGAACCGCGCCTATGCCGACCTGGGCGAGGTCCCGGGCGTGCGTGCGGGGCTCGAGCTGCTCTACGTGGCCGGCGAGATCCTCACCGAGGCGGCCGACATCGGCGAGTCGCACGGGGTGTACTCCCACGGCGGCCTCACGCCCTGGCGGATCCTGCTCAAGCCCGACGGCCAGGCGCTCGTCATCGGCCACGCCCTCCCCCAGGTGGAGATCCTCCAGTTCCGCGAGGAGGCTCGGGCCGTGCCCCGGGAGGACTCCTTCCGCTACTGCCCGCCCGAGCGCCTCGAGGGCCGCGCCGAGAACCTCTCGTCCGATCACCTCTCCCTGGCGCTCATCGCCTTCGAGCTGATGACCGGCAAACCCGTCTACGACGGTCTCGTCAACGACATCCGGGCCCAGGCGAGCCGGGGCGAGGGGTCCCGCCGGCTCTTCCGGTTCCGCGACTCGCTCCCGCGGTCGGTCCAGGAGCTGCTCAAGGTCTGCTTCCGCCCGGAGATGGACGGACGTCACCCGTCGGGCGCCCGGTTCCTCGACGAGGTGCGGGCCTGTCTCTCGAACCCCGAGGTGGAGGGCCCCTCGCTCCTGGACGTCATGACCCGCGTGGCCCGCGTGCAGCAGCGCATCGGGCAGCCGCTCGACAGCGGCGCCACCATGACCTTCCAGAAGGAGCGCCTCGCGGAGGCGCTGGGGGGCGAGCCGGGTGCGGCCTCCTCCGCCCGGGAGGCCTGGAGCCCGCCCGCGCGGCCGGCCCGCCCACCGCCCCGTGTGACCGTCGAGGTCCCCACCGAGGAGGTGGCACCCCCGCCCGCCTCGGCACCCGCCGCGCCCCCCGCTGCGGCCACCCCCGCCGACCTTCTCACCTCCTCCGATGCCGGTCGCTGGCGCCGCCCCACCCGGAGCCCGCCCTCGGGCGAGCCGCCCCCGCCCGAGGATGCGCCGGCCGCCGAACCCGTGGGGCCCGCGCGCCCCGGGATCGGGGTGGCTCGCCGTCCCCCACGCCTCGCAGGGAGGAGCGCCACCGAGGTCCCGCCGGGGCCGCCCCCCGCCGGGCCGCCGACGCCTCCCCCCCCACCCCCGCCGCCCCCCACGGTCCGAGGGGGAGCCTCCTGGTCGCGGATTCCCCCCGCCGAGGCGGTTCCGCCGCCGGCACCACCGCCAGAGGAACCCCCGACCGCCCCGGCCGAGCCGGTCGCCCTCACCCCCTCCCTCCCGGAGGCCGAGGCCGAACCGCCCCCCCCCAGCGAGCCCGCCGCGCCCGCGCGGGCTCCCCTGGGGAGCCTGGCCCCTCCCGCCCGGGAGCCCGCCCGCGAGGTGGACGAGAGCGAGGACGGCACCGGGCTCCTGGCCCGGCCGGCCCGGACGCCCCCTCCCCACGGCCCGCGACCGGCCTGGCGGACGCCCGATCTCCCCGCCGACGAGGCGCCCCGAGGGGACACGGCCCTCTTCCGCGTGAGCCTGTCGCCCGGCGCCGCCGAGGCCCGCCTGCCGCTCGTCCTCCACGCCCCCTCCTCGGAGGTCGTGGCCGAGCTCGTGGGCCGCCGCCTGCCGCTCAGGGCCGATCCGACCGGGCGCCTCCTGGGGTGGTGGCGCTTCTCGGTGGACGGCGAGGTGGTCCGAGGCACGCGGGCCATGGCCGACCTCCCCCAGGATCGCACCCTGGAGGTCGTGTTCGTGGAAAACCGCGTCGAGGTGGTGGACCTCGAGGTGGTGGCGCCCTCCGGCCACGTGCACCTCCGCCTCGCTGCGGGCACGGCGGTCCCGGTGGCCACCCTCGTCGACGCGGTGACCCACCTGCTCGACCTGCCGCCGGGGGCCTGGCGGCTCGAGGCCGGCACCCACACCTGCCAGCCCCAGGAGATCCTCGCGGATCACGATCCCATCCCCCGCCTGGTCCTCGAGGCGGACACGCGATGAGCCAGGAACGCTGGGACGTCGTCATCCGCTTCCTCACGGGCCCCCTCTCCCTCCAACCCGAGCAGGTCTACCGGGGTCCCGTCGTCCGCATGGGCGCCAGCCCCGGTCCCGGCGGCGTCAGCCTGGCGGGGTACCGGGGCCTCGACGCCTGCCACGCCGCCATCACCTCCTACGAGCGCGGCCAGGCCACCATCGCGCCGGTGGGCAACGCCCAGGTGCGGGTGGCTCCGCACGAGAACGTGAACTGGCACGAGGTCCAGGCCATACCGCATCCGGTCTACCTCCAGGACGGGAGCGCCGTACACCTGGGCCCCCCGGGCCGGGGCATCACCTTCACCTTCGTGGAGTGCCGGCGCCTCGGCATCTGGGAGGAGCACCGGATCCTCTCCGACTCGGCCCAGGCCTCCCCGGAGGTGGAGCCCACCCGGATCAAGGAGCTCTCCACCGATCGGGGCATGCCCGGCTGGTTCATCGGCGGCGTGGTGATGGCGGGCATCGTCACCGCGGTGGCCGTCCTGTTCTCCCTGTTCCGCTTCTACGAGCGTCCCATCGCCGGCCTCGGCCCCCAGGGCGAGGGCGTCGAGCGCTACGAGTACGTCCCCGTGGACATGGAGCTCAACACCGAGCTTCGCGAGGGGCTCGACCAGCCCTTCGCGGACTTCGTGATGATCCCCGACGCGGTGGCAGCGGACTGGAAGGGCCTCGCAGACGATCCCCGGCAGTGGGACCAGCGCCTGCTCGACCAGGTGACCCGATCCGTCCAGGTCCATGCGCAGGGATGGGCCTTCTTCAAGCGGCTGGAGACGGTGGCCGAGGACTGGGCGTACGTCGTCGCCGAGCTCCGCAAGGCCGGGCTCCCCGAGGTCTTCGCGGCGATCCCCTACCAGGAGAGCCGGTACACGGCCAAGGCCGTCTCCCCGGTCTGTGCCCTCGGGTACTGGCAGTTCATGCCCGAGGTGGCGAACCGGGCGGGCATCGAGGTGCGGGACTGCACCTTCAAGACCGGGGGCGTTCCGTGGAGCCCCACGGCGACGGTCGTCCCCGTGAACGCCCGCAAGAAGGCGCAGTACGTCTCCTACAACCCCGAGAAGGACTCGACGACGTGCATGATCCGGTCCTGCGCGGTGGACGGTCGCAGCGATCTGCGCGCCTCCACCCGGGGCGCCATCGCCCTGCTCGAGGACGCCATGAAGGACCCCGTCCTGCGCCTCTCCGGATCCGTCGTCCAGGCGGTGATCACCTCCCACAACGCCGGTTACGACGACTCCCGCTTCGACCCGGCCGGCGAGGGTCGTCGGCGCGTCTACAACGTGAAGCCCGCCTACCAGCGGTACCTTGCGGCACGCAAGCTGGATCGCGGGCCCGCCTTCATCGGCGACAACATCACCTGCGCCTCGGCCACGTTCGTGAACGACCCGTGCGGCGGCTTCCTCATGGACCAGTCGCAGCACTACGCCTACAACATCATCGCGCAGCACTTCCTGGCGGTCTGCTACTACGGCGCCGCCCACGCCGACAACCCGGCGTTCAAGCCGTGGCGCGGCTACGTCCGGGGCGACGGATACTGCACCCGTTTCCAGGTTCCCTCCCTGGAGCAGGTCCGGGAGAAGATGACCCAATGAGACTCCGACCCTGGATCCTCGGCGCGGTCCTCGTGGGGGCCCTGGGCGTGAACGTGTACCTCGTGATCGGCGAGCAGATCGCAGTCGGGGAGGCCGAGGCCCGCCACCGCACCCGCCAGGAGGATCCCCTCATCGACCTCCCCTTCACGGTGGCCAGCCGGCCCACCGACTTCACGCGGTTCGGGCTCGACGGGGCGCTGCTCTCGCAGGTCGTCGAGCGGGTGCAGGAGCTGGACGCCGCCAACCGCACCCTCCTCGCGGACCGCATCGAGAACGTCGGCGATCCGGACCAGTTCATGAAGGCCTTCTGCCGGACCGACCGGGCGGCGCTCCCCCCCCACTACGCGGGCCTGGCGTGGCTGGTCCGGGAGGAGGGAGGGCGTCGCGTCCCGATCTCCGTGCCCCGGACCACCTCGCTGGATCCCGCCGAGTGGGCGGGCCGGTCCCCGATCGCCGAGGTCTACGCCACCGTCGAGCTCAACGAGGATCGCAAGCCCGACGCCACCGTGATGGGCCTCTCCGCCATCCTCCTGGGCAAGGAGGCCGACGCCATCGAGCGCCGCTCCCCGTGGGGCCAGGGGCTCGGTGGTCGCTGGTCCTGGGAGCGGCTCCGCAAGGAGAACGCCACCATCGGGGACCAGGTGGTGGAGTACCTCGCCCTCCTCCACCTCACGATGGAGATCGTCACGACCGAGGGCGGCTTCTGCAGCGACTGATCCCGCCGTGCCCCGGCCGGGCGATCCCGGCGTCCGGCGGATCCGGTGCGCCGATCGCCCCGGGATGGCAGCGGGATCGGGCGCCTGCCGGGACCCGCGGTTATGCTCGGCTGCGTCATCGCCCCCGTCTCCCTCCCGACCGAAGGGCGACGCTCCCGCGAGGATCGGATGCCCCTGGAGCCACGCCGTAGATTCCGTTTCCTGCAGGAGATCTCCGAAGGCTCGTTCGGCAAGGTCTACCTGGCGGAGATGATCACCGGGGACAACTTCTCCACCGTGGTCGCCATCAAGCTGATGCACGGCAAGTGGATCGGCCACGAGGAGATCGTGATGCGCTCGCGGGACGAGGCCCGCCTGCTCGGCCTCCTCCGCCACCAGAACATCATCCGCGTCGAGGACCTCACCTCCATCAACAGCCAGTGCGCGGTCGTGATGGAGTACCTCGACGGCGTCGACCTCAAGAGCCTGATCGCGTTCCTGCTCGAGCGCCGTACGCTCTTCCCGCGCCACGCCGCCGCGGAGATCACGGGGGGCATCGCCGCCGCCCTGGAGGCCGCCTACAACCACCGTCCCCTCCAGGGCGGGGACCCGCTGCGGGTCATCCACCGGGACATCAAGCCCTCCAACGTCATGATCACGGCTGCCGGCGAGGTGAAGGTCCTCGACTTCGGCACCGCTCGGGCCAACTTCCAGGATCGCGAGGCGCAGACGCAGGCCCTGGCCTTCGGCTCGCAGGCCTACATGGCGCCCGAGCGCAAGGAGGGCGAGCCCGACGGCCCGTCCGGCGACGTCTTCAGCCTCGGCATCACGCTCTACGAGCTCCTGTCCCTCGACCGGTTCGGCACGATCTACATCCGCGAGGACCGGTACCGCTCAGCCCTCCAGGCCAACCTCGACGCGCTCGACCTCACCGCCTTCACCGACCCCTACGGCGACGAGTTCCGGGCCTTCCTGTACCGGATGATGGACTACCGGCCGGAGAACCGCCCGCCGGCCGCCGAGGTCATCGACGCCATGGAGGAGCTCGCCGACAAGGCCAAGGACCTCAACCTGAGGCGCTTCTGCCGGCGCTACGTGACCGAGGCGGTCTCGCGCCGCGAGCCGATGCACACCCCCGGCGATCCGCTCACGGGCACCACCCTCGTGGAGGACGCGAGCAGCGCCTTCGGTACACGGATACGAGACGACGAGGTCGTGAGCGGCCCCTGGGCCCGGCCCACGCCGTCGACCGCGGCTCCGGTCGACGAGGCCCCTGCGCCCGCCCCTCCCGAGGCCCCCGAGGTCCGGCAGCCCGCGGACGTCACGTTCGATCCGTACGCGCCGCCCCAGCCCGAACCCGACGAGGCCGAGCCGGCCGTCGCCCCGGGCGGCCCCCCTCCCCCGGCGGCCGTCCCACCCCCCTGGGCGCCCCCGCAGCCGTATGCACCCGCAGAGCCGGAGCCCGCACCGGGCCGGAAGCCGGGCACCGTCAAGTTCCTGCTCGTGGGCCTGGTGGGCCTGCTCGTGCTGGGCGGCGTGGCGGCCGCGGTGGTCCTGCCTCGCCTGGGGGGCGGCGAGGCCCCCACGCCCGAGCCGCCGGCCCCGGTGGCGGTGGCCGACGATGCCGAGAGCCCCATGGCGACACCCCCGCCACCGCCGCCCGCCACCGGGGCCGTCGGAGCAGTCGTGCTCCACACCCAGCCGGCGGGCGGAGCGGTGGTCACCACCACCTCCTCCCTCTCGGGGTACCGGGACGTCTGGGACGCCCAGGGTGAGCGCGTCCTGTCCGATCTCCCGGTTGGAACCTACAAGACCAAGATCAAGCTGCCCTCTGGCAAGAGCATCCGTACCACCTTCGAGGTACGGGCCGGCCAGCGGTGCGGCTTCACTTTCGACCTCTCCTCTGGATCCGACCAATGGCACGACGACGGGTGCACCTAGCCTTCAGCCTGGCCCTCCTCGCAGCGGCGCCGAGGCTCGCTCGGGCCGACGCCTTCCAGGACCTGGTCAGCGCAGCCTACGAGGCCGCGAAGGCCGGTCGATGGGAGGAGGTCCCCGAGTACGTCAAGCGCGCGGACAAGATCGCGCCCGACGCCGATTCCCCGATCCCGCCCCACACGCTCGCCCGGCTCTGGTACCTCGAGGGTGTGTCGTACTGGTTCGGCGGCCAGAAGGAGGCCGCGCTCAATCCCTGGCGATCCGCCTTCCAGGCCCAGATCGACTACCAGTGGGAGAGCGAGTCGTTCGCCGACGAGGACGGCGAGGCCCTCTTCGAGTCCCTGCGCCGGGAGACCCGCTCCAGGCCGGAGGTCACGATCGGCATCCCGAGCAGCACCGGAGCCACGAGGTTCTTCGTCGACGGCCAGCCGGCCGATGCCAGCACCCGCCGGGCCGAGGGCCGGTACCTGGTTCAGGCGGTCTGCCCGGACGGTTCGGTGCAGGGCAAGTGGTGGAAGTACGGGAAGCCGCCCAAGTACGAGAGCTTCTGCCCCAGCGGGTTCGGCGCCGTCGCCACCGCCACCCCGGCCGCCACCGGGGGTGAGGTCCTGTTCGACGACTTCGGCAACCCGATCGTCGCTGCCTCGGCCGTGCGCCCCAGCGGGCCGGCCCCCACGGCCTCCGCCGACGCCAAGGCCCCCGCGGCCCCCGGGAAGCCCGCGGAGGCCGCGAAAACCCCCGCGGCCACCTCCAAGCCGCCGGCCACGCCGCCCAAGGGGACGCCGGCGCCGGAACCCCCCAAGAAGGACACGCCGAAGGCTACAGCCGCCACCCCTCCACCCCCCAAGGCCCCCGCCGCCCCCAAGGCCGACGGGGCATCCGGCGGTCTCGCCGGCCCCCTGCTCCTGGGAGGCGGCGGCGCCCTCCTGGCCGGCGGCGCGGTCGTCAACTTCCTCCTCGTGAACCCGACTTGGTCCGACCTCGAGGCGGCCCGCGCGAAGCCCGCCACCGTGACGCGCGGCGAGGCCGACGATCTGACCGCCCGGTTCAACACCTGGCGCGCCGTCACCCTCGGGCTCCTGGGCGCGGGCGCGGCCAGCGCCACCGTCGGCATCCTGCTCCACGATGCCCGCATCGTGGTGCTGCCGGGCGGCTTCGTCGCGGAAGGCCGCTTCTGACCCTCCTCAGCGCGTCTCCAGGAACCTGGGTTCCTGGCCGATCTGGACCAGCAGGAGGCGATGGGGGCCCGCCACGGTCCGGGCGATCGCCCGCCGACCCTCCCAGGCCCGGCCCGCGTAGACGCGATCCATCCGGTGGACCGCCAGGAAGGGGAGGCCAAAGGCCCGGTCGGGCCAGGTGGCCGGCCCGCCGAGATCCTTGAGGCCCACGGTGGCGAGCATGCGCGTGGGCCGCCCGAAGCTCGGGGGCGCCGCAAGGTGGCCCGCGGCCACGAGCGTCTCGCCCCCGAAGGCCGTCACGGCCAACAGGGCTGCCGTCATCTCCCGCACCACCCCCGGCCAGGACGAGGGCCGGGATGCGGCGGTCTGGAACGCCGCCAGGGGGAAGACCCCGACCCCGTCCACCGCCGGGATGGAGACGACCAGGAGATCGCCCTCCGTGCCCGACGGCCCGGGCAGGGTGTGCGGCCAGGCGGCCGCCCGGCCGCCGCAGACCTGGAACGAGCCCCGGACCCACACGCCGATCCGCCGTCCCTCCGGGCCCGTGGAGAACGACTCGCCGGGCACGGCCGCCGTGAAGGTCTCCAGGAACTGGCTGTCCGCGAGGTGGGTGAGCACCACCACGTCCGGCCGGAGCTCCGTGAGCGCGGCCAACGCACGCGAGCCGAGGCCCAGCTCGGGCACGTCCCAGGTGACCACGCGGACGGCCCCCCGTGGGGGGACCTCGGCACGGGCGCACGGCGCCACCTCCTCCGCCCAGGGCAGGAGCGGATCGGTGGGGGTCCGGGTCGCCTCGCGCGGCCACGGCATCGGGATCGGCATGTGCACGGTGGCGACGGCCAGGGGGATCCCGGCTGCGAGCAGCAGCGCCCGTCGCCAGCGGCCTCCGGTGGCCAGCGCCAGGACGCCGTAGAGGACCAGGCCGATCAGGAGCGGCTCGGCCACGAGGAGGCACCCCGAGGGAAGCCAGCTCGTGGCCGTGATCCGAGCCACGCCCAGCACCAGGGCAGGGGCCAGGAGCAGGGCGAGGTCCGCCCACGCCTCCCGTCGGGGAATCGCGGCGGCGCCCGGAAGGTTTGACATCGCCTCCACCTAACTCCACACCGCCTGTGGTAGCCTGGATCCGATGCGCCCCTGCGCGACGACAGCCTGCGATCACGCCCAGCTCCTCACGCAGGAACGCCACTGGGACGAAGCCGAGGCGGCGTGGTCCGAGGTGGCCTCGTCCGCCGGCGGCGTCGGCGACCGGGAGGCCCGGTCCAGGGCGCTGGTTTCGGCCGGGGACGCCGCGTTCCGCGCGGATCGGCCGGCACTGGCCCTGTGCCACCTCACGCAGGCCCGGCAGGCGATGGAGGCGGCTTCCCCGCTCGGGTCGCTGCTGGGCGTGCAGATCGCCGGCGTCCACATGGAGCTGGGGAAGCCGGAGGCGGCCCGTGCGGTCCTCGAGGAGGTCGCCCGGGCCACCCCTCCGCCTCACGTCCAGGCGGTGCTGCTGGACACGCGCATCGGCCTCGCCCTGGCCTCCGGCCGCGTGGGTGGCGCCCGCGCCGACCTGGACGCCCTCCGCCAGGTGGCCGCCGTGGACACCGACGCCGCGGTCCTCTTCCGGCAGGGCCAGGTGGACCGGCTCGAGGGCCGCTTCCCGGAGGCCACGGAGGCGCTCGCCTCGGCCGCGGTCCTGGTCCGGGACGAGCCCCGCTTCGACGGCCCCCTCGGCGCCATCCTGCTGGAGCTGGCCCAGGTGGCCGTCTTCCGCGAGGACCACGACGACGCCCTCTCCCTCCTCGACGAGGCCGAGGCGGCCTGGTGCCGGGCCCGGCGGCGGTCCGGCATCCTGCGGACCGAGGCGGCCCGCCTGCACCTGGCGGCCTCCATGGGGGCCTGCGACCTCGTCACCGGGGGCATCGTCCGTGCCATCGCCTTCGCCGCCGAACGCGAGCTCCGGATGCTCGAGACCGAGCTCCACCTGGCCGGTGGCACGGCTCTCCTGTCCCAGGACCGAGCGGCCGCCGCGCGCCACCTCCGGCGGGCGCTGGCCATGGCCCTGGACGCCGGAGCCCCTCACCTCGCGGGGCGGGCCCGCCTGGCGCTCCACGATGCGGTCGGTGGATCCCTGGAGGAGCTGGAGACCGCCTGCGCGGAGCTCGTGGAGACCCCACCCTGGCGAACCCGCGGGCTGCTCGCGCTGGCCCTGGCCCGGGCCCGTGAGCCCGAGGGCAGGGACGCCGCCCTGGACCTCGCCTCCACGGCGTTCTGCAGGTTCTCGGCGATGAGCCTCCCCGCCGACGAGGCCCGGGCCCGGACCCTGCTCTGGCAGCTCGCCCGGCGGGCCTAGTCCTGGCCCCGCCGGCCGACGATGGCCTCCCCGCGTTCGACCGGATGGCGTTCGAGCCCGACCAGCCCGGCGGCCTCCATCCAGCCCGCGATCTCGGCGTAGGTGTAGGACCGGCCCTCAGGCGTGCCGACGAGCATGTTCACCGAGAACAGGGCCGCGGCGAGGGGGGCCGTGCGATCCTCGTCCAGCACCTGCTCGCGGACCACGAGGCGGCCACCCGGTACGAGGGCCTCCACCGCCCGCGCCACCATCCGGGTCGCGGTCGCGGCGCCGTAGGCGTGCAGGACGGCCGAGAGAATCGCGAGGTCGTACCCGCTTCCCAACGGATCGTCGGTTTCCAGGTCGGCAGCGAGGCCGACGACCCGGCTCCCCCACAGGTCGGCCGGAACCACCCCCGCCGCGATGGTCAGGGTCGCCTCCCGGTCGACCAGGGTCACCCGGGCATCGGGCAGGGCGCGAGCGACGGCCACGGCCAGGGTGCCCGGTCCCCCGCCGAGGTCCACGACCCGCCTCACCCCCGTGAGGTCCACGGGGAGGAGGTCGGCGAGGCCGAGGCCCGCCTTGTGATCGGCCATCGCCCGGATGAACGACGCATGCTCGGACCCCCCCGCCTCGCCCTGGGGGACCGGTCGTCCGGTCCGGACGACGTCCGTGAGGTGGGACCAGCGGCCCCAGAGCGTGGACTGGTGCAGGACCATGCCCACCAGCGGCTCGGGGGAGCCGGGGGAGAGGTGCCGCGCCGCCAGGTCCGTCGCCCGGTACCGGCCTTCCCGCTTGTCCAGGAGCCCCAGCGCCGCAAGCGCGTCGAGCAGCACCTCGGTGGCCCGCGGGTCGGTGGACCGCAGGGCGGCGACCTCGGCCGCCGAGGCCGGACCGGGCGTGCAGGGCGTGAAGAGGTCGAGCTCCACGGCGGAGAGGACCACGCGCGGCGTCCAGGCCGCGCGCAGCACCTCCTGGAGACGGCGGAGATCGGAGATCACGACGGGGTCCTCTTCAGGTGCGCCAGCGCCTCGTCCCGCCGGTCGAGCGCCGTGGCATGCCCCTGGAAGCGCCCCGGAGGCCCCCCGCCCCTCCCGCCGAGGATGGCCGCCACCCGGGAGCCCTCGGCGGCGACCCGATCGGCGGGTCCCACGAGCAGGAAGGGGCCCTCCCGCTCGCCGCCCGTGCACAGGACGAGGCCGTCGGGGGTCGCGGCCTGCGCCGCCGCCGCCACCGAGGCGAGGAACGGGAGGTCCGCGCCGTCGCGCCGGAAGGCGATCACCCCACCGTCGGCGGCGAGGGAGGCGCCGAGGTGGGTCGCGAGTTCCTCCTGCAGGCGGCGGTGCTCCCGGCCCATCGCGCGCTCGGCGTCGAGGAGCCGCCCGAGCGCCTGGAGGTGGCCCGCCGGGCCGCACGAGAGCAGCCGGTTGAAGGCCCGTTCCCTCTCGAGCGCGGCATCCACGTGCCGCAGGAGACGACCGCCGGCGAGGTAGTGGAGGCGGGTCACGCCTCCCCGGATGCGCTCCGTGCCGAGGACCCGCACGGCCTGGAGGGCGGCCAGGGTCGAGACGTGGGTGCCCCCGCAGGTGTTGAGGTCGATGCCCTCGATCTCCACGAGACGTACCGGGCCGGTGTGCCCCTCGGGCAGGCCTCGGCTCCGGACCGGCAGGCCGGCCAGCTCCTCCGGGGCCACCACCCGGGATCGGACGGGGAGGCCCGCCCGGATGGCGGCGTCGGCCTCGGCCTCGAGCCCCCGGACGTCGGTGTCGCCGGGCGAGCCCGCGAGATCCACGGTGGCGGGTCCCGTCTCGGGCAGGTGGAAGCCTACCGTGGTCAGGCCCGGTCGCCGCGAGGCCAGCGCGGTGAGCAGGTGCTGGGCGGTGTGCTGCTGGGAGAGATCCAGCCGGCGTCCGGCGTCCACCTCCACCACGACCTCCACGGCCCCGGGTGGGCGATCCAGCACGACGAGGACGCCCGCGACGGTGGCGTGGAACCCACGCACGGGCAGACCGTCCACGGTCCCTGCGTCGGGCGGCTGCCCACCCCCGCCGGCGTGGAGGGGCAGGTCGGCGAGGTGCACGCCGATCCCGACATCGAGTGGATGGACCGCGACCACCCGGGTGACCACCCGGAGCGGATCGGACAGGCCTGGCGGGACGAGGAGGTCCATGGGACCCGCGAAGGGTATCCTGCCTCCGTAAGCCCGGCTGTGCGCGCCCCCCGGGCGTGCTACCTTCCAGGCCCAGGAGGCAGGATGTCGGCCCCCTCGACCCGTATCGGATCCTTCGTGCTGGAGGCCCGGATCGCCCAGGCGCCGGGCTGCACGCTCTGGCGGGCCTCGCGCGCCGAGGGTCGAGCCCACGACCCCACCTCCGTCGTCGTTCGCCTGCTCGACGATCCCTCGTCCTGCGACGGACTGCCCCACCTCCAGCGCGAGTACCGGCGCCTGGGTGCGCTCGGCGGGAACGGTGCACCCGAGGCCGTCGCCCTCTTCGCCGGTCACGGCGCCCTGGTCCGTACCTGGCACGAGGGGGAGACCCTGCGCCGGGCCCTCGAGGCCCGGGACGGCGGCTGGCTCGAGTTCGGCGAGGCCACCGCCCTCGAGGTGGCGTTGGGCGTGGCCCGGGCCCTGCGCGCCGCCCACCGGGCGTCGGATCCCATCGTGCACGGTCGGATCGCGCCGAGCGAGATCCTCCTGGGTCGGGACGGGGGAGTGACCCTGCTGGGCTGGGGGGGATGGACCCCGTCCTCGTGGGCCGAGGGCCAGGCGCCCGAGGTGATCGGGGGCCAGGCCCCGGGGGTCGCGGCCGACCTCTGGAGCCTGGGCGCCCTGCTCCTGCTCCTCCTGGAGCCGCACGCGCCACCCGGACGGACGCCGTCGGCCGCCCTCGCCGCGCTCGGCCGGCGGTGGCCGGCCATGGGGCGCCTCTGTGAGGACCTGCTCGTCCCGGATCCGGCGGCCCGCCCGCCCTCGGTGGAGGCCGTCCTCCCCCAGTTCCTCGCCCTCTCCCGGGCCCACGGGGGCGTGGCCAGCATCGGGGAGACCGTCGTCCGCGCCGCCCAGCCCCGCACCCGCGTCCCGGTGCCGCTGGACCTCGTGGGGCCCACCCCCCCCCTGCTCGGGCCGCCACCCAGGGCCCGGACCCCCGAGCCGCCACCCCCG
>JBFYZZ010000234.1:0-2768 GCA_041309225.1 Deltaproteobacteria bacterium | reverse complement strand
CGCCTCCACGGCCGACACGATCATCGCCGGGGTGCCCGCGGGCACCGACACGGACTTCGGCTACGCCGTGGCCGGGGGCGGCGACGTGAACGGCGACGGCTACGAGGAGCTCCTCGTGGGGGCCTTCTACTGCGACTCCCCCGAGTACGACGCCGGCGGCGGCTACGTCTTCCTGGGCAGCGGCACCGGCTGGGCGTCCAGCCTCACGGCCTCGTCGGCCGACCTCACCGTCTCGGGCGTCTCATCCTCCGACTACGTGGGCCGCGACGTGGGCTTCGCGGGCGACCTCGACGCCGACGGCTACGACGAGGCCGTGTTCGGCGCCTCGGGCGCCGACAGCCCGTCCTCGAGCGCGGGCGCGGCGGCGGTGGTGTACGGCACCGCCACGGTGTCCGGGAGCATCGCCTACACCGCCGCCGACTTCATCGTGACCGGATCCTCCAGCTCCGAGTACGTGGGCTACGGGATCGGGAACGGCGGCGACTTCGACGGCGACGGGTACGACGACCTGGCGGTCGGCCAGTACGGGTACACGTCGTCCACCGGGGCCGCCGTGCTGTTCTACGGCGGCGGCATGTAGGTCCCCCAGCCGCCTCGGAGGTCCCCACGAACCCCGACCTCGTCCCGCTCGCCATAGCGGCCCTGCTCGTGATCGTCGCGGTGGCCGGGCTCGTCTCGCTCTCCTCGCGCCGCGCGCGCTTCCGGAGCCCCTCGGCGGCCCGGGCGCTGGCCGCGATGCAGGAGGTCGTCCAGCCCGAGGTCGAGCACCGTGTGGAGGCCGAGGAGCGGCAGGAGGACGGACGGAGCGCGGCACGTTCCGCGGGCGACGAGGCGGCCGGTCCACGATAGCCACCGCCCCGGAGGCCACGATGACCGGCGACTTCGCATCCGCCACGCTCCCCCCTCCCCTCTCCGCCCGGGTCCTGCGCCTGGGGGTGGCGGGCAACTACGGCCTGGCTGCGGCCGACATCCCCCACGCCGCGGATCGGGGCGTGAACTACTGGGTCTGGACGCCCAACTTCAAGAAGGTCACCCCGGGCCTGCGCGAGGTGCTGGCCGCCCGGCGGGAGCGGCACGTGGTGGCCATGCTGGGCGTGGCGTACACGGCGGGCATGGCCCGCCGCGGCGTGGAGAAGGCGCTCAGGATGCTGGGCACCGACCATCTCGACGTCTACCAGCTCTCCTGGCTGGGCCGCGGCTCGTTCTTCGGGGAGGGCATCCAGGCGACGCTCGCCGCGCTCCGCGCCGAGGGCAAGGTCCGCGCGATCGGGTGCAGCATCCACGACCGGACGCGGGCCGGGGAGCTGGCCCGCGACTCCATCCTCGACCTCCTCATGATCCGGTACAACGCCGCCCACCCCGGCGCCGAGCAGGACGTCTTCCCGCACCTCGCCCACCGGCATCCCACGGTGGTGGCCTACACCGCCACCTCCTGGCGGCAGCTCCTGAAGCCCCTGGGCATCGGGATGCCGCCCTGGCCGGGCCCCCCGGGCGAGGGCCCCCTCCCCCCGCCGCTCACGCCGGCCCTCTGCTACCGCTTCTGCCTCTCCTCCCCCCACGTCCACGTCGTCCTCACCGGCCCCAACGACCGGGCCCAGCTCGACGCCAACCTGGACGCCCTCGAGGCGGGGCCGCTCCCCCCCGAGGAGGACGCCTGGGTCCGCGAGTACGGGCGGCAGGTCAGGGCGAGGAAGCGGATCCCGTACCTGTAGGCCCAGATCCTCCGGAATCCGCCGTCCTCCCCGCCCAGACCGCCCGCCACACCCTCTGGAAGTTCGCCCCCCGCATCCCGGCGATCTCGGCGTCGGTCCAACCGCGGTCGCGGAGGACGGCCCACAGCGCCGGCAGGTCCCTCTCGGACCCGAGACCCCGAGGCGGGCGGATCCAGCCGTCGAAATCCGTCCCGAGGGCCACGACGCCGGCCCCGCCGGCCGCGCGCAGGGCGGCGGCGTGGTCCGCGACCCGGGCGAGGTCCGCGCCGGAACCCACGAAGGGGGCGTGGAGGTTCACACCCACCACGCCTCCCCGCTCGGCGATGCAGCGGACGGCCTCGTCCGGCAGGTTCCGGGGGTGCGCGAGGAGCGCCCGGGCGTCGGAGTGGCTCGCGATCGGCGGGACCGTGGCGCCGCGGCACGCCTCGAGGGTCGCGGCGTCGCTCATGTGGGAGAGGTCGAGCACCATCCCGAGCGCGGTCGCCCGGGCGAGGAGCGCACGGCCCGCCTCGGTGAGCCCGCCGCCCCCGTCGCCCGAGGAGCCGGCGTACCGATTGGAGAACGACCAGACGGGCCCCAGCACGCGCACGCCCGCCTCGAACCAGCGATCGAGCGTGGCGAGACCCCCGGGCTCGAGCCCGTGGCCGCCCTCCAGGCCCAGCACCACCGCCACGTGGCCGCGGTCCACGATGGCCTGGAGGTGGTCCGGATCCAGCGCGATCTCCATCGCCTCGAGCCGGGCGTCCTCGGCATGGGCGAAGTCGAGGAGCGCCCGGGCCCGGTCCCGGGCCTCCACGGCCTTGCCGGGCCACACCGCGTAGACCACCGCGTCGAGGCCGCCCGCCGCGAGGGCGGGCAATCCGGCCTGGAGGTCCGGGGCGTCGAGCCCCACACCCCGGGTGAGCGCCTGCGCCAGCGTGTCGGTGTGGAGGCCGCCGCGCCGTCGCCCGTTGCGCCTGCCCCCCGCCCGATGGCGATCGACCTCCACACCGACACGCTGGCGCAGGCGCTCACCCGGGGTGTGGGGCTCGACGCCCCGGACCTCCAGGCCGGATT
>JBFYZZ010000233.1:0-19342 GCA_041309225.1 Deltaproteobacteria bacterium | reverse complement strand
CGGCCCGGACCGCTCCGCCCGTGACCGCGGCGAGCGCGTAGCCGAGCCCTCCGGCAGCGCCTCCGCCGGGCAGGTCCGGCGCGAGCGGGGGAAACCCGACCTCCTCCCGCCACGCCCCGAGGATCCGGGCCCACCGGCGAAGGAAGGCCGCCTGTCGGTGGATCCGGTTCGCGGGGAGCCCCTTCTGCGGGCCGAACTTCGCGGGGGCGTCCTCGAGCGGCGTCCGCACGTCCGCCAGCACGGACACCACGGTGCCCGCGAGGGGAGGCTCCCCGGCGATGCGCTGCACACGCTCCAGATCGCCGCCCGAGACGGGGAGGGCGAGGCGCCGTCCGTCGGCGTCGAGCAGCGCGAGACCCAGCGCCGCGAGCGCCCCGATCCCGCCGTCCATGGTGGCGGTACCCCCGAGCCCGACGACCCAGGGCCCGGGCTCCCCGGCCTCCTCCAGTTCGAGGAGGAGGCGGCCCAGGGCGTGGCTCGACCGATCGAGGCAGGGGTCCCCCATGCCCGGGCAGGAGAATCCCAGGACCCGGGCGGTCTCGATCACGACGATGTCGTCGAGGCGCGACCAGGGTTCGTGGCCCCCGGTGCCCCCGCCGTGCCAGGCGAGCACGTCGAGGATCCCCTCCCCCCCGTCCGCCATGGGGTGCCGGACGACCTGGTGCCCGCGCGCTTCCAGGCGGGGTCCGACCCACGTGCAGGCCGCGACGGCCGAGAGGAACCCGCCGTAGGAGTCGGGCGCGAGGACCAGCCTCATCCGCGTGGCACGCCGAGGCACCGCTCGCACAGAGGCGTGCCGTCCGGAACCCATGGCATGAGCCGGGGGCCGAGCACCAGCGGCCGTGTCCGCAGGTCATCGGGCGTCCGGGCGCCGGCCAGCAGCAGGCCCACCCGGATCTCGTCGGCGATCTCCTCGAGGCGCACGCGGACGGCGTCGGGATCGGGGGCGACCGCGTAGGGCAGGAGGTGCCGCGCGAAGCCGGCGGCCGTGGCGCCCAGGGCCAGCGCCCGCACGGCGTCGAGTCCCGTCGAGAGGCCTCCGGTGGCGACGATCACGAACCCGAGGTCGTGGACCTGGGCCACGCTGGCGGCCGTGGAGATGCCCCAGTCCCAGAAGGTCTCCCCCAGGCGCGCGACGCGGCCGGGCGTGCGGAGGGCTTCCACGCCCACCCACGACGTGCCCCCCGCCCCGCCCACGTCCACGCCGCTCACGCCCGCATCCCGCAGGCGCATGCCGACGCTCCGGGAGAGGCCGCACCCGGTCTCCTTGACCACGAGCGGCAGGCCGAGGTCCTCCACGAGGCGGCGGATGGTCTGGAGCCCGGCCCTGAAGTCCCGCGTGCCCTCGGCCTGGACCACCTCCTGCGCGACGTTGAGGTGGAGGCACAGCGCGTCGGCGCCGCTCGCCCTCAGCATCTGGGCGAGTGCGGCTGGCGAGGCCGATCGCGCCTCGGCCAGACCGATGTTCCCGAGGATCAACGCGGTAGGCGCTACGTCCCGGACCTCGAAGCCGGTGCGCACGCCCTCCTGCAGCAGGAGCCGCTGGGACCCGAAGCCGAACGCCGCGCCCACCGCTTCCGCCGCCGCCGCGAGGCGGAGGTTGACGGCGCGCGCCCGCTCGGTGCCGCCCGTCATGGCGGCGATCACGACCGGGACGGACAGGCGCCGGCCGAGGAGCATGACGGACGGATCCACGGCCTCCAGGGCCAGGTCCGGGAGGGCGTCGTGGAGCACCTCCACCTCCTCCAGGAGCGTCGTCCGGGCGCGGAATCCCACGTCCGCGCCGAGGCAGAGGTCGAGGTGCTGGTCCTTGCGGCTGCGGTGCACGCTGGTCACGAAGGATCTCCGGGGAGCGGGGGGACGGGCCCGGCCGCGGCGCCGGGCCGGATGGGGATGACCGGGAAGCCCGCGGCGATGCAGTCGGCCTCGAAGCGGGTGCGTCGCTCGGGATCCGGGAGGAAGGCCACGGCGCAGTCGCCCCCCCCGGCACCCGAGGGCTTGGCGGCACCGCCCGCGGCCTCCGCCAGCGTCGCGATGCGGGCGAGGGCGGGCGTCTCCCACGCGATGCCGGCGGCTCGGGTCATGGCGTCGAGGAGTGCGCGCGCCTCGCGCACGGCGGCCACCGGATCCGCGTGGAACGCGCCGACGACGACCTCCGTCCCGTGCAGGAAGGCGGACCGATCGGCCGTGGACGCCCGAAAGGCGGCGATCCGCGGCTCGGTGGCGGCGGGCGCGCCGGACCACACCACCAGGGGCAGGAGGGCAGGCAGGGGGAGCGACTCGCTCCGCCCGGCCCGGAAACGGATCATCCCGCCCGCGAGGCTCGCGGCCACGTCGGCCCCGCTCCCGCCGCCCTGCACCTCGCGGTGGATCCGGAAGGCCTCGGGACCCCGTCCACCGCCGGCCAGCACGGCCGCCACCACGGCGGCGGCCGATCCACCGAAGCCCGGCTTGCCGGGCAGCCCGGTGGGATCCTCGTCGGCGAACACGTAGCGGCCAGGCGGCGCCTCCACGGCCTCCAGGCCCGCACGCGCGAAGCGTCCGTCCCCGGGCGTCTCGAGCGTGCGGCGCCCGGACGCCTCGGGGCCCCAGACCGTGCAGCGCACCCCGCGATGGACGGCGAGCACCAGCGCGCTCCCGCCCTCGAGCACGGCGTACTCCCCGACCAGGAGCAGCTTGCCCGGAGCGACGATGGCACGGAGCGGCACCACCGCCCCTGCCTATCCCGCGGACGCCGGTTCGGACTCCACGAACGCCGGCCCTCCGGGCGCGAGCACGTGGACGCCGGCCGCCAGCGGTCGGAGGGTTCCGGCCACCCGGTCCGCGTCCGAGGCCCGGCAGAGGATCTTGACGTTGGGCCCGGCGTCCATGGTCCAGCCGCAGGTCACACCCTGCTCCCGGAGCGCGGAGACCGCCTCGATCACGCCGAGGCTCGCGGCGCGCACGTACCGGATCGGTGGGACGGCCGTGGTCATGGTGGCCTGCATGAGAAGGGTGGATTGCTCCATGACCTCCACGAGTCCGGCCAGGTCGCGGGCCTCCACGTACCGGGCGGCCAGGGTGGCGAGCCGCTCGTTCTCCTCCACAAAGGCCGGGTAGCATGGGCTCGTGGCCCGGGATCGCTCCATGCCCTCGGTGGAGCCGACGGCCTTGGGCCCGGCGTCCACCACGACGGCCACGATCCGGACGTCCCAGGCGTCGGCCCCGAGGAGCGGCACCGCGTGCGAGTCCGACCCGTCGTCGGCCTCGCCGCGGCGCCAGAGCACGAAGCCGCCGTGCACGCTCCGGCAGGCGGACCCGGACCCCTGCCGCGCGAGGGCGGAGATCCGGGCGGGATCGAGGTCGAGGCCGGCGGCGCGGGTCGCGGCGAGGGCCAGGGCCGCGAAGGCCGAGGAGGAGGACGCGAGCCCGGCGGCCACCGGGAAGTCGCTCGCGCTCACGACCCGGCAGGGTGGACGCCCGGGCCGGATGCGGTCGAGGAAGCGGAGCACGCGCTCGGCCTGGGACCCGACGACCGTTCGCCCGTCCAGCCGCACCTCGTCCACGTCCGAACCCCAGGTCACGCGGGTCCGGGTGTGGAAGCCGTCGAGGGCGACCGACACCGACGAGGTGGAGGGCAGGTTCGCAGTGAGGTCGCGCTTGCCCCAGTACTTGACCAGGGCGATGTTCGGGTGGGCGACGGCGGTGCAGGATCCGGGCACGCGAGCCTCCTCAACCGGCGGGAATGACGGCGGTGAAGGCGGAGATTCCGGCCCATCCGGCGGCTTTGCGCAGGGTCTCCTCCTCGCCCGGCCGGGTGAGTGCGACGACCACGCCGCCTCCACCGGCGCCCGAGGGCTTGGCGCCCAGCGCGCCGTGTGCCCGGGCGAAGGAGGCCAGCGCCTCGATGCCGGGCGTCGAGACGCCCAGGTCGCGCAGGAGCCCGTGCGCCTCGTCGAGGAGGGCGCCCAGGGCCGGGAGGTCGCCGAGCACGGGCAAGACCCGCTCCGCGAGGCCCCCGATCCGCTCGAGGACCGGGTCCACGGCCGGCCTCCGGGCGGCCACGGCCGCGACGAGGGCCCCCGTGTCCCCGGCCTCGCGGGTGTCGAGCACCACGAACGGCAGGGGGACCGGCAGCGGCAGGCGCCGGGCCTCTGGCGGCGGGCCCCGGCGGTACAGGAGGGCCCCCTCCCGGAGGACGACCGCCACGTCGATGCCGGAGGGATTGCCGTGGAAGATGCGCTCCACCTCGAGGGCGCGGGCGAAGGCCGTCTCGGGCGGGAGCGTCGCTCCCTCGAGGTCGGCGGCCGCCCGGACCAGCGCCACCGCCAGCGAGGCCGAGGATCCCATCCCCCGTCCCACCGGCAGGTCAGTCCGGATCTCCACGTCCACCCCGTGGGGCGGCAGCACCCGGGCCAACGCCTCGAGGAGGCGACCGTCGCGCACCGGGGCCCGGATCGCGCGCGTGGGCCCGGGCCCCTCGCATAGGACGACACGGGTGTACATCGGGACGGCCGCGGCGATGGCGGGGTGCCCGTACACGACGGCATGCTCGCCGACGAGGATGACCTTGCCGGCCGCCCGGCCCGAAGCGGGCAGACCGCTCAACCGGCCTCCCCGCCGCGGATCTCCTCGAGGACGGCCCGGGCTCGGGCATCGGAGAAGTCGCGGTCCGCGACCAGGCGCTCCACCAGGGCTGCGACCTCGTCCCCCTCGGCGCCCGCCAGCACCGCCACCGATCGGGCGTGGAGGCGCATGTGGCCCTCCTGGATCCCGGAGGTGGCGAGCGCCCGCAAGGCCCCGAGGTTCTGCGCGAGGCCCACGGCCGCGGTGACCTCGGCCAGCTCCCGGGCGCTCCGGATGCCGAGGAGCGCCAGGTTGGCGCGCACCCCGGGCCGCACCCGGAGGGTACCCCCCACCGTCCCGAGCTGGAGGGGCAGCTCGATGGTGCCCACGAGCCGGCCCGCCTCGTCCACGCGCCAGGTGGTGAGCGGCCGATAGTGGCCATGCCGCGCGGCGAAGGCGTGGGCCCCGGCCTCGACCGCCCGCCAGTCGTTCCCGGTGGCGAGCACCACGGCGTCCACCCCGTTCATGACGCCCTTGTTGTGCGTGGCCGCGCGGTAGGGATCGCTCCAGGCGAACCGCCATGCCGAGGCGATCCCCTGCGCCACCATCGGGCCGGGGAACCTCTGCGTGCCGAGGATCTCGGGCGGGATCTCCACGCGTGCGCGGGCCAGGCGCCGGTCCGCGAGGTTGGAGAGGATGCGCAGGCCGACGGGATCGCCGGTGAGCGCCTCCACTTCCGGGGCGAGCGCCTCGGCCACGGTGTTGACCATGTTGGCGCCCATGGCGTCGAGACAGTCCACGTGGACGTGCAGTACCACGCGCTCCTCGTGGGGCTGGCCGGGCTCGTCGTACCGCACCCAGCGGACCTCGATCCCGCGCACGCCGCCGCCCAGTGCCACCAGCTCGGGGAGCCGTGCGTTGCCGGCGGCCACGAGGCGGTCACGCGCCGCCTCGAGCGCCGATGCGCAGGCCACCGGATCGCGGGGCGCCGGGATCTCGATCTGCCCGATCATCACGGAGGGGTCGGCCTCGGCGGTGAAGCCTCCCGCCGATCGGACGAGGCGGGCCATGTTGGAGGCCGCCGCCACGACGCTGGGCTCCTCCACGACCATGGGGACGAGGACGTCCCGGCCGTTCACGCGGAAGTTGACCGCCACGCCCACGGGGAGTGCGAAGGTGCCGACCACGTTCTCCACGAGGCGATCGGCCGTGGCGGCGTCGAGACCGCCGGATTCCCAGGCCTCGACCGCCGCCGCGGGGAGATCGGCGGCGATCGCGACCGCGGCGCGGCGCTCGGGCAGGGGCAGGCGATGGAGTCCGGGCAATCGGGAGTCGACCATGCGCGGGTCGGTATTCGCGGGCGTGCGGCGGGGCAAGCGGGAGCCGGCCGTCGCCCGGGTTACCCTGCACCCGATCCTCTCCCGCGGAGCGACCATGGACGCGCACCACGTCTTCCTCTCCAGCAGGGACGGCACCCGGATCCACACGGTCGTCCACGAGGAGCCCGGCGCCCGGAGGGGCGACTTCCTCGTGGTGGGAGGGCTGGCCGAGCACGCCGGCCGGTACGACCACGTGGCCGGGCGCCTGGTGAGGGCGGGTTTCCGGGTCACCGTGGTGGAGCCGCGGGGTCACGGGGACAGCGAGGGCCGACGCGGCCACGTGGCCCGGTGGGGCCTTTACGTCGACGACCTCCGCGCCGCCCTGGACGCCCTGCCCGGTTCGGCCTGGATCCTCGCCCACTCGATGGGCGGCCTCATCGCCCTCGACGCGGTCCGCGACCCCCTGCCCCGCATGCCCCGCGGCCTCGTGTGTGTCAACCCCCTCCTCGGGCTGGCGCTGGAGGCGCCCGGGTGGAAGGTGGCGCTGTCGTCGCTCCTGTCGAGCCTGTTGCCCACCGTGTCCCTCGGGAACGAGATCCCGCCCGAGCACCTCACCCACGACCGGTCGATCGTGGACGCCTACGCCTCCGATCCCAAGGTGTTCCACACGGTCACGCCCCGGTGGTTCACCGAGATGCGGGCGGCCCAGGCGCGAGTGCTCGAGGAGCCCCAGCGCATCACGGTGCCGCTCCTCATGGTCACCAGCGACGGCGACCGGATCTGCGCCTACCCGGTCTCCCGTGCGTTCGCCGCCGCCGTGCGCGGCGCGAGCCAACTCCAGTACCCCGGCCTGTTCCACGAGGTCCTCAACGAGCCCGAGAAGGACGCCATCCTCGACGACATCCTCGCCTGGCTCGAGACCCACGCCCCCACGGAGTGTTCATGATCCGCCCCGAGCACCACCACGCCCGCCGCCGGGCCCTCGCCGCGCGCCTCGGCGCCCCGGCCCTGTTCGTCGGCAACCGCATCCGGCAGCGCAATCCCGCCAACGACTACCCCTTCCGCCAGGACAGCACGTTCCTCTGGCTGACCGGCTGCCAGGTGCCGGGCGCAGCCCTCCTGCTCGACGGCGACCGGGAGATCCTGTTCGCCCCTCCCCCCAGCGAGGACGATCTCGTCTGGACCGGCCGCATCGAGCCGCTCGCCGACCTTGGGGCCCGCCTCGGGTTCACCGACGTGCGGCCAGTGGACGAGCTCCCCGCCGCCTGCCGCACGGTGGGGCACATCCCCTTCGCCCTCGCCGTGCCGGACGGGGACGCCACCGCGCTCGCCTCGGCCTGCACGGGCCTCGACCTCCACTACCCGGATCGGTCGGGCGCCGACGCGCTCCGGCAGGCGATCGCCGACCTCCGCAACGTGAAGGCCCCTGAGGAGATCGCCGAGATGGAGGAGGCCGCGCGGATCACGGGCGCGGCGTTCCGGGCCGCCATGGCCGCCACGCTGCCGGGGGAGACCGAGGCCACCATCGGCGCCCTCGCCGACGCGGTGCTGGCGGCCCACGGCGCGGCCCCGTCCTTCCACACCATCGCCACCGTCCACGCCGAGATCCTGCACAACACCGAGCGCTCCAACCGCCTCGAGGCCGGGCGCCTGTTCTGCCTCGACGGAGGCGCCGAGGTCCCCTCCGGGTACGCGGCCGACGTCACCCGGGTGTGGCCGGTGTCGGGTCGCTTCGATGCCCGCCAGAAGGCCGTCTACGAGGCCGTCTACGAGGCCAACGCGGCCGCCACCGCCGCGTGCCGGCCCGGGGTTCGGTACCGCCACGTCCACGAGACGGCGAGCCGTGTCGTCGCGCGCTTCCTCGCCGACGAGGGGCTGATCCGGTGCACGCCCGACGCCTCGGTCGAGACGGGTGCGCACGCGCTCTTCTTTCCCCACGGCGTGGGGCACCTGCTCGGCATGGACGTCCACGACCTGGAGAACCTGGGCGACATCGCGGCCTACGCGCCCGGGCGCACCCGCTCGTCCCAGTTCGGCACCCGATACCTCCGCCTCGACCTCGACCTGATCCCCGGGATGACGGTCACGATCGAGCCCGGGATGTACGTGATCCCCGCCATCTTCGCCCGGGCCGACTTCCGCGAGCGCTTCGGGGCCCTGGTGGATTTCGACCGGGCAGCGACGTGGGTGGGGTTCACCGGGATCCGGATCGAGGACGACGTGCTCGTCGAGGCCGGCGGTCCGCGCGTCCTGACCGCGGACGTCCCACGCAGCGTCGCCGAGGTCGAGGCCATCGTCGGTACGGGCCAGCCCGCCTCGGCGCGCTTCCACGCGTGACTCACCGGCCCTCGATCGCCTCCCGGAGGGCACCCACGAGATCCGCGTAACGGAACGGCTTCCGGAGGTACGGCACCTTCCGGGGGCCCACAGTGGCCTCCACGAGCGCGTCGGGCGGGTACCCGCTGCAGAACACCACGGGCAGCGTCGGGTCGGCCGATTGGACGACCCGGTAGACGTCGAGCCCGTCCATGCCCGGGAGGTTGCGGTCGAGCAGGATGCAACACAGCTCCTGGCGCCGCGCCTCGAAGGTCTGGATCGCGGTGGGGCCGTCGGTCGCGGGCAGCACCCGGTACCCCGCGGTCTCGAGCATCGCCGCGGCCACCTCGAGCACCGTCTCCTCGTCGTCCACCACGAGCACGAGGCTGGCTCGGGGTACGGGCGTGGGCTCGGGGTCGGTCCCGGGGGAGGTCCGCTCCATCGACGGCGTCGAGGTCGTGGGGAGCATCACCCGGACCAACGTGCCCCGGCCCTGCTCGCTCTCCACCTCGATGGCCCCCCGGTGGGCCCGCACGATGCCCAGGACCGCGGCGAGGCCGAGCCCCCGCCCGGTCCGCTTGGTGGAGAAGAAGGGCTCGAAGGCCCGGGACCGGGTGGCCGCGTCCATGCCCGGTCCGTCGTCCTCCACCTCGAGCACCAGGTATTCGCCGGGGGTGGCCTCGTCCCCGTGGAGGCACCGCTCGAGCGCGTCCCGCCCGAAGGTGCCGATGCGGGTCCGGATCGTGATCCGTCCGGTGGCCCCGACCAGGGCCTCGGTGGCGTTGGTGACGAGGTTGGCCAGGACCTGCCGCATCTGCGTGACGTCCGCATCCACCGCGGGCAGGTCCCACCGCAACTCGTAGTGGAGGGTCACGGTCCGCGGCGCGGTGGCCCGGAGCAGCGAGTCGAGGTCCCAGACCAGCCGGGAGAGGTCGAGCGGCACGGCCCGCTGGACGCAGCCTCCCGTGACCGCCTGCATCTGCGTGGCCAGATCCCCGGCGTGCCGGGCCACCCGCTCGATGGCCTGGAGTCGCACCCGTGCGGCTGGCGGGACGCCCGGCTCCATGAGGGCCAGCTCGGTGTTGCCCAGGATGCCCGCGAGCAGGTTGTTGAAGTCGTGCGCCACGCCCCCGGCCAGCATCGCGAGGCTCTTGAGCCGCTCGGCCTGCTGGGCGCTCTCCTCCACGGCCCGCCGCTCGCTCTCGTGGCGGAGCCGCTCCCCGATGTCCCGGAACACCACCATGGACACCCTGTGGCCATCGACCTCGATCTCCCTGGCCTCCACCTCCACGTCGATGGGGCGCCCATCGACCGTGAGGAAGCGCTCGCGGATGGGCTCGAGGTCCTCGTGCTCGGTGAGGATGCGCGTGACCCGCCTGGCCACCAGCGCGCGGCAGTCGGGATGCACGTAGCGGACGATGGGCTCTCCGATGAGGGCGTCCTCGCTCCCAATCCCCACCATCCGAGCCGCCGCCGGGTTGGCGAACACGACGCGGCCGCCGTCGTGGGCCACCACGCCGTCCGGGAGGGCCTCCATGAGCTTGCGGAATCGCGCCTCGCTGGCCCTGAGCGCCTGTTCGGCCCGGATCTCGTCCCCGACGTCGCGCATCGTGAACACGTAGAGCCCGTCGGGCAGCGGGGTGCCCGTGATCTTCACGTCGAGCGGGCGGCCGTCCCTGGCTCGGATCCGTTGCGGGATCCCCGTGACCGGGCCCGTGGTCCCCACGCGCGCCCACCCCTCCTCCGCGACGTGCCGCTCCTCGGGGTCCGGATAGGCCAGGTGCATCCAGTGCGAGACGGACGCGATCTCCTCTGAGGTGTACCCGACGAGCGCGGTGAACGCGGGGTTGACGTGCACCGCCCCCCTGCCGTCGCTCCAGGCGAACATGCCCGCGGGGAGGGGGAAGGCGTCGAGGAGGGCGACCCGGGCCTCCTGGATGCCCCGCGCGCCGCCCACGACCTGCCGGCTCGCATCGCGCGACGCCCCGGGGCCATCCTCCACGCGGCGTCTCATGGATCCTCCGCCGGGCCTCGGGCCTGCGAGGCCATGGTACCCCCAAGACTACCACAGGTCTCCGGACCGGGGGCACGACTCAGGCGATAATCCCGTCAGGTCGGGCGTTCCAGGATGGTGTCCCGGAGGAAGCGATCGTCGGACCGCGGGAAGTCGGCGGTCCAGTGCAGCCCCCGGCTCTCGCGGCGTCGCAGCGCGCTCTCCACCACCAGCCCGGCCACCGTGGCCAGGTTGCGCAGCTCCACCAGGTCGGAGGTGACCCGCGTGTCCCAGTAGTAGGCCTGGATCTCGTCCTTCACGAGATCCACCCGGTGGCGGGCCCGTTCCAGGCGCCGGTGGGTGCGGACGATGCCCACGTAGCTCCACATGCACCGCCGGATCTCGTCCCAGGTCTGGGTGATGAGCACCTGCTCGTCGGCGTCCACCGCGCCCCCGGGGTCCCACGGCGGCAGGTCGCTCCGCAGTGGGAGCTCCTGGATCCGCCGGGCCCCGGACTCGGCGGCGCGTCGCGCGAACACCACCGCCTCGAGGAGCGAGTTGGAGGCCAGCCGGTTGGCGCCGTGGAGGCCCGTGCAGGCCGTCTCGCCCACCGCGTACAGGCCGTGGATGCTGCTCTCGCCGGCCAGGTCGACCGCCACGCCCCCGCAGCAGTAATGTGCGGCCGGCACGACGGGGATGGGCTGGGCGGCGACGTCGATCCCCAGGGAGGCACAGCGCTCGAAGACGGTGGGGAAGCGGGTGGCGAGGAAGTCGCGCGGATGGTGGGTCATGTCGAGGAAGACGCACTCCTCGCCCGTGCGCTTGAGCTCGGCGTCGATGGCCCGCGCCACCACGTCCCTCGGGGCCAACTCCTTCCGCTCGTCGTACTGGGCCATGAAGGCGGTCCCGTCGGCCCGCCGGAGGACGCCCCCCTCCCCGCGCATGGCCTCGGTGACGAGGAAATTCTTGGCGCGGGGATGGTAGAGGCAGGTCGGGTGGAACTGGATGAACTCCAT
Organism: Deltaproteobacteria bacterium; assembly: GCA_041309225.1. Classification (GTDB taxonomy): domain Bacteria; phylum Myxococcota_A; class UBA796; order UBA796; family JAFGLY01; genus JAFGLY01. The sequence goes on along the minus strand of JBFYZZ010000233.1, from coordinate 8,153 downwards.
GTTGGCCACCCGGGCCCCCGCGCGCCACGCCATCGCGATCCCGTCGCCCGACGCGATGTCCGGATTGGACGTGTAGAGGTAGACCTTGCCCGCACCCCCCGTGCAGAGCACCACGACGCGTGCCGCGTACACCTCCACCTGCCCGGTCGCCCGGTCGAGGACGTAGGCGCCGTGGACCTGGTTGGGGACGGGCGGCACCTCGCCCCGACGCCGCGCGAGCCAGGCCCCGTGGATCAGGTCCACCGCGATGCGGTTCTCCCGGAGCCGGATCCGGGGGTGGGCCCGGACGAGGGGGAGCAGCGTCTCCACGACCGCGGCCCCCGTGCGGTCCTGCACGTGCAGCACCCGCCGCGCCGAGTGGCCTCCCTCCCGGCCCAGATCGAGGTGGCCCGCCCGACCCCGCGTGAAGGGGACCCCCAGGTCCATGAGCTCCCTCATGCGGTCCGGACCCTCCCGCACGCAGACCTCCACCACCTCCCGCCGGCAGAGCCCGGCGCCGGCCAGGAGGGTGTCGCGGACGTGGTCCTCGGGCCGATCCGCCGGATCCATCACCGCGGCCACGCCGCCCTGGGCGTACCGGGTGTTGCTCTCCTCCGCCGTGGTCTTGGACAGGATCGTCACCTGGCCGTGCCGCGCGGCCTCCAGGGCAAAGGCCAGCCCGGCGAGCCCCGCACCGATCACCAGGAAGTCACTCGTCTCCACCGCCGTCCTCCTCGCCGGGCACCGGGGCCGCGTCGTCCCAGGCACGGGATTCGTCGGGTCGCATGTCGTCGAGGAGCTCCTCCGTCTCGCCCATCGAGGTGGCGCGCCACGCCGATTCGACGAGTTCGGGCGCCTCCGGGTGCGCCTCGAGCCATCGGCACAGGCGGCGGATCGGATCCTTCAGGCTGCCGTGCGTCACGGCCCTCACCGCCGCTCCGGGCTCGAAGAAGGCCACCTCCTCGATGCCCTCGCGGTCCATGGGCCGGAACGCCTCCATGGGCGAGAGCGCCCTCAGGATGAACAGGTACAGGACCTTGAGGCGGGGCTCGCCCGAGGGCGTAGTGAAGCCGTAGTGGCTCGCTCCGAGGTCGGCGACGACCTCGAGCGGTACGTCCACGCCCATCTCCTCGCGGATCTCGCGGATGGCCGTGTCGACCGGGGTCTCCCCCAGCTCGATCTTGCCCTTGGCGACCTCCCAGGTGACGCCGCTGTGGCGCCGCACCTGGATGAGCGCGACCTCCTGCTTCCCGGTGGGCCCGCGCCGGATGACGAACCCTCCGGCCGAAGCCTGTACGGCGAAGCGGGGCCGGAGGTTGAGGACGTGGCGGGTCGCCAGGCCGGGGGTCTCCCAGAGCCCGCCGCCGAGGTGGGTGAAGGGCGTGCCCGTCCGGGCCGCGCGGCTGCCATCGACGTAGAGGAGGGCAGGTTCGCCCTCCGGTTGGCGGTGCGAGGCGAGCCAGGCCCTCGGCTCCCTGTCGAAGAGACGGATGGGACTGCCGTCGGGCCGCTCGAGGACCTCCCGGCCCGCGAGCATGTCCAGGTCCTCCCGCAGCACGGGGAGGTAGAGGATGTCGGGCGTCACGGGTCGGTGGGACCGCCCCGGCCGGCGGATGCGGATGCGCCCATCCGCGATCTCGAAGAGACCCCGGGCATCCTGCTCGACGGCCCGCACCACCTCCTCCGTCTCGACCGGACGGCGTGTGAGCCGGGCCACGGCGCCGGCCACACGATCCACATCCACCCAGCCCCGCCGATCGGGACGCAGGCGCCCCACGTCCGGCCGGTGCCGGAGCAGGAAGACCAGCGTCTTCAAGAGTCGGTGGGATTCCATGGTGAGGTGCGCCTAGACGCGCTCGATGGAGAGGACCAGCGCCCGTCCGTCGACCTCCTCCGGCGTCGAGGCCTCCGCGGGCGCCACCATGCGGACGGCCAGGGTCTCGTGGGCCACGTAGCTCCAGAAACGCCGGACGGCGGCCACGAGCGCCGGATCTCCGCCTACGCCCAGGACGATCCGGTCCGTGAACCCGAGATCGCGCTCCTTGCGCAGGTTCTGGATCCGGTTCACGGCCTCGCGGGCCATCCCCTCCTCGAGCAGATCGGCATCGAGGTCGGTGTGCAGGGCGACCACCGCCGAGGCGGACGAGGCGGCCTGGAAGTGGCCGAGCGGCTCCACCTCGACCTGGACGTCGTCCTCGCCGAGCACCACCTCGCCCGAGGCCAGGGAGAGATGGAGCCCACCGGCGAGCACCTGCCGCCGGACCTCGCTCCCGGGTAGGGCGGCCAACGCGGCGGCGCAGGCCTTCATGTCACGCCCCAGTCGGGCGCCGAGCGCCCGGAAGTTGGGCTTCACGCGAATGGTGACGAACCGCTCCGCGTCCTCGGCGAACCGCACCTCGCGGACGTTCAGCTCGTCGGCGAGGAGCGGCGTGAGCGGTGCGAGGCGGTCGCGCCAGGAGGGATCCGCCAGCACCACCTCGGCCGCGGACAACGGCTGGCGCACGCGCACGCCCACCCGGGCCCGGGCGGCCAGGCCCAGGCTGGCCAGCTCGCGGATCACGGCCATCTCCTCGGCCAGGGCAGGTTCCAGGAGGGTGGCGTCGGCCTCGGGGAAGGACGTGAGGTGGACGCTCTCCGGCGCCGCCACGCCGGCGCCCGTGACCAGCGAGCGCCACAGCGCCTCGGCCGTGAAGGGCACGAACGGCGCGAGCACGCGCGTGAGCCCGACGAGCACCTCGTAGAGGGTGGTGAGGGCGTCCTCGAGGTCCTCGCCCTCACCCCAGAACCGGGCGCGGCTCCGCCGGACGTACCAGTTGGAGAGGGCGTCGGTGAAGTCCTGGACGGCACGGGCGGCCTCGAAGATGGAGAGGTCGTCGAGGTACCGGACGACGTCGCCCTCCAGCACGGCGAGCGCGTGCAGGATCCAGCGGTCGAGCAGGTGGCGCCGGGCGGGTGGCCTCGGGGCCGGCCGCGAGGGGTCGAAGCCCGCGATGTTGGCATAGATGGCGAAGAACTGGTGGACGTTGCGCAGGCGGAGGAGGAACTCGCGCTGGCCGTCCCGGATGGCCCGCAGCGAGATGCGGGTGTTGGTCCACGGCGGGCTGGAGGCGTAGAACAGCCAGCGGAAGGCGTCGGCGCCCGGCGGCTCGAAGGGGGCGTGGAGCCAGGCGTGGCCGGCTCCCCCCAAGGCCGCGACGTCGTCGGGGTGGAGATGCAGCGTCTCCTTGGCCTGGACCGGGGCCTTCACGACCCGGTACGCCCGGCGGGCGCCGGTCTCGGTGGCCGAGAGGTCGATGGTGGCACCGGGGGCCAGGTCGAGGCTCTGGACCTGGGCCGGCATGAGGCCGACCTCTCCCGGAGCCAGGGTGGGATCCGGCTGCAGGCGGTACCGCGTGCGGCCGAGGATGATGAGGTCCGGCGGGACGTAGTTGCCCTTGGACTTCGACTCCTTCCGGCCCTCGGCGTCGCAGACGTGGCCGAGCACGATGCAGGACCGGAAGGGCAGCGGCCAGGGCCGCGGCTCCAGGCCGTGCCGCCGGCAGGTCTCCTCGTCGAACAGGAGGGTGCCGATCATGAGCAGGGCATAGAACCAGCCGCGGGTCTGGTCCACGGCCTCGGAGATGAAGTCCGCCGGGAAGGAGGCGGCGAACTCCTCGTGTCCCCGGTGAGGCCAGCCGAACTGGGCGAACGGCATCGACCCCGCGTCGAACCAGCAGTCGATGACCTCGGGGACCCGCCGCATCCGTCCCCCGCACCGGGGACAGGGCAGCACCACCCGGTCGATCCAGGGCCGGTGGAGCTGGAGGTTGGGATCCACCGACGGATCGAGGGAGCCCGGGGCCATCGCCTCGATCTTCTCGGCGGAGTCCGGGGCGATGCGGTGGTCGCAGTCGGGGCAGATCCAGATGTTGAGGGGCGTGCCCCAGAACCGCTCGCGCGACAGCGCCCAGTCGACGTTGTTGCGCAGGAAGTCCCCGAACCGGCCGTCCCGGATGTGCTCGGGCAGCCAGCGGACCGCGGCATTGTTCTCGAGTGCCTCGCGATTGAGGGCGGTGGTTCGCACGAACCAGCCGGGCCGGGCGTACTGGATGAGCGGATCCTGGTCGCTCCGCCAGCAGAACGGGTACTCGTGCCGGACCGAGGTGGCCGAGTGGAGGAGACCCCGCCGGTTCAGGTCCCGGATGATGTCCTTGTCGGTGTCCTTGCAGAAGCGCCCCTCCAGGAAGTCGGTGCCCGGCAGGAAGCGCCCGTCCGGACCGACGAGGCAGTGGAACGACAGGCCGTGCTCCAGGCCGATCTGGTAGTCCTCCTCCCCGAATGCGGGGGCCTGGTGGACGATGCCGGTCCCGGTGTCGAGCGTGACGTAGTCGGCCGCCACCACCTCCCAGAGCCGGCCCGGACCCGGTTGGCCGTACCGGTAGAGGGGCTCGTACCGCAGGCCCACCAGGGCGCGTCCGGGTGCCCGTCGCAGGATCGTCCCCCCGAGGGGCCCCGCGAGCGCCTCGGCGACCACGAGCACCTCGTCGCCGACCTCGACCCACACGTAGGGGGCGTCGGGCTTCACGGCGAGGGCGACGTTGGAGGGGAGGGTCCAGGGTGTGGTGGTCCACGCGAGCAGCGAGGTGCGGGGCTGCCCCTCCACGCGGAAGCGGATGGTGATCGAGGGATCGTCCACGGTCTTGTAGCCGAGGCCCACCTCGGCCGCCGAGAGGGCCGTACCGCCCTGGGGCCACCACCAGACCACCTTGTGGCCCTGGTAGAGCAGGCCCTTCTCGAACAGGCGGGAGAGCGCCCACCAGACGGACTCCACGTACGAGCGGTGGAAGGTGGCGTAGGCCCCCTCCATGTCGACCCAGAAGCCGACGCGCTCGGTGAGCCGCTCCCACTCGTTGACGTAGGTGAACACCGACTCCATGCAGCGACGGGAGAAGGCCTCCAGGCCATAGGCCTCGATGGCCTCGCGGCCGTGGATGTCCAGCGCCTTCTCGACCTCCACCTCGACCGGCAGGCCGTGGGTGTCCCACCCGGCCTTGCGCGGGACGTCGAATCCCCGCATCGCGCGGTACCGAGGCACGATGTCCTTGATCACGCGGGTCAGCACGTGGCCGTTGTGGGGTGTTCCGTTGGCGGTGGGCGGCCCCTCGTAGAACGTGAAGCGGGGACGCCCCTGGCCCATCCGGAGCGACTTCTCGAAGATCGTGGCCTCCTTCCAGAAGGCGAGGACCTGCGACTCGAGGTCGGTGGTGGGCACGAGCCTGGAGAACCGATCGGGGGTCGGCATGAGCTTCCCGGTGCTTGGATGCGGAGCCCGCCCTACTATCCCGGTGCACCGCAGCCTCCCACGCACGGCGAGCCCGGGCCCCCTCGTCCGGGGCCCCCGGCCTCACCGCTCCCGTATCGAGACCCAGGCTGTGAGGTCCACCGTCGAGAGGTCGGGCGGCGTGGCGGCCTGGAGGAACACGGTGCCACGGTACTCCCGCCACGGGTTCCCGGACAGACCGACGGCGGCGGCGAGGCCGGGCACCCAGCCCGTGGCGGTGCTCCAGCCCATGTCTCCCCCCGCGCGCAGCACGACCGTGCGCGGGCGGAGCGCCGATGGGCCGGGGAGGCGACCCACGGGCACCCAGGCCTCGGCGTCGAGCCGCACCGCAGCCACGAGCGCCGCCGGGTCCCGATCCCAGGGCATCCACCGCACTCCGCCGGGCAGGGCGCCGAGCGTGGGCTGGCGCCACGGATCCACCCCGGCGATCCCCGCCCCGGCGAGGCCGGGGATCACCGCGAGGTGATCGCCCACCGGGACCTCCCAGCGCCCGCGCGCGATGGCCCCGAGGGCGACTCCGGCCCCTTCCTCCCCCGGGGCGTGCACGGCTCGTCCGGTCACGTCGAACCCCCACCCCAGGGCCCGGACCCACGCACCCGCCTCGTCGGGGGCACCGTCGATGGGCAGGGCCTCCCCCTCCGGCCGCCAGGCCACCAGCGGGCCCGCCTCGACGCGGCTCCAGGCGTCGATCCCGAGGTACCGGCCGGCGCCCAGGCGGGCCTCCACCAGATCGGACGGCCACACCTCCAGGGCCCCGGCCACCGACCACCCACCCACCGGCACGGCGAGGCCCGCGAGCCCCACGGCCCACGGCCACCGGGTCATGGGCGGCCAGGCCACGCCGCCCCACAGCTCGGCGTGAGGTGCGGGCCGGGGGTCCGGGGCCGTGGCCGGGGGGGACGACGGCCCGTCCGAGGCGAGCAGGGCATCCTCGCCCGGGCAGCAGCGCGGCAGGAAGGCCGGCTCCCACCCCCTCGGGTACCGTGCCCGGGCGAGTTCCCCGGCGATCCGCCAGGCCTCGGCGGGCCCGTGGCCGGGCAGGAGGGCGGCGTAGGCCGCGAGCGTGAAGGTCCGGAGCCGCTCGTCCCGGGAGGACCGGGGGGCGGCGGTATCGAGCACCAGGACGGTGCCGTCCAGGGTGGCCGGGACGCCGGAGAGGCGCGTCCGGCGGACCGCCAGCCGGTACTCAAGGTCGTCGGGCAGGGCCGCGTCCAGCGTTTCCGCGAGCCAGCGCGCCACCGATCCGGCACGACGCGCCCAGGCCGTGTCCTCGACGACCACCTCGACGTTGCCGGATCGCGCGATCCACTCCGCCGCGACGGCCGGTCCGGATTCAGCCAGCAGCAGGCCTGCGAGCAGGCCCCGGCCCGACGTGGCGGGCCTCCGCCAGCGCCCCCGGGGCTTCCGCGGGCTCACGGGGCTCCGCTGACCCCGTCACGCTCCGCCGGCACGGCCGGAGGAGCCATGAGCGTGGGAGGCCCGATGCGCACGACGCCGACGGGGACGGAGGCCGATCCGTCGCTTCCGTCCACCGGCACCGGGCGGCCGGACAGGGTCTGCCACCCGACCGAGACCACGGCCTCGCCCGGCGGGGCATCGGCCGGGACCTGGATGCGGAAGACGTCGTCGCGCGCGAGGCCGGGTTTCCAGGCGTGGGTGGGGAGCATGCCGTCCACCGGCGTCTCCACCCGCTCCACCGGGTCGAATGGCCCTGAGAGCTCCACCCGGCGCTTCCACATCGCCCGGGCTCCCTCCCCGAGACGCCACCGGCAACGGATCCAGGCGGCGTCGGCGGGCTCCAGATCCTCGCGCTCGAGGCCGCACTCCAGCATCTCCACGGCGCCGCCCCAGGAGGCCAGGGCCGGACGGTCGTCCCGGATCCACCCTTCGTCGAGGAAGGCCTGCCGGCGGGCGGCGTAGCGGCCGTTCACGCGGGCGCGCCACGCGCGCACCTCCCCGCGGAGCTGCCGGATCTCGGCCGAGGGCACGTGCCGGGCGAGGTCGTGCCGCTCGCCCGGATCGGCGACGATGTCGAACACCTGCGGCCGCTGCTGCCGGAAGTGATCGATGAACTTCCGGTCGCCCCGGTTCGAGGCGAGGCAGCGCCACGAGCGCCAGCAGGAGTGGTAGAGGGTCCGATCCGGGGGGGCGTCCCGGAGCAGGCTGGCCCCCGGGAGGCTGCCAGAGGTCACCTCCACGCCCAGGATGTCGAGCACGGTGGGCAGGATGTCGAGCGACTGGCGGTCCCCGGGGATGAGCCCCGTGCGCTCGCCGAGCACGCCGGGCCCGTAGAGCACGAGCGGGATCCGCAGCCCCTCCTCGTAGATGGTGAGGTCGTGGAAGTACCGCCCGTGCTCGCCGAATCCCTCACCGTGGTCGCCGAGGATGACGAACAGCGTGTCGTCGGCGAGGCCGTGGGCCTCGTAGGCCCGCACCGCGCGACCGACGAAGTCGTCGAGGTACCGGACGGCGTTCAGGTACTTGCGGAGCTTACGGTCCCGGATCCCGGGGTACTCCTTGCGTGGGAATCCCGCCGGGACGTCGTAGTCGTTGTGGGTGGCGATGGTGACGAAGGTGGCGAAGAAGGGGCGACCGCCCATGGTGGACCACGCGAGCGCAGGCTCCAGCATGGCCTCGTCGGCGATGCCGAGCGGATTGAGCTTCTCGGTCCACGGCGGCTTCTGGAAGTGCGACATCCCCCGGAAGAGGCCGAAGCGCATCTCGTGGACGAGCGCGACGCGGTTCTCGAAGGACTCCTTGGCGGTCTGGAAGAACGCGGTGCGGTACCCCGCGCCGGCGAGGATCCCGGGCAGGCACGGTCCGGGCAGCCCGTTCATGCGGGCCTCGCGGACCT
>JBFYZZ010000232.1:0-16761 GCA_041309225.1 Deltaproteobacteria bacterium | reverse complement strand
GTGGACACCGCGCTCCGGCGGGGCGATGCGTGGCGCGCCGGGCACCCCGCCGGCGAGCGCCTCCTCGTCACGCCCGGCGCGGTGGCCCGCCGCGACGTCTCCGACACCGTCGCCTCCGTGGCGCTCTCGGATCCGGCCTACCGCGAGTACCTCGACGCCCTCGCGCGCGCCGGCCGCGGAGATCCCGCCGCCGCGGTGCTGTACGGCCGCTGGAAGGGGCGCTTCACTTCCTGGGACGACCGTCTCTTCGGGCCCGGCCACCGGCCCCGCGACCTGGCCCCCACCGTCGAGCGGCTCCTCACCGGCGGCGCCGTCGAGGCCATCCCGCTGGCCCGGCCCGGCGTGGAGCCGGCCCCGGTGCCGGTGGCGGCGCCCTTCCTGCACCTGCTCGACCGCCGCAGCCTCTTCGTGGCGCTCCCCCCCTCCACCGACCTGCTCGCGGGGGGGGTCCACGCGGTGAACCGGCTGCTCGAGGAGCGGTCCGTCCGGCCCGGGATCCCGCCGCCCGCCGTCCTCGACGTCCGCGCCGTGGTCCACGGGGGGTTGCTCCACCCCGGAGAGCCCGCGATCCGCTCGGTCCCGGACGGGGTCTCCCTCCGCCTTCGGGCCCTCGAACGCATCCCCCACCTCGCCGTGCTGGGTGCCCTCCTCCTCCTGCACCGGCGCACGCGGGGGGCCCTCACCCTGCGCCTCCGCGGGGACCGCGTGCGGGTGGGATGGCGGCGGCGGGACCTCGGCCCGCTCCTCGACGTCACCGACGCCTGCATGCGGCGCCACGGCTGGACGGTGTCCCGCCGGTTCCGGGGGGGCCTCGGGGTGGAGTCGTTCGTGGATGTGGCCGAGGGCCTGGGCCTCGCGGCTCGGGTCGGCCCCCGGCTCGTCCTCCACGAGGACTTCGCCTGGCGCTTGCGAGAGGAGCCCGAGGACCGTCAGGTCCACGGCCGCCTGCAGGCCCTGGCCGAGGTCCTCGTGGCCGACCTCGACGCGCTCGCCGACGAGACCAGCCCGTGAAGCCGATCTTCGGGGCCACCTCAGCCCTGGCCGGCCTCCCCCTGTTCGCCTGGGGTCCCCTCGCCGAGGCCGAGCCGGGCGGTACACCCGCCCAGGTCCGCGGCCGGCTGTGGCGCTTTCCCTCGGGCGAGATCGCACTCGCCCTCGATCCGCGGGGCCCGTGGATCGAGGGGGAGGTCGTGGCCTCCCCGGATCCAGGCCGGGGTCGGGTGCTGGCCGCCCTGGCCGGCGCCGGGGCCCACGGGCTCTCCCTCCGCACCGCGCAGGCCCGCGTGGGCCTGAGGGCCCTGGCCGTGGTCACCTGGGCCGGCGACGCGGCCGACCTCCGGAGGCTCGGCGCGATGCCCCTGCGCACCCGCGACCCCGCCCGCGCGCGGTAGCGCGCCCCGGTGGAACCCCACGGGGGGAGCGGCTACCTTGCGGCCCACCCCGCTCCGGAGGTCGACCCCATGCTGAGGGACATGCTCCACCAGGTGAAGGACCGTCTCACCGGCCCCGACCGGCCCGACACCGGCCTCACCGAGGACGTCCGCGCCCTCGAGCGCGCCGTCTCTGACCTGCGTGCCGAGGTGCAGGCGCTCCGCGCCGTGCTCGACGCCCACCAGCACACCGCGCCCGCACCCGCACCCAAGGGGCGCGGACGCAAGGCCGCAAAGCCCCCGCCCGCCGCCCGGCTCGAGATCCGAGCCGAGGACTGCATCGGTTGCGGCACCTGCGTGGACATCGCGCCCTCGGTGTTCGTGCTCCGGAGCGACGGCAAGGCCTACGTGGTGTCCCAGGACGGGCCCGCCGACCGCATCGAGGAGGCCATCCAGGCCTGTCCCACCTGCTGCATCGTTCGGGGGAGCTGACCCCGGGGCATGCCCGAGATCACCGCCGCCCTCGGGAGCGCGAGCACACGCCGGATCCACCTCCGGCGGGGCCGCCTGACCTGCCTCTCGGGCCGCGACGCGGGCTCGTCCTGGCTGGTGGACGGCGAGGTCATCCGCATCGGCAGCCAGGCGGGCTGCGAGGTCCTGCTCGGCGACGACACGGTCTCGCGCCGCCACGCCGAGATCGTCCGCTCGAGGGACGGCGTGGTGCTGCGCGACCTCGGGTCCACCAACGGCACGTTCGTGGGGCCCCTGCGAGTGAGGGAGGTCTTCCTCGCCCCGGACACCCGCTTCCACGTGGGACGGACGGAGCTGCGCTTCGCTCCCGAAGACGAGGTGATCGAGGTCCAGCCCTCACGGGAGAGCCGCTTCGAGGACCTGGTCGGCCGGTCGGAGCCCATGCGCGCCCTCTTCGGGATCCTGGAGCGGGTGGCCCGGACCGAGCTCACGGTCCTCGTGCGGGGCGAGACGGGCACGGGCAAGGAGCTGGCCAGCCGTGCGCTCCACCGGCGCTCGCGCCGCCAGGGAGGGCCGTTCGTGGTGTTCGACTGCGGCGCCGTGTCGGCCAGCCTCGCCGAGAGCCACGTCTTCGGCCATGAGCGCGGCGCGTTCACCGGTGCGGTGGCCAGTCGGCCGGGCGTGTTCGAGCAGGCCGCGGGGGGCACCCTCCTGCTCGACGAGATCGGGGATCTCCCCCTGGAGCTCCAGCCCAAGCTGCTCAGGGCCCTGGAGCAGCGGGAGGTCCGCCGCGTGGGCGCGAACCACGTCACGCGGGTGGACGTGCGCGTGGTGGCCGCCACGCACCGCGACCTGGGTCGGGAGGTGGCTGCGGGGCGTTTCCGCGAGGACCTCTACTACCGTCTCGCCGTGGTGGAACTCGTCCTGCCTCCCCTGCGCGAGCGGATCGAGGACCTCCCCCTCCTGGTGGAGCACGTCCTCGGGCACGCGGACGGCAACCCCGGGGTCACCGGGGTCACCCCCGAGGTCCTGGCCCTCCTCGCGGCCTACCGTTGGCCCGGCAACGTGCGGGAGCTGCGCAACGTGCTGGAGCGGGCCCTGCCCTTCGCGGGCGGGCCGATCGTCACCCTGGCCTGCCTGCCCGGGGCGCTCCGCGCAGCCTCCGAAGCGGCCTCGGTGCCGGTCCCCGCCGTGGCCGCCCCGGGGGCCCCACCCGTCGCCTCCCTCCCCTTCAAGGACGCCAAGGACCGCATGATCGAGGCCTTCGAGCGGCAGTACCTGCTCGACCTCGTCACGCTCCACCACGGCAACGTGAGCCGGGCGGCCAGGGCCGCCGGCATGGATCGCAAGTCCGTCACGCGGCTCCTCAAGAAGCACGCCATCCGGCGGTAGACCTACCTCCCCAGGAGCCGGGCCAGCAGCGCCTGGCGCGGGCGCACGGTCACCGGACGGCGGCCGAGCCACGCCTCGTGGGCGAAGGTGGCGATCTCCTCCGGTGTGCCGGCACCCTCCCAGTAGCCGTCGGCGAGGTCGTCGCGGAGCACCGCCTCGGGATCGCGGCGCGGGCCGTCGGGATTGACGATGACCACGCGCTCGACGGGCTTGAGGTCGGTCTTGAGCCAGTGGCAGAGGCGGGACGCCTCCCCATGGGCCACGAGCACCACGAGGTCCGGGTGGCGGATCCTGAGCGCCCGCTGGACATCGGGCCCCGGCGGGAGTCCGTCCGGGTCGAACTCCGCCCGCAGGCGGTCGATCAGCGCGAGCCGGCGGTGGGCCCGGCCATCCACGACCACCGCGGCGGGGCGGGTGCGGCCGGGTTCCATGGCCTATCCCCCTGGGGAGCCCCGGGGCTTCGCGGGCGTCGCCGCGGGGGGAGTGCCCTGGGGCCGGACGGTGGAGGGGGCTCCGTAGGCGGATGGCGCGGGCCCGCCCGGCACCGGGACCGGCTGGGCAGCGGCCGGCAGGTAGGGGCGCCCCTCCTCCTCCAGTCGGGCGAGGGCCTCGTCCCAGGCCGCGAAGGCGCGGTCCAGGGCACGCTGGTCGTGGTCCCGGACGGCCACCAGGACCTGGCCCCAGGCGTACTCGCAGTCCGTGAGCGAACCCACGCGGCCAGCGAGGGGCGCCTCCACCCGGGGCTCGAACACGTCCCGATAGGCCCGCTCCCAGGCGGCCAGGAGCGTGTCGCGCTCCTCGTCGGAGCGGGCCTCCTTGCGAGCCGGGGCGAGCAGGGCCCGCACCTGCCCGAAAGGATCCGGAGGCAGTGCGTCGGCCGGAGCCACAGCGGGCGCACCCGCCTCGGGTGCCGCGGCGGGCGCCTCGGGTGGGGCGGGGGTACCGCAGGACAGGAGGAACAGGAGGAGGGTGGGAGGCATCGGAACGGGGCGTCAGGCGCCGGGCCGGGGGAGGAGGTCCTCCGGCATCTCGAGGGAGAGGACGTCCACCACGACCAGCGTGGCGTCGTCGGTGGCCCCCCGGGCCTCGGCGAGCCCGGTCGCACGCTCGGCACAGGCGCGCGGCCGCATCCCGGAGGCCCACCAGGCGGTGGCCAGGTCGTGCGGCCCCGCGATCGCCAGGAGGCCGTCGGTGGCGAGGAGGAAGACGTCGCCCGCCCGGACGGGATCCTGCCAGGTGCGGAGCACCTGGTTGAGGTCGGGCCCCATCCCCAGGTAGGCCTGGAGCGAGCGACCGCCGCGCCCGCCCGCGCAGATCTCGTGGAGGGCTGCGTCGCGGATCCGGAACACGCGGGAGTCGCCGACCCGGATCACGCTGGCCACGCCCCCCGCGATCCAGACGGCCGCGAGCGTGCAGGCCGCCATCCCGACGCCCCGGCCGCGCAGCTCCCAGTCGATCTCGTTCACGCCCTGGAGCAGGCCGTCGAGCGAGCCGGCGGCGTCGGGCTCGAAGAAGCCGGCGAGCCGCTCGCAGGTGGTGTTCGCGGCCCATCCGCCGTGCGGCACGGTGGAGACGCCGTCGCACACCGCGAAGAGACAGCCGTGACGCACGGCGGCGACGGCAGGATGGCGGGCGTCCAGGATGGCGCTGCCGTCGTCGTTCCGGGCGTGCGCGGACCCGCGCCGGGAGGCGGCGGCAGCATCGATGAAGGGGAGGGAAGGGGAGGTCACGGGCTCGGGAGCTGGATCCGGCGTGCGCGCCGGGAGAGGGAGAGTCTCCGGATGGCCGGGGCGGACCCGGCGGGATCGGACGGCAGGCTCCCGCGCCCCAGGATCACCCGGCGGACGGGCGTTCCGCGGTGTAGCGCCACGAGGCGCTCCACGAGCGCGTCCACCGCCTCCACGCGCGCCCGCCCCAGGTCCACCCGCCAGACGGCGCCGTGGAGCCGGGTCCGCTCGGGATCGCCCACGTAGTGGAACCGCCCGCGGTCCGCCTCCCCGAAGCGGCCCTCGTAGCCCTCGGCGTACCAGGCGCCCACGACCGGGTCCACGCGCTCGACCGCGTCGCCGTCCTCGAGCAGCACCTGGATCGGCAGCTCGTCCCAGGGCGCCTGGGTGGAGACGCGGAGGTCGAAGGGCACCTCGGGCCAGGGGAGGAGCAGGGGGATCCGGGCCAGCGGCTCGAGGCCCCGGCGAGCCACCACCATCGGCTGCTCGCCCACGAGGCCCCGCTGCCCGGTGGTCGGATCGACGAGGTCCACCCGGACCGTGGCGTAGGGTCGCGCTCCCTCGGGCACGAGCGGCCGGGCGTCGCCGTCGGGGCCGCGGGCGTACACGGCCGCCTCGGCCACCCACCCCCTCGTGGCGGCGTCGCGGGCCATGTCGTCGAAGAAGCGGCAGTACCGCTCCCGGTGGGCCACGAGGAAGGTCCGGGGATGCTCCCCGGAGGCCCGCCAGCGGTCGAGCGCCTCCACGACGGCCCGCGCGCCCGCGCGCTCGGCCTCCGGGACGCCCGGGCCCGACGCCAGGGCGGCCATCTCGGCCCGGCCGGCGTCGAGCTCCCCGAGGGCGAACAGGATCGAGGCCAGCGTGGAGCGGGCCGGGGGGAGGTCGGGATGCGCGGCGAGGAGAGCCCGGCAGGCGGCCCGGGCGGCGTCGGGATCGTCCTCCTCCTGGGCGAGCGAGGCCGAGGTCAGCAGGAAGAGGGCCCGCATCTCCTCGGCTTCGGCGCCCGCCGCGCCCTCGAGGAGGGCCAGGGCCCGTTCCAGGTGGGGGCGCGCCTCCCCGACCTCGCCGAGCTGCATCTCGACCACGGCCAGGGCGTGCAGGAGGTCGGCCCGCTCCCCCGTGTCGGCCAGGGCCCGCCGGAGGAGATCCCGCGCCTCGTCGGGCCGGCCCTCGTTGAGGGCCTCGACCGCGCCCAGGGCCGCGGTGTCCGCCGGGCTCGCACCGCGTCGGGTGGCCGCCATGGATCCTCCGGCCCCGGTCAGGATGGAAGTCCGAGGCCCGCGCGCATATATCCCCACGCCCAGAGGCTCCCCACCCCATGTCCCCTCCCGACGTCCTGCCCCGGCTCCCCACGGGACGGGCCGTGGTCCCCGCCCTCGAGGCCCGCCTCCTCGTCCCCGTGCCCTGTCTCGACCACGGCTTCGTACGCCTCGTGGACTACATGGGCGACGACGCCGCCATCGTCGAGGCCGCGCGCGTGTCCTACGGTGCGGGCACCCGGCCGATCCGGAGGGATCGCGACCTCGTGCGGTACCTCTTGCGCAACGGCCACACCTCGCCCTTCGAGATGTGCGAACTCAAGCTCCACGTGAAGCTGCCCATCTTCGTGGCGCGGCAGTGGGTGCGCCACCGCACGGCCAGCCTCAACGAGCTGTCGGGCCGGTACTCGGTGCTCGACCGCGAGTTCTACCTGCCGCCGGCCGGGGACCTCGCCGTGCAGAGCGCGGACAACCGGCAGGGCCGGGGCCGGAGCCTCGATCCCGAGGCGGCGACGGCGGTCCTGGAGCTGCTCAGGCACGACGCCCTGGCCTGCCACGCCACCTACGACCACCTGCTCGAGCGCCACGACCTCGCGCGCGAGCTGGCCCGCATCGGCCTCCCTCTGTCCACCTACACGCAGTGGACGTGGAAGATCGACCTCCACAACCTGCTGCACTTCCTCCGCCTGAGGCTCCATCCCCACGCCCAGCACGAGTTCCGGGCCTACGCGGCCGTCATCGCGGACATCGTGAAGAACTGGGTCCCGCTCGCCTGGGAGGCCTTCGAGGACTACGCCCTCCACGCGGTCACGCTCTCGCGGGGCGGGCTGGAGGCCGTCCGCCGGGCGCTGCGCGGCGAGCCCGTGGATCCCGGGGCGCTCGGCCTGGGCCGTCGCGAGTGGGAGGAGCTCCGCGCGGCGATCCCGGAGGTGGCGTCGCCGGGGCCCGGCCGGGGATAGCGCCGTGGACCGGCCATCCGTCGCGGCCGGGGCGTTCCGGGCCGGGTCCGTCCTGGTGGGGGGTCCCGACCTCGTGGTCCTGGCGGGACCCTGCGTGCTGGAGACGCGCGAGGCCGCCCTGAGGACCGCGGCCGCGCTCGCCGGCATCTGCCGGGGCCTCGGCCTGCCGCTGGTGTTCAAGGCGTCCTTCGACAAGGCCAACCGCACCTCGGCCGTGGCCTTCCGCGGGCCGGGGCTCGCGACCGGGCTCGCGTGGCTTCGCGACGTGCGCGAGGCGGTCGGGGTCCCGGTGACGACCGACGTCCACCTCCCGGAGCAGGCCGCCCCCGCGGCCGAGGTGGTGGATCTCCTCCAGGTGCCCGCCCTCCTCTGCCGACAGACCGACCTCGTGGAGGCGTGTGCCCGCACGGGCCGCCCCGTGAACGTCAAGAAGGGCCCGTCGGTGGCCCCCGGGGCCATGGCCGGGGTGGTGGCCAAGCTCCGGGCGGCGGGCGCCTCCGGGATCCTGCTCACCGAGCGCGGCACCGCGTTCGGCCACGGCGACCTCGTGGTGGACTTCCGGGGCCTGCCGGCCCTGCGCGCGCTCGGCGTGCCGGTGTGCATGGACGCCACGCACGCCTGCCAGCGGCCCCCGCTCGGCGGGGACGGATCCGGGGGCGACCGTCGCCTCGCCGCCCCCCTCGCCCGCGCCGCGGTGGCGGTGGGGGTCGATGCCGTGTTCCTCGAGGTCCACGAGAGCCCGGACCGCGCGCCCAGCGACGCGGCGTCCATGCTCCCCCTCGACGCGGTGGCGCCCCTGCTCCGGTCGCTCCGGGCCATCCGGGCAGCCCTGGTGGAGCGGTAGGGCCCCCGGGCCTCGGCCCGCATCCACATCCCGGCGCCCCGGTGGTCGCTCCTCGTGGTATCTTCTCCCGTGCCACCGCACGCGGAGGATGCCATGCGCGCGTTCCTGCCCCTCTGCCTCGTCCTCGCCCTCTTCGGTCTGGCCGCCTGCGACTCGGAGCCCGAGGACGACACCGGCACCCCGTCCCCGGACGACACCGCCATCGACGACACCGGCACCCCACCCCCACCGGTCGATATGGACGGAGACGGCTACGACGACACCGTCGACTGCGACGACAACAACTGGGCGGTCCACCCGGGCGCGGTCGAGGAGTGCGACGGACTCGACAACGACTGCGACGGCCACGTGGACGAGGACTTCGACACCGACGCCGACGGCCAGGCCACCTGCGCCGGGGACTGCGACGACACCGACGCCACGATCTACCTGGGCGCGGCCGAGGTCCCGTACGACGGGATCGACCAGGACTGCGACAAGGCCGACCTGGAGGACGTGGACGGCGACGGGTTCCGGGCCAGCGAGGTGGGCGGCAACGACTGCGACGACACCAACCCCGACGTCAACCCCAGGGCCACCGAGATCCCGGCCAACGGCCTCGACGACGACTGCAGGGACGGCGACGACATCGACGGCGACGACGACGGCTACGGGGCCGCCAGCCTGGGCGGCGACGACTGCGACGACACCGATCCGTCCATCCATCCGGACGCCGAGGAGATCTGCGACGACCGGGACAACGACTGTGACGACGTCACCGACGACGTGCCCCCCATCTACTACCAGGACGCCGACCTCGACGGGTACGGCACCACCGCCGACACGCGCTCGTCGTGCGACTTCCCCGGCGGCCCCACGGAGGGCTGGGTGGACAACGCCGACGACTGCGACGACGGCGACGAGGGCGTCCACCCCGACGCCCCCGAGTACTGCGACGACGTGGACAACGACTGCGACGGCACCGTGGACGAGCTGGACACCTGGTACTACGAGGACGCCGACGGCGACGGCTACGGCGCCGACGAGACCGCCACCAGCCCCTGCGACTTCCCCCACGGCGTGCCCGACGGCTGGGTGACGATGGGTGGCGACTGCGACGACACCGAGCCCCGCGCCCACACCGGCGCCACCGACTGGATGAACGACGGCGTGGACAGCGACTGCGACGGCGAGGAGCCTGACGTCTGGTCCCTCGACGAGGCGCCGATCTACATCCAGGGCGCCTCGGGCCGCTACGACCTCCTGGGCCTGGGCATCGACGCCTGCGACTTCGACGAGGACGGGCTCGACGACCTCATCCTCGGCTCGCCCTTCGGGCCGTCCATCGCCTACCACGGCCAGGTGGCCATCTACTACGGGGCCAACTCGGACACCTGGACGGCCGAGATGGGCACCGCCGACGCCGACACCGTCATCGAGGGCGACGGCTACGACTTCATTGGGTTCAACCCCAAGTGCGGTGACATCGACGGCGACGGCCACGCCGACGTCGTCTTCAGCCGGGGCGACATCAGCTACAGCACCTACTTCAACGAGTTCGGGTTCCTGATCTACTACGGCGACGGCACGGGATTCGGCGCGAGGCTGGGCGAGACGGACGCCGACGCCGAGGTCACGCTCACGATGGGCTCGCTCTCGCACCGCACCACGGTCTACGGCGCCGAGTACGCCCTGGGCGACATCGACGGCGACGGCGCGGAGGACCTCGTCGTCGAGTGGCCCTACGGCACGGCGCACGGCGAGGGCGAGATCCTGGTCCTGCCCGGCGCGGCCTACTCGGGCGACCTCGCGCTCGACGAGTGGATCTCCGACTGGTGGTCCCCCGACCAGCCCCTCGAGGCCGACATGGTCACCACGGGCGGATACGACTACCAGCAGATCCGCATCCTCGACGACGTCGACGGCGACGGCCTCGCCGACGTCTTCGTGGGGGAGCCCTACTGGTCCACCACCGAGGGCGCTGCCACCTACGAGGGGCAGGCCTCGTTCCTGTCCGACGTGACGGGTGCCGCCGGCGCCGCGCTCGCGGACCTCGCCTACGGCCAGTTCACCAGCGCCACCGCCTCCCTGTACTTCGGCTACTGGGCCTCCACCGGCGACTTCGACGGCGACGGCACGACCGACGGCGCGATCAGCGCCATCGGCGACGCCACGGTGGCCACCATGGGCGGCGGCCTCTGGGTGTGGTCCGACCTGGCCGGCGCGATCGACGACGATCCCTCCTCGCCCACCAGCACCGCCGTGGCCCACGTCTACGGGTCCGCCTCCGGCGGGCGGCTGGGCTACCGGGTGGCCGCCGCCGGCGACATGGACGGCGACGGCTACGAGGATCTCCTCGTGTCCGAGCCCTTCGGGGGCAGCGACCTCACCGGCCGCGTGTGGCTCCTCTCGGGCGCCCTGCTCACCGGCGAGGCCGCCGTGGAGGACGTCGCGATGTGGGGCTGCGCAGGCACCACCGCCGACGACGGCACGCTCCTGCTGGCCGACCTGATCGGCTCGAGCCTCCTGGGCGGCGCCGACTTCGACGGCGACGGGCGGCCCGACATCGCGCTCGCGGCGGTCAACTGGGACGATGCGCACAGCAGCGCCACCCGGTCCGGCCGCGTGGCGATCTGGCTCTCCTCGGCGCTCTAGGTCGGGGCCGGGGAGCGGGCGGGCTCGGCGCCATGCTCCTCGGGCTCGCTTCCTGGCTCCTCGTCCTCGGCGCCCGGGCGGAGCCGTCGGCTCCGCCCGAGATGCCCGCCCCCGAGTCCTGCCCGGGCGCCGTGACGGACCTCCCCCTCGCGCCGGGGCTGTCCGGCACCGACGCCCGGCTCGCCGGGGCACGGGTGGTCGTGGTGCGGAAGGCCGCGCGGCGGCTCATGGTGTACGACGGGGGGCGCCTGTCCGTGGACGCCGTGGGTCACCCGGCGTGCTGGCCGGTCGCCCTCGGGGTGGACGCGGCCGGCGTCCACCCGACCGGCCCCAAGCGCCGGCGGGGGGACCGGCGAACCCCCGAGGGGTGGTACCGCACGAGCGACAAGCCGGTCTCTAGCTTCTACCACGCGATCCGCGTGCACTACCCCAACGCGGAGGACGTCCGACTCGGGGTGTCCGCGGGCCTCCTCGATGCGGCCCGGGAGCGCGCGGCGCTCGCGGCGCTCGCGGCGGGCCGGGTCCCGCCCCAGGACACCCGGCTGGGCGGCGAGATCCTGCTCCACGGCGGCGGCGCCTCGACCGACTGGACCTGGGGCTGCATCGCCCTCGAGGACGCCGACATCGACGCGCTGCGCGCGCTCCTCCCGACCGGCATGGCGACCGACCTGCTCATCCTGCCCTGATCGGCTCGGTCCCGGGGGAGCCACCCGTCAGCGAACGACCGTCCACCGGCCGCCCACGAGCCGCTCGTGCGGGCGGTAGGCCACCTTGTAGGCCATGGCCGGGCAGTCCGCGATCGCGAGCCCGAGGTAGAGCCACTCGAGGCCGTGTGCGGCACACCAGGCGATCTCGTGCAGGACCGAGAAGACGCCCAGGCCCAGGGGAGCGAGGTCGGGGTCCCAGTAGAAGTACACCGAGGAAGCGGCGGTGGCGCCCACGTCCACGATGCCCACCCCGACCAGGCGATCGCCGAACGCGTAGCGCATCTCGACGGTGTCGGTGCAGGTGCGGACGAGCCAGCGCACGTAGCTCGCCTCGGTGGGCGGGGGCGCCCCCGGCTCCACGAGGCCGCGCTCGGCCTTGTGGCGGCGGAAGAGGTCCAGGTGGGCGGGCGTGCACGACGGCGCGTGGAGCGTGACCCGCACGGCCCCGGCGCAGCGGGCCCATGCCCGGCGCTGGTCGCGCCGCGGCCGGAAGGCGCGGACCGGGACGCGGATCGCTTCGCAGGCCGTGCACCCGGGGCACGAGGGGCGGTAGAGCAGGGCGCCCGTCCGGCGATCGGAGGCGGCGAGGGCCGCGTCGAGATCGGCCCCCCGCACCGGTGCCCGCGGCAGGCGCATCGGCAGGCGGGCCTCGCGGCCGGGCAGGTAGGTGCAGGGCTCGAGGGCGTCTCGGACGACGACCTCGGGGACGGGCATGCTACCCGAGGATCGGCCGGACGGCGCCGAGCACGCTCTCCCGGACCGCCTCGTCGGTGAAGACCGGGAGGTTGCCCGGCACCCTGACGAGCGGGATGCCCGCGGCCTCGAGGCGGTGGATGGCCGGGAGGGCCTTGGCCCGGAACTCCGCGAGGCGGGTGCGGATCTTGGCCTCCGTGTCGTCGGAGCGCTGGATGACCTCGGCGCCGCAGGCGGTACAGAAGCGGCCCTCGCGGGGGGGCTTGTGGATCAGGTGGTACACCCGCCCGCAGGCCTTGTCCGGGCAGATCCGGCGTCCCACCGTGCGGGCCACGATGGCCTCGTCGTCGTTGTCCACGACGAGGACGAGGTCGAGCTGGGCGCCGCTTCCGGCGGCGAGGTCGAGGAGGTACGCCGACTGGTCGGGCGTGCGAGGGTAGCCGTCGAGCGCGAGGCCCCGGCCCCCGGCCGCCCGGAAGGCCGAGGCGAGGAGTGCGTTGGTGGTGTCGTCGGGCACGAAGAGACCCCGATCCACATAGCAGGACGCACGGAATCCGAGGATCGCGGCCTCCGGATCCACCCCGACGGCCCGGGCGGCGGGCGCGATGCGGGCGGCGAGCACGGCATCGGAGGCGAAGGCCGTGCCGTCGAAGAGGCCGCCCGCGTCCACGCTCGCGGCGGCCCTGCGCCAGGTGCCCAGGGCCTCGCGGAAGAGGTTGCCCGTGGAGATCTGGACGAGGCCGTAGCGCTCCACGAGGACGTCGATGCGCGGCTGCTTGCCCGCGCCGCTCTTGCCGGTGACCACCACGTTGGGGCGTTCGGACACGGAGGGCTCCCGGAGGGGGGCGCCCCCTGTAACGGGTCCGGGATGGCCGCGGGTCGGCGGCCGTCGCGGGTGCTATCCTGGCCGCGTCGCGTGACGCCGGCGGGAGCCGGCCGGGAGTCCGACATGACCGTCCGCCTGGAGCGCGAGGGAGCCGTGGCCGTGCTGGTCCTGGACCGGCCGGAGCGTGCGAACGCCTACGACGACGCCATGCTCGCCGATCTCGAGGCCGCGCTCGCGGCGGCGCTCGCCGATCCCCAGGTGGGCGCCCTGGTGGTGGAGGCCGCGGGTGACCGGGCCTTCTGCGGCGGGGCCGACCTCGCCCGCATGGCCGAGGCCGATCCGCTCGACGCGCTCGACCTCCGCTCCCAGCGGGTCTTCGACCGCCTCGCCCGCGCGCCCCTGGTCTCGGTGGCCGCGGTGCACGGCGCGGCCGTGGCCGGTGGGTTCGAACTGGTCCTGGCCTGCGACTTGAGGGTGGCCTCGCCCGCGGCCCGGTTCGCCCTCCCCGAGACCGGCCTCGGGATCCTCCCCTCGGCGGGCGGCTGCACCCGGCTGGCCCGCACGGTGGGGCCGGCCCGGGCCAAGGCTGTGATCCTGGGCGGCGTCGAACTCGATGCCGTGACCGCCCTCGCATGGGGCCTCGTGGACCGGGTGGTGCCCGATCCACGCGCCGAGGCCCGCGCCTGGGCCGCCCGCCTCGCCGGTCGCGACCGCGTGGCGCTGCGCCTCGCCAAGCAGGTGATCGACCTCCCCGATCCCGGGGCTTCGCTCCAGGCCGAGCGGGTGGCCGAGGCGCTCCTCTACGCCCGCCGATCCGCCGGCCGGTAGGCCCGCCGGGCCGCGATCGCCGCGGCCGTGCCCGCCCAGAGCGCGGCCACGAACTTGGCCTCCCGGAGCGCGTAGTAGACCGGATCGCGTGCGGGCCCGAGCCCGTCGAGGTGCCGGTAGGTGGCCTTCAACCAGTCGAGCGGGAGGGCCTGCACCGCGTAGGCCAGCACCAGCGCGACCAGGGCAGCCCGGCCGAGGCGCCCCTCGGCGGCCGCGGCGAACGCCGCGGCGTACGGCACGAGCATCCAGACCATGTGGTGCTCGTAGGTGTAGACCGGCAGGACGAGGAGGAGGACGACCACGGTGCCTGCCTGGCAGAGCGCCGCCAGCGAGTCCGGCGGGCGGCGGCGGAAGAGCCAGGCGGTCCCCCCGAGCAGGCCGAGGGCGATTACCTGGGAAAGAAGTCGTGCAGTGCTGGAGAGCGCGGTCCGGGTCCCTGGAAACACCTCGTGGAGGAGCGAGGCGATGCTGTGGTTGGTGGGGAGCGCGATGGGGACCGTGAGTGCGTGGTAGCGGCCTGCGCCGAACCCGGGCAGGATCTCGGTGTAGAACTCTCGTTGAAGGTCGAGATTCACGAGTGGTAATGAAAGTATGGAAAGAACGAAGCCAGTGACTACTGCTGTGGCCACTGCGCGCCAGCGGCGATGGAGCAGCCACCATGCCACGAGCAGGGCCGGGCTCATCTTGCAGAGGCACGCCGTGCCGAGCAGGACCCCTCCAAACACATCACGTTTTCGTTCCACCGCCAGGAGCCCCACCACGACCAGGGCCAGCACGAACAGGTTGACCTGCCCCATCCAGTCGTTGTCCGCGACGGGGCTGAAGGTCACCGCCGCGACCGCCAGGAAGACCGCGGAGGCGGGCCGGGGGTGCCAGCGCCAGAGCGCGAGCAGCACCGCGAGCAGGAACAGGTGGTCCGCCACGAACCACACCCGGAAGGCCGTCCGGAGGGACAGGGGCAGCACCCAGGCGAAGGCGAGGAGGAAGGGTGGGGGGTAGAAGAAGGGGTGAACCGACGCACGGGTGCCGTCCTCGCGGGCCAGGCGCTCGAGCGTGGCGTCGTCGTAGGGATCGGCGCCGTCGGCCGCGGCGTGGACGGCGTAGTAGAACGAGGCGAAGTCGCGGGCGCCGCGCGAGCGCCACGTACGCTCCCGCCAGGGGCCCGCCGCCAGGGCCACGTAGGCCAGGGCCGAGAGGACGAGGACCCAGGGGACGGCGCGGCGCAGGTCCATGGCGGCGCCGGGATAACCCGCCCGGGGCCCGATCAGGACCCGGCCAGCCAGGCCTCCGCCGCGGGCCGGAGCGCGAACGTACGGACGTGGCTGCCCCGGTTGGCCTCCCGCACGTACTCGCGGAATCGTCCCTCGGGGATCTCGCCGGGCACCAGGATCGCCACGCGCAGGTGGTAGTTCACGAACTTCTGGAGGATTCCGCCCGCGAGCCCCGTGCTTAGGTCGAGGAAGCGGTCGGTGAGCGCGTCGGTGTGGAGGAGGACGGCCAGGGTGCGGTGCTCAGCGCACGCCACCACCAGGTCGAGCGCCTGCTCCTCGCACTCGAAGGCGAGGGTGCCCGGCAGGACCTCCAGGTACCGACCGTCTCCGGTCTCGACGGCGCGCACGTCCATGGCGACCTCCCGGCCCCCCTCCCTACCCCGACCGGGGCCGCCGCGGGATACCGCTCCCTCCCCGGAACCGCCATGCCCCGCCCGGCCGCGCTCCTCGCCCTCCTCACCGCCTGCGCGCCGCCCGCGCCGCCCGTTCCGGTCGCAGCCGGTGCGCGGGCGGTGGAGACCGAGTCCGTCTCCGAGGGGCCGCTCGCCGCCCGCCTCCGCACGGACGACGCCGACCTCGCGATCGCCTACGCCGCTGAGCACCACGGGGAGATCGGTCCCTGCGGCTGCCCGGGGGAGCGGCGCGGTGGGCTGGCCCGGTTCGGGGGCTGGCTCCGGGCCGCCCGGGCCGCGGACCCCGACACCCCGGTGGTGGTCCTCCACGCGGGTGGCTTCCTCGACGACGCCATCGGCCCTGACGGCGGCCTCCGGGCCGACGTGCCGCTCGTGAACCGCTGGGCGGCTCGGGTGCTCGGCGTGGGTGGCTGGAACGCGATCCAGGCGTCTCACGCCGATCTCCCCGGGCTGGCGGACCTGGGTCCCGAGGCCGCGGGCCTCCCGCTGGTCAGCGCCCACGTCCGCCCGCCGGCCGGCGCGCCCCCCGTGGCCCGCTGGATCCGGGCCGAAGCTGGACCCCACGTGGTGGGCGTGACGGGCATCACGGGGCCCGGGCCGTCCCTCGCGCCGGCGCCGGGATGGCGCGTGGAGGCCGTGGAGCCCGCGCTGGGTGCGGTCCTCGGGGAGATGCGGGCCGCGGGCGTGGAGGTGGTGGTGCTCCTCGCCTGCGACGCGGTGGCCGAGGCCCGCGAGGCCATCCGGGCGCATCCCGAGGTGGACGTCGTGCTCGACGCCGCCCGGCACGCCGGCCGGGGCGAGGCGTTCCGGGAGGGCGGAGCGATCTGGGTGCGGGTCCCGTACCCCTCCCACGCCGCGGGCGAGCTGAGGATCTGGCTGGAGGAAGGCCGGATCGGACGGGCGCTCGACCGCGGTGTGGACCTGGATCCGGAGGTGCCTATGGACCCGGCGGTGGAGGCGCTCACGCTGGAGGCGGAGCGGGAGATCCGGGCGATGGAGCGCGAGATCTGGGGGCCGTGATCGGCCGGGGCCGGGTCGTGGGGCCTCCGGTTCGCCAGCCCTCCCCGCCGGCCGCGAGGTGCCTCCGGCCCTGCGGGCCGACGGTCCAGGCTGGCTCCGGCCCTGCGGGCCTCCCCGCCGGCCGCGAGGTGTCACCGGCCCTGCGGGCCTCCCCGCGGGTTGCGAGGGGGCTCCGGCCCTGCGGGCCGACGTGGGGGGCGGCCCTGGCGGGCCCGCGGCCTGCTTGCGGTCGGGCCTCCGGTCGTCGCGATGATGAGCGGAATCGAGGTAAAGGGGCGCGCTCGCGAGCGGACCGGTCCGCTCATGGATCGCGTCGCCCGGAGCCCTCCCCGCCGGCCGCGAGGTGC
>JBFYZZ010000231.1:0-3710 GCA_041309225.1 Deltaproteobacteria bacterium | reverse complement strand
GCGCGGGCCTGCCTCGACCGGATCCGCCCCCACCTCTCACCCCGCGATCGCGACGCCCTCGACCTCCACCCCTGGAACCGGCTCGAGGCGGGGCCTCCCTGAGGTGCGGCCGGTACCCGCCGATCACGGCAGGATCGGGGCATCCTCCTCGTAGGTGTCGGTCCGGTCGGAGAGGCGCTTCCTGACCTCCTTGACCTTGGCGTCCTTCCACTGGGCGAAGGCCAGGGGGTCCACGAACGGCTCGGAGGGGATGATCACCTCGATCCGGCCCTGTCCCTTGCACTTCTCGGCGAGGGTGAGCTTCCAGCCCGCCCGGATCGCCTCGTCCACGGCGGCCTGCATCTGGTCCGGCCACCGGTGGCCGGTCTCGTAGACGGGCGCCCAGTGGATGGCGATGCGGGTCTTGTCGTTCTTGCACAGGGCGGTCTCGACCGTGACCGTGCCCCACAGGAAGCGGCCGTCGGGTTGCAGGCGGTCGGCGTACCGAACCGCCACGAGTCGATCGGCGGCGGCGTCGTCGCCGAGGGCCTGGAGGGTGGTGCGGGCCTGTTCCAGCACCTTGGGCGAGAGCTTGGGTGCGAGTTCCTGGATGGCGGCCACGGCCTCCTTGGAGGCCTCGGCGTCGGTGCCCTCGAGCGAGCCCACCCCGGCGGCGTCGGCGAACGCGCCGATCAGGTGGAGCTGGTTCCCCTCGCGGGCGCCGGGGACGAGCGTCTTGAGCACGGGGATCGCGGCGCGGCGGGCGTTGCGGCTGTAGACCTCGAGGACCGAGCCGAACCGGGAGGAGTCGCGCTGGACGGTCTCCTCCTGGAAGGCCGCCTGGAGGAGGCCCTGGATCTCGGGTTCCCGGCACTCCACGAGGCCCCGGTGCCAGCGATCGAGCCAGAAGCGGTCACCGAGCTCCCGCCGCGACTCCACGAAGAAGGAGACCACGGACGGGTTGCCCTGGCAGCGTTCGCCCAGCACCGCCAGCGATTCGGCCCGCTCGTCCGTCATCAGGCCGCCGATCCAGTCCTGGACGGGCTTCGCGATCCCGGCCTGGATGGACGAGATGGCGGCGTCGAAGGTTTCTTTGCTCGGGATCAGCCTCGGAAACGTTGCGGGCGCGATCTCGGCGGCGGCCCGGGCGTCGCAGGCCAGGAGCGTGCTGTAGAGGGTAGAGGCTTCGCGCGGGGCGGCCTCGGTGATCTTCTTCTTGAGGTCCTTCACGTTGCAGGCGGGCGTCGCGGCGTCGGCCACGTGGAGCAGGAGCGCGGTGAGCAGGATCGCCGTCATGAGAGCCTCCTGTCAGGGCCCCCGTCGGGGGCCGGGTGGGACCGATTCTACACCCCGTCGTCGCCGATGGCGGACACGGGGCAGTTCTCCATCGCCTCTCGACACTTCTCGATCTCCTCGGCGTCCCTCGGCTGGTGGAAGACGCGGTAGTGGTCGTCCTCGTCGCTGGGACCGAAGTTGTCGGGTGCGGCGTCGCCGCAGACCGAACAGACGATGCAGGCGGAGTCGGTGTAGAAGACGGGGGCGTCTGGAAGATGGCGCTCGAGGACGTTGTCCTTCCACATGCTGGCGCGATCGGCCATGGATCCTCCGGGTGAGGGAGATGCGGTGGAACCCTCACGGCCGTCCATACCCATCGCGTCCGGCACGGGCAACCGCATAGCGGCCACCACCGCCCGGGCGCGACCCGGTTAGACAGCCGGCCCCTGCCCGATGGAACACACATGGCCATCCTCAAGATCGCCTGCATGGGTCACCCCGTCCTCCGCGAGGTCGCCCACCCCATCCCGCCCGACCAGATCCGGGATCCCGGGATCTTGCGCCTCGTCGCCGACATGATCGAGACGCTGGCGGAGTACGAGGGCGCCGGGCTGGCCGCGCCCCAGGTGCACGCGTCCGTGCGCCTCGTGGTCCTGGCCGCGGAGGAGGGCGCCGCCCCGCTGGTGCTCGTGAACCCCGAGCTCACCTGGCTCACGGGCGATCGTGTCCGGACCTGGGAGGGCTGCCTCTCGGTGCCCGGGCTCCGGGCCCTGGTGGAGCGGGTGGCGGCCGTGCGCGTGGACGCCTGGAACGAGGCCGGGGAGCGGATCACGCTCGAGATCGAGGGGTTTCCCGCCGTGGCGGTGCAGCACGAGTGCGACCACCTCGACGGCGTGCTCTACGTGGAGCGGTGCGATCCGCGCACGCTCACCTTCCTCGACGAGCTGCGCCGCTTCGGGCCCCCCGGCGGCCGGTCGGACGATCCGGCCGGGTCCGGCGACGACGAGGCCGAGCCCGACCCCACGCCCGACGCGCAGGGGGCCGGCGCCGAGGGGGGTCCCGTCGCGGATCGCCTCCAGGGGCTCCTCGCCCACCCGCCCGAGCGGGCCGTCCCCCCGGCGCCCGACCGCCGTGCCCGCCTGCTGCGGGGCCGCGCCGTCCTCCACGAGAACTGATCCGCCCTCGGGAGCTACGGATCGCCCGCCGGGTCGAGGCCGTGGCGCACCCGCGCGGCGGCCAGCCAGGTGGCCTCGCGCCTCAGCCACGCCTCCAGGGCCGCCCGGCGGGCGTCGGGGGCGAGGTCGGCGCCTGCCACGGCCCGCCGCCGTTCGGCCACCGCACGGGTCACCAGCGCCGCGGCCACGGACACGTTCAGGGACTCCACGAACCCGTGCATCGGCACGTGGACCGCGCCGTCCG
Source organism: Deltaproteobacteria bacterium (assembly GCA_041309225.1). Taxonomy (GTDB): domain Bacteria; phylum Myxococcota_A; class UBA796; order UBA796; family JAFGLY01; genus JAFGLY01. Next base: position 1,037 of record JBFYZZ010000231.1, on the reverse strand, counting down.
CCAGCGCGCGCGCTTCGGCCGATACCCCCGTGAGCTCCGAGCCGAACAGAACGGCCAGGGGCCGGTCCACCGGCACGGACTCGGGCGTCCACGGCGCCTCCCCGAGGTCCGCAACGACGATTCGGAAACCCCGGGCCCGCAGGTTCGCCGCGCTGGCGGCGACGGTGGGGTGGCGGACGAGGTGCAGCCACCGCTCGGAGCCCCGCGCCGCCCCGGCGCTCGGCCGGAAGCCGCCGGTGACCAGGTGGACCTCGTGCAGGCCGAAGGCGTCGGCCGTCCTGAGGATGGCGCTCACGTTGTGTCGCTTCCGGACCGCCTCCACGACGAGCACCACCGAACCCAGGCGCCGGTCGAGCACCTCGAGCATGCGGGCCACCCGCCGGGGGAGGAGGGTCCGCGCCAGGGGGTGGAGGTCCGGCGGCAGGCGATCCCGGATCCCGTCCCAGGGGTCCATGCCGGCTCCCTACCGCCGGCGCACGAGGACCACGGACTGCCGGTCGAGCACGACGGACAGGGTCGCGGGCCCCACGGTGTAGGGCGTGGTCCAGGGATCGCCCGCAAGGAGGTCCACCTTCAGCTCCCCCGCGCGGACGGCCCAGGAGCCCTCCTGGACCGAGGTCCCGTGGGCGGCGCGGCGCTCCAGGCGGGCCCGGCCGTTCGCGTCCAGGAAGAGGACCACGTCCACCGCGCCGGCGGGCGGGGCCATCCGCCCGGCCCACAGGCCCACGAGGTCCGGTGACGATCCCCAGCCGGTGCCGGCCGGCTGGCTCCAGGCGTTGCCCCAGGGGGAGGCGGGGGCGGGCCCCATGGGCGGAGCGTCGGCCGACCAGAGCGCCTCGCCTCCGCCCACCCGCACCGGCGGGAGCGTGGCCGCCGCGGCGAGCACCCCGGGCACGTCGAGCCCCGCGAGGGCCTCGGGCGTGGCGGTGAGGACGGTCCAGGTGGCGCTCCCGGGGCCGACGGCCGCACGGGCCGCGCCCACGGAGCCGGCGCCGAGGTCGAGGTCCAGCGTGCCGTCGCCCAGATCGGAAGAGCGT
>JBFYZZ010000230.1:0-6406 GCA_041309225.1 Deltaproteobacteria bacterium | reverse complement strand
GTGGACGAGGGCTTCCCCGACACCGACCGCGACGGGATCGCCGACTGTGTGGACACCGAGGAGTGCGACGGCCTCGACAACGACGGCGACGGCGAGGTGGACGAGGACTTCCCCGACACCGACGGCGACGGCACCGCCGACTGCATGGATCCCGAAATCTGCAACGGCGACGACGACAACGGCGACGGCCGCGTGGACGAGGGCTTCCCCGACACCGACCGCGACGGGATCGCCGACTGTGTGGACACCGAGGAGTGCGACGGCCTCGACAACGACGGCGACGGCCGGGTGGACGAGGACTATCCCGACTCCGACTCCGACGGCACCGCCGACTGCATCGACGCCGAAGACTGCGACGGCCTCGACAACGACGGCGACGGCGAGGTGGACGAGGACTTCTCCGACACCGACGGCGACGGCACCGCCGACTGCATGGACACCGAGGAGTGCGACGGCCTCGACAACGACGGCGACGGCACGGTCGACGAGGGCTACCCGGACACCGACGGCGACGGGGTGGCCGACTGCGTGTCCGAGGAGGTCTGCGACGGGGTCGACAACGACGGCGACGGCGAGGTGGACGAGGACTTCCCCGACACCGACGGCGACGGGATCAAGGACTGCCTCGACGAGGAGGAGTGCGACGGCCTCGACAACGACGGCGACGGCACCGCCGACGAGGGCTACCCGGACACCGACGGCGACGGGGTCGCCGACTGCATCGACAACGAGGAGTGCGACGGCCTCGACAACGACGGCGACGGAGAGATCGACGAGGGGGTCGACGACGACGCCGACGCCGACGGCTACAGCATCTGCGACGGCGACTGCGACGACGAGGACGCCAGCGTCCACCCGGGCGCCTCCGAGTCCCAGAACGAGGTGGACGACGACTGCGACGATTTCGTGGACGAGGACTGGTTCGCCTACGGCGACATCATCGTCACCGAGATCACCAACGACCCCGTGGGGGTCTCCGACGCGGTCGGCGAGTGGTTCGAGGTCTACAACACCACGACCCGCAACATCTACATGGACGCCTGGACCATCTACGACGACGGCGGCCAGTCCTTCACGGTCGGCGAGTACACGCTGGTCCCCGCCGGGCAGTACCTCATGCTGGCGGTCACGGGCACGGCGTGGCGCACGGGCGGGGTCGCGGCCGACTACGTCTACGACTACAGCGACTTCACGCTCGACAACACGGCCGACGAGATCTGGCTCGAGGCCGACTCGGTCGTGATGGACGGCGTCGAGTACAGCACGGGGTCGGGGTGGGACCTCACGACGGGCTATGCCCAGGGTCTCGACCCGTACTACTACGACGCCGACGAAAACGACGATCCCGCCAACTGGTGCCCGCAGCAGACCGAGATCGGCGCCCGCGGCGAGCACGGCACGCCCGGGTCCGTGAACGAGATGTGCACCGACATCGACCACGACGGCGACGGATACACGGTCGACGACGGCGACTGCGACGACGAGAACCCCGCCACCTACCCCGGGGCCCCGGACACCCAGCCCGGCGTGGACGACGACTGCGACGGCATCATCGAGAACACGGCGCCCATCGCGGTGGCCGAGGTGATCAGCACGGGCACGGCCTCCGTCTGCGAGGAGATCCTGCTCGACGGCACCGACTCCTACGACCCCGACGGCGATCCCATCGTCTCCTACGACTGGACCCTCGAGTCGGCCCCGAGCGGCAGCATCCTCGACACCACCGACATCGACGAGGAGACCGAACCCTCGCCCGTCTTCGTGCCCGACGAGGTCGGCACCTTCACCTTCGGGCTCGTGGTGGGCGACGGCACCGACTTGAGCGACATGGACACGGTCTCCGTGTCCGTGGCGGCGCGCGGCTTCACCAACCACGCGCCCACCGCCAACGCCGGTCCCGACGGCTCCTACGACGCCACCGGCGAGTGCACCGCCACGGGGTACGGCTACCTCTGCGGCGACTGCACCACGGTGGTGTTCACCCTCGACGGCACCGGCTCCGACGACGCCGACGGCGACACGATCATCTATGAGTGGACCATCCTGAGTGGCGACACCTACGCCACCCTCCAGGACGAAGACACCGACACACCGTCGCTGGTGGTCTCGGGCGTGCCCGCCACCTACGGGAAGACCGACACCCAGACGATCGAGGTCGAGGTCTACGTGCGCGACTGCGAGGGCGACGGCGACACCGACACGGTGATCGTCACCTACGACTGCACGGGCGAGTAGCCCGCGCTCCTTGCGGGGCGCGGGCTCCCAAGGAGCCCGAGGCTAGTACACGCAGAGCGCCTCGTCGCCCTCGACGGTGCCGCTGAAGTCGTCGGTGTAGTAGATCCGCTCGAAGGAAGCGCTCCAGCACTCGACGGCGTGCCCGGTGAGTGCGCCGAGGTCGCCACCGCTCACGACGACGTCGGCACGGCCCGCGCCGGTGGGCAGCCAGCGGCTGTGGACGTCCCAGGTCTCGGTGAGGCCGGTGCCCAACCCGGGCGTGAGATCGCTCTCCACGGTGAGGTCCATGGACCCCTCGCCGTCCCGGGTCTGGTCGTAGAAGTAGGCGGCGTCGATGCCCTCGGGTCCGAAGTCCTCGAAGGTGGCCCAGCCCGACGCCCCGTCCTCCCGGATGGCGTAATCCACGGTGAAGAAGCCCACGGCCTCCTCGGTGGGATCGAGCATGTGCCGGGTGTCGAAGTCGATGGTGAAGCGACCCGAGGACGCCTCACGGGTGGCGCCGGCGTCCACCTCGCCCAGGATGACGGGGAGGGCCTCCTCCGCGGTGGCCTCCCGGGGCCACTGGTCGATGCCCCAGTCGTAGGTGTCGTCGGCCGGCTCGTACGCCACCCAGAGCAGCGTCTCGACGGGATCGAGGGCCCGGGACCAGGGGCCCCAGGAGGCCTCGGTGCGGTCCTCGTCGACCCAGGTGGGCGGGTACGTCGAGGTGAGGGTGCCCACCCAGTAGAGGACGCCACCGACGAGCCCGTTGACGTTCTCCGTGATCTCGGCGGTGAAGAGGTAGAAGGTGGCCCATGCCTTGTCGGGATCCACCGCCTTGGCGGCCTCGGCGCCGGTGGGCAGGTTGATCTCGATGCGCTCGTCGGGCAGGACGTCGAGCAGATCGGGAGAGGTGGCGCAGCCGGCGCCGGTCACGGCCAGGATGACGAGGGAGCGGTGCATCGGTTCCTCCAGTGTTCCGCTGTCCACCGATCCAGACACGCGGGCCGCACGGAGGGGAAAGACCGCGACTAGCCGAGGACCTCCAACGCCTGCGCCAGGTCCCGCTTCAGGTCGTCCACGTGCTCGAGCCCGACGGAGATCCGCAGCATGGACTCGGTGACCCCGTGGGCGCCGAGGAGCTCGGGCGGCACGTCGGCGTGGGTCATGCGCATGGGGTGCTCGATGAGGCTCTCGGTCCCACCCAGGGAGACCGCGAGGCGGACCACCTCGAGCCGGTTCAGGACCGCGAAGGCCTCGGCCTCGCCGCCCTCGATCTCGAAGGCGATGAGGGAGCCCGCGCCGGTGCACTGGCGGGCGAACAGCTCCGCCTGGGGAGTGCCGCGCTCGTGGATCCCCGGGTACCACACCCTGCGGACCCGGGGGTGTTCGGCGAGCATGCGGGCCAGGATGCGGGCGGTCTTGGCCTGGCGTCGCATGCGGATGGAGAGCGTCTCCAGCGATCGGGAGAGGAGCCAGGCGGTGAACGGATCGGCCATGCTCCCCAGGATGGTCCGGTAGGTGAGCACCTCGGCCATGGTGGCCCGGTCCCCGATCGCCACCCCAGCGACCAGGTCCGAGTGGCCGCCCAGGAACTTGGTGGCGCTGTAGAACACGACGTCGGCGCCGAACTCGTGCGGCTTCTGGAACACCGGCCCCAGGAAGGTGTTGTCCACCGCCACCAGGATCCTCCGCTCGGGCGTGGAGCCGCCGGCGGCCAGGTCCGCCACGGCCCGGATGTCGGTGAGGCTCAACGTCGGGTTGGCGGGGGTCTCCACGTAGAGCATCCGGACGCGGGGGCCGTATCGCTCGACGGCCGCCCTCAGGCCGGCCGGCGCGCCATCGCCCGCGGGGGTCCAATGGACCTCGATGCCGAGCGGCGGGAGGATCTTGTCGAAGAGGAAGTGCGTGCCGCCGTACACGGGCGCGGTGGAGAGGATGACGTCGCCGGGACGGGCCAGGGCGAGGATCGTGGTGGAGATCGCGCTCATGCCGCTGGCGAAGAGGGCGGCCCGGTCCATGCCCTCCAGCGCGGCGAGGCGCTCCTCGTAGATCTCGAGGTTGGGGTTGTTCAGGCGGGAGTAGATGAGGCCCATGGCCTCGCCCTTGGGCATCTCCGCCAGGCCGTAGGCAGCCTGGAAGAACTTCCGGCCCTGCTCCGCGGTGGCGAACAGGAAGTTGCTGGTCAGGAACACCGGTGTCTTCAGGGCTCCCTCGGAGAGCGCCGGGTCGTACCCCAGGCCCAGGGCCAGGGTCTCGGGCTGGAAGGAGTGGCTGTCGCGCCGGCTCTTGCGCTGCATGGTGGATCCCTGCGGGGTGGGAGCGTGGTGATCCGAGCCTACGCCGTCCGGGGCGGGCTCGTCACCTGCGGGTCGTCATCCGGGGTCGGGATCGGCCGTGCCAGGGGAATCTCCCGGAGGAGGCGGCGGCGCATCGGCCGGGGGCGGGAGGCGCCAGACCGCGTACCGGTCCTCCTCGAACACCAGCTCGGCCCGTGCCGCGAGGAGGCGCGAGAGATCCCGCGCGGGGTCCTCGAACTGGGTCCGGAGCGTCTCGGGGGGGAGGAAGGGGTAGACCTTCTTCAGGAAGCGAGGGGAGCCCACGAGCGCCCATTCCACGCCCCGATCGGCCAGGACGTCGAGCGTGCGGCCGCCCGCGGTGGCCAGCAGGTACCGCGTGGGGACGTGGTCCTCCACCGAGCCCACGAACCACTCCCGTTGGAGGGGCGAGGCCTGCCAGGCGTACAGGAGGGCGACGCGGGCGTCGGGCGGAGTCTGGTCCCGAATCCACCGGACGGCGGACCAGCCCGGGATGCGGCGCGCCCGGTAGTCCTCGGCCGTCTCCCGGCCCAGGGCCACGGGCGCCTGCTCCACCGCCTCGGCCAGCACCGGCCCCGCGTTGGCCGGGAGGCCCGCCGCCCAGGCCAGCCAGGCCGCGAGGCGGCCCGCGGCCGGCAACCGGGCAAGCCCGCCGGCACAGGCCAGGGCGGCCAGCGGCAGGACCGGGAGCAGGTAGCGGAGCCACTGGACGCCGGTCCCCCAGAGCACGAACCCGCCCGCAGCGGCGAGGAGCAGGGCCCGAAGGCGCCGATCGCGACCGATCGCGGCGACCACGGCCAGGGGCAGGAGGGCCAGGAAGCCGGGGTTCACCCGGCCGAGGAACACGGTGGAGTCGGTCTCGGCCCGCATCACGGCGTTCCACGGGAGCAGCAGCCAGGAGCGCGGATCGTGGCCCAGGCCGTACTTCTCGGGGAACGAGAAGACCAGACCCCCGGCCTCCCCCCAGCCCGCGTAGGGGAAGAGGGGGTGAAGGCCGCCGGCCAGGTTCCAGGCCCACCACGGAACCACCCAGACGAGGGCCACTCCGCCCGCGGCGGCGACCCGCAGGATGGCCGCCGGCCGGCGTGCCGCCGCGCCGGCCCAGAGGAACAGCGGCAGCAGGGGGGCGGCGGCGGTGTACTTGACCGCCAGGGCACCTCCGGCCGCGAGGGCGGCCGGGACGAGGAACCCGCCCTCCACGAGCGCGTCGGCGGCCACCAGGACCAGGAACCCGGCCGCGAGGTCGTTGCCCGCCACGCCGGCCTGCCCGAGGAACGTGAGGGAGCCCGCGAGGAGGGCCGGGGCCATCCATCCCGCCGACGGCCCCCACCAGGTCCGCGCACGACGCGCGACGAGCCCGAGCGTGGCCGCGCCCAGGAGGAGGCAGAACGCCCGCGGCGCTCCCTCGCCGCCCATGGCCACCAGCGCCGCGAACGGCAGGTGGAGGGCGAGCGGCCGGCTGCCGTTGGGCAGCAGGAAGCCGCCGGCGAGGTGCCCGGTCCCCAGCATCCTGAGGGGCAGGGCCACGTGGTAGTAGAGCTCGTCCGTGCTCGTCGTGGGGGCCAGCACCCCCAGGAGCGCGGGCAGGAGGACGAGCCCCAGGGCCGCGAGACCCACGCCACCGGGCCGGGGGAGGCGGACGGGGGGCCGGAGCAGCCAGCCGGCCGCGAGCACCAGGACGAGCAGCGAGCTGGTCAGGGGCCGGACGCCGAACAGGAGCCCGAAGGGGAGGGCCGCGAGTCCCCAGAGGGCCAGGCCGGCGGCCAGGGCGCGTGCCCACCCCCCCTCGGCATCGAGCGCGCCGGGGGAGAGCCGCGCGAGGAGGGCGCCCCCCGCCCCGGTGCACGCCACCGCCGCCACCCCGGCGACCCCGG
>JBFYZZ010000229.1:0-5021 GCA_041309225.1 Deltaproteobacteria bacterium | reverse complement strand
GGCGCGCGGGCACGCCGACGCGACGGCGCAGCAGCGAGGTGGCGGTGCGGGGGGTCTCGACCACGGGGGCGGGGGGCGGCGGAGCCTCGGGGGTGTCCGCCTTCTGGACCCGGCGGCGGATGATGCCGCTGCTCACGCGCTTCTCGGACGGGTCGCCCGGCGCGGTGGCCGGCGGGGTCGCGGGCATGGGGCGCACGGCGGGGCCCCAGGCTGATCGCCCGTCGGCGGTGGGTCGGTTCAATCGGCTGAGGATCTCTTTCTTCGACATGCGGTTCCCGAGGGGAGGCGGGGAAACTCGCCCCGCCGATCTCCCCGGACCGGTCCCGCCGGCTGCAGGCGAAGGCACCTGCCATGCTCCGCGACGGGACCTCTTCGCGGTGTCGCGTCGTTGCCGATCGGGCGTCGACCCTGGGAGAGACCGGATGCTAACCCAGGCCCTCTCCGCGGCGCAAGGCCCGGAGGAGGCGGCGGGACGCGGGACCGGTGCCGATGGCGAGCACCGCCCGGGGTCCCCGACCGACCGCCGCGCCGAGGGCGACACGACTGAGCGGGACCCGGTGGACGGGCACGTCGGGCAGGCGTCGGGCGGCCGCAATGATGCTGCGATTCGCGGCGTCTTCGGCTGTGATCAGAGCGACGATCCCTACCCCGGGACCCAGCCTCGCCAGGACCTGGGCACCGCCCCGCACGCATCCGGATCGGGCGGCTACGCCCAGGGCATCCCGCATCTCGGCCCAGACCGCGACACGGACCCGCCCGAGGAGCCCGGCGGCGTCCACGTCCGCATGCAGGGCGCGCACCAGGAGGGCGCGCCGCGCCTCGAGCATGTGCACGCAGGCCGTGGTGGGGCAGGTCCAGGCGCCTCGTCCCGGCAGGCGTCCGGCCAGGTCCGGGACCACTCGCCCCTCGAGGTCCACCACGAGGCGGAGGAGGTCGTCCGGGCCGCCGGTCCTGCGGCAGGCCACGCAGGTCCGCTCCACGGGACCCCCTACCCCTCGGTGGGGGGCTCGGCGGGCGGCGCCGGCTCCGCCGCGGCGTCGGCCTTGGCCGGCTGCTCCTGCTCCAGCGTGACGGCCACGTCCTCGGACGCGAGGATGATGGCCTCGGCCGCCTCCTCGCCGATGTCGAGGACCGACGCCACCTCGTAGGCCTCGGCGTCGCACAGGCTCTGGGCGCCGCGGTACCCGTGGCGCACGAGCTGCTCGATCTGGTCGGCATCGAGCCCGACCACCCGGGAGAGTTCCGACCGGGCGCGCTCGTTCATCTCGGAGTGGCGGGTCTCCGAGTAGATGTCGATGCGCCAGCCGGTGAGCTGGGCCGCGAGGCGGACGTTCTGGCCCCGGCGGCCGATGGCCTTGGAGAGCTGGTCGTCGGGGACGATGAGCTCCATGGTGTGGAGCTGCTCGTCCATGTACACGCGGCTCACGGTGGCCGGTGCGATGGCGGACACGATGAACCGGGCGGGATCCGGGTGGAAGGGGATGATGTCGATGGCCTCGCCGCGCAGCTCCTGCACGACGGCCTGCACGCGCGAGCCCTTGAGGCCCACGCAGGCGCCCACCGGGTCCACGTCCGGGTCGGTCGAGGACACGGCGATCTTGGCCCGGTGGCCCGGCTCCCGGGCGCAGGCCTCGATCCGGACGATGTTCTCGTAGATCTCGGGGACCTCGAGCTCGAAGAGCTTCATGAGCAGGCCCGGATGGGTGCGGGAGAGCACCACCTGAGGGCTCTTGGCGGCCCGGGTGATGTCGAGGACGTAGGCCTGGAGGCGGTCGCCCTGGCGGTAGGTCTCGGTGTGGACCTGCTCGCGCTTGGGAAGGATGGCCTCGGCCCGCCCCAGGTCCACGATGATGTTGCCCTTCTCGAAGCGGCGGACGATGCCCGTGATGAGCTCGCCCTTGCGGTCGCGGAACTCGTTGAAGGTCATCTCCCGCTCGGCATCGCGGATCTTCTGGATGATGACCTGCTTGGCGGTCTGGGCGGCGATGCGGCCGAGGGCGTCCACGTCCATCTTGATGCCGAGCGAGTCGCCGACCTCGCACTCGGTGTCGAGCTGCCGGGCATCGTCGAACAGGATCTCCTTCTCGTCGTCCTGGATCTCGTCGACCACGGTGCGGAACTCGAAGAGCTCCACCTCGCCCAGCTCCTCGTTGTAGTGGGCCTCGAGGTCGCGGTTCATGCCGAAGCGCTTGCGGGCGGCGGCGATCATCGCATTCTCGAGGACCTCCACGAGGGCCTCTCTCGGGATGTTCTTCTCGCGGTGGACGGCGTCGATGAGGCGGGCGAGCTCGGACAGCATGGCAGGGTCTCCGTCAGGGGTCGTCCGGATCCGGGGGATCCGGCGGCCCGTCGGTCAGGTCCGCCGATCCCAGGCGGCGGTACGCGTCGAAGTCGAGGACGAGATGGGCCCGGGCCACGGCCGCCAGCGGCACCCGCTGGAGGGCGTCGCCGGTCTCCACCAGGACGGCGTCGCCGTCGATGCCCCGGAGGACGCCGGCGAGGCGGGCGGAGCCGGAACCCGGCTCCAGGCGCATGCGGACGCGATAGCCCGCGAAGCGCTGGAAATCGACCGCGCGCTGGAGGGGGCGTTCCATCCCGGGGCTGGAGACCTCGAGGTCGTAGGTGCCGGGGATGGGGTCGTGGACGTCGAGCAGGGGGGAGACCGCCAGGCTCACGCGGCGGCAGGCCTCGAGCCCGACGCCGCCCGGCCGGTCGATGTGGAGCCGCAGCACGCGGCGCCCGCCGATGCGCGTGAGCACGACGGCGACCAGCTCGCAGCCCTGGGCCTCCACGACGTCCTCGAGGAGGTCGCGGATCCGGTGCTGCAGGTCGCGGTCCGACGGAGTGGGCACGGGGCTCCGGGCAACAAAAAAGGAGCCGTCCGCTCGGGACCGCTCCTCGTAGAAGATTCGGGATGCCCTCTCCTACGGCGCCCGCCGCGGAGTGTCAAGAGCGGCCCGGGCTCAGGCCCGGGCGGGGGTGGCCCGGAGGCCGTCCACGAGACTCGCGAACTCCTCGGCGAGGAGGGTCTCCTTCTCGAGGAGCTCCTCGGCCACCCGGTGGAGCACCCCGAGGTTCTCCAGGAGGAGGGCCCGGGCGCGGCCCCGGCCGTCGTCCACCAGGGCACGGATCTCCTCGTCGATCATCTGGGCGACGTGCTCGGAGACCTGGGAGCGGTGGCCGAACTCCTTGCCGAGGAAGACCTCCTCCTGGCGCTCGCTCCACGAGACGGGCCCCAGCCGCTCGCTCATGCCGTAGTCGCACACCATGGCCCGGGCGATCTTGGTGGCCATCTCGATGTCGGATCGGGCCCCGGTGGTGAGGGCGTCGAAGGCGATCTCCTCGGCGGCCCGTCCGCCCATGAGGATCGTGAGCTTGGTGAAGAGGAAGTCCCGGGACTCGTTGTAGCGGTCACGCTCGGGCAGCTGCCAGGTGACCCCGAGGGCCCGGCCGCGGGGGACGACCGTGACCTTGTGGACGGGGTCGGCGCCCGGGGTGAGGTACGCCACGAGCGCGTGCCCGGACTCGTGGTAGGCCACCGTGCGCCGCTCCTCGTCGGACATGACCAGCGAGCGGCGCTCGGCCCCGAGGTAGACCTTGTCGCGGGCCTTCTCGAAGTCCTGCATCTCGACGTTCTGGCGCTCCTCGCGCGCGGCGTGGAGCGCGGCCTCGTTCACGAGGTTCTCGAGGTCCGCCCCGGAGAACCCCGGCGTGCCGCGGGCTGTGCGAGAGAGGTCCACGTCTTCGGCGAGCGGGGTGCGCCGGGCGTGGACCTGGAGGATCTGCTCCCGGCCCCTGACGTCGGGGAGCGGCACCACAACGTGACGGTCGAAGCGGCCGGGCCTCAGGAGGGCGGGGTCGAGGACGTCGGGCCGGTTGGTGGCGGCCACCAGGATGACGCCGTCGGTGGATTCGAAGCCGTCCATCTCGACGAGGAGCTGGTTGAGGGTCTGCTCGCGCTCGTCGTGGCCGCCGCCCAGGCCGGCGCCCCGGTGGCGCCCGACGGCGTCGATCTCGTCCACGAAGATGATGCACGGGGCGTTGCGCTTGCCCTGCTCGAAGAGGTCGCGCACGCGGCTGGCGCCGACGCCCACGAACATCTCCACGAAGTCGGAGCCCGAGATGAGGTAGAACGGCACCCCGGCCTCGCCGGCGATGGCGCGGGCGAGGAGCGTCTTGCCGGTGCCCGGGGGCCCCATGAGGAGGAGGCCCTTGGGAATGCGGGCGCCGAGGCGGGTGAACTTCTTGGGGTCCTTGAGGAACTGGATGATCTCGGACAGCTCGGCCTTGGCCTCGTCTACGCCGGCCACGTCGGTGAAGGTGACGCGCTTGCCGGTGTCGGAGAGCAGGCGGGCCCGGGACTTGCCGAACGACATGGCCTTGCCGCCCCCCGACTGGACCTGCCGCATGAAGAACAGGAAGAGGACCACGATGAGGAGGATGGGGAGGCCGTTCACCAGGATCGTGGTGAGCAGACCCGCGCTGGGCTCCTTCTCGTAGGAGGGCACGATGCCCTTCTCGGCGAGGACCTTGAGGAAGTACTCGGAGTCGGTGGGGCCGAGGGTGCTGAAGCGACGGCCGTCGGTGAAGGCGCCGGTGATCTCCTCCCCGCGGAAGGTCAGGTTCTCGATCTCGCCGCGCTCCACGGCCTCGGAGAGCGCGGGGAACGTGATCTCCTCGGGACGTCCGCGGTCCTGCTGGCCCACGAGGACGAAGATCAGCAGGACCAGCAACGCGAAGAAGATGACGAGCGCGATGTTTCTCCGGTTCATCGATGCTCCGGGGGGTCCCGATGCGGGGCGGTCTTATAGCGCCGCCGCCCACGTCCATCCACCGGGCGTGATCCCTCCACCCGCCACCACTGTGACGGACCAGCGGGGGGACGCGGCCGGCACGGGTTCGCAGGGAGGCGCCCAGACGAGGACGTCGCCGCGCAAGAACACGGGGTGCCACGGGCGCAGTCCCGGGGGCACGCCCCGGCGCCGGAGCGCCTCGCCGAGCGGGGTCCGGCCGACGCGATC
>JBFYZZ010000228.1:0-7845 GCA_041309225.1 Deltaproteobacteria bacterium | reverse complement strand
GGCGCGCCCGCCGCCGGCCCCGACCCCCCCCCCTGTGAGACCGGGGGGTGGGCAACCCCCCCGCCGTTGTGACAGCGCTGTCTCAATAGGAGGGGGGTCGGGGGGGGTGCTGTCTCAATCGAGGGGGGGTCGGGACCGAGCACGCCCGCCCGCCGCCGGACGCAGGGGGGGTCGGCGCCGGCGCCCGCCCCTCCACCCTACCTCAGCGCCGCCTTCACCTCTTCCGCCAGCAGCGGACCGATGGTGAAGATGTCGTCCACGATGCCGTAGGAGGCGAACTGGAAGATGGGCGCCTCCGGGTCCTTGTTCACGGCCACGATGACCTTGGAGGTGCGCATGCCGGCGAGGTGCTGGATGGCGCCCGAGATGCCCATGGCCACGTACAGGGTGGGGTTGACCGTCTTGCCGGTCTGCCCGACCTGCTCGGGCTGGGGGGCGAACCCGGCGTCCACCGCCGCACGGCTCGCGCCCGTGGCCGCGCCGAACGCGGCGGCGAGCGGCCGGATGAGCTGATCGAACCCCTCGGCGCTCTTGACCGCCCGGCCGCCGGACACGATCACGCTCGCCTCGGTGAGGTCCACGGTGGTGGACCGGGGCGCGAGCGTCTCGACCACGCGGGTGAGGCGGTCGGACGGGCCGAGGGTCACCTCCAGCGCGGTCACCGGGGGCGAGCCGCCGGGCGCCGGCACGGGGAAGGAGTTGGGCCGCACCGTGAAGAGCGCGGGCACCGACCGGACCTGCACGTCGAAGAGCGCCTTGCCGGCGTAGACCGGCCGGCGCCCGACGATCGTGCCGCCTGCGAGCCCGAGGCCCACGACCTCGGTGGCGAGGCCCAGGCCGAGGCGGGCCGCCACGCGGGGCATGAAGTCCTTGGTGAGGACCGACGAGGTGGCGAGCACCAGGGCCGGGTCGGCCTTGGCGATGGCCGCCTGCATGGCGGCCGTCCACGGGCCGGTGGCGTACACGCCGAAGTCGGGGCCGGTGACCGCGAGCACCGCGTCGGCCGGGAGGCCGCTGCCGCCGCCGTGCCCGAGCACGAGGGCCGTGACGCCGCCGCCGGTGGCCGGCAGGAGCTCCCGGGCCTTGCCGAGCAGCTCGAGGGCCGTGGACTTGAAGGAGCCGCCGTCGTGGTCGCAGAGGACGAGGATTCCGCTGGGCATTTCCCTTTGCTCCTTTCCGCCTAGAGGACCTTGGCTTCTTCGCGCAGGAGCCGGACGAGCTCCTTCACGATGGCCTCGGGGGACTCGCCCTGGAGCACCCGGCCCGCGGGCCGGGCGGGGGGCAGGGACCAGTTCGCATCGCTGACCTGGGAGCCCGCCTTGCCGACCGTGGCGGGATCGAGCCCGAGGTCGGCCGGCGCCTTGGCGGCGATGGGCTTGGTTCGCGCCTTCATGATGCCGGGCAGCGAGGTGTAGCGGGGCGTGTTCATGCCCTTGTCGCAGGTGATCACGGCCGGCAGCGTGCCCTCCACCACCGCGCGGGCGCCGCGGCCCATGTCGCGGGTGGCCTTGAACGCGGTGCCGTCGAGCTCGAGCTTGCTCACGAAGGTGACCTGGGCCCAGCCGAGCAGCTCGGCCACCATGGCGGGGACCTGGGCGCTGTCGTCGTCGACGGCGACCTTGCCCGCCAGCAGGAGATCGATGGGCTCCTTCCGCACGGCCGCGGCCAGCGCCCGGGCGGTGGCGAGCGAGTCGCCGCCCTGGAACGCCGGATCCTTGAGCCAGACGGCGCGGGCGGCGCCCCGGGCGAGGCCCTCGCGCAGGCGGGGCTCGGCGTTGCCGGGACCCAGGCAGACGATCACGACCTCGTCGACCTTCTTCGCGTCGAACAGGCGCAGGGCCTCTTCGAGCGCGTACTCGTCGTAGGGGTTGATCTCCCACTTGATGTCGTCCTCGACGATGCCCGTCCCGGTCGCGTCGATGCGGACCCGGGTCTCGGTCGAGGGGACCTGCTTGAACAGCACGCCTGCCTTCACGCGCCACCTCCTGGCTGGGGTCGGGCCATGATGCCCTGGATGAACATGTCGGCGACCTGGTCGGCCGCCACGTCGAGCTTGAACCTGGCCTTCTTGCGGGCCAGGATCCACTGCATGCCGAGCTCGTCCAGCGCGCCGAAGAAGGCCCACATGACGAGGAAGGGGTCCACGTCGGCGCGGATGATCCCGCGCGCCTGGCCGTCGCGGATGATCGCGGCGACGTGGCCGAGGTACTGCCACAGCCGGGCGGGGCGGTACTCCTTGAGGAACTTGTTGGAGAGCCGGAGCTCGATCTGGAGGACCTCGGCCAGCGCCCGCTCGTGGCGCACCAGGGAGTAGTGGTGGTGGGCGAAGACCCGCAGGCGCTGGAGCGGATCGTCGATGGGGGCGAGCGCCTGCTCCAGGCTCGCGATGATGAGGTCCATCTTCTCCTCGAAGATGGTGAGGAGGAGGTCCTCCTTGTTCCGGAAGTAGAGGTAGATGGTGCCGTCGGCCACGCCCGCGCGGTGGGCGATGTCGGTCACCCGGGCCAGGTGGAAGCCCCGCTCGGCGAAGACCGCGATGGCGGCCTCGATGATGCGGGCGCGCTTGTCGCCCCTGGGGGGAACCTCGGGCTGGGACATGGGGGGCGGACCTCTGCGCGGGATCCTGAATCGCGGTTCATTCGAATACACCGGACGGCCGCCGCGGTCAACCCCGGAAATCACCCGCACCGCCGGGCCCGGCCGATCAACGACCGTGGGCTGCGAGCCAGCGCCCGACCTGGCCGACGATGTCGGTGTCGGGGACCTTCTTCCAGTCGTCGGCGAAGGCCTGGATCCCCCGGTCGGTGAGGGGGTGCTGGACCAGGCGCTTGAAGACGCCGAAGGGGATGGTGGCCACGTCGGCGCCGAGCCGCGCGGCCTCGACCACGTGCAGGGGGTGGCGGACGGAGGCCACCAGCACCTTGGTGGAGAACTGCGGGTAGTTGGCGTAGATCTCCATGATCTGCCGGATGAGGTCCATGCCCTCGGTGCTGGCGTCGTCGAGACGACCCACGAACGGGGAGACGTAGGCCGCCCCCGCCTTGGCCGCGAGGAGCGCCTGGGCGGGCTGGAAGCAGAGGGTGACGTTGCAGCGGATGCCCTCGGTGGAGAGGGCCCGGGTGGCCTTGATGCCCTCGACGTTGAGCGGCACCTTGACGACCACGTGCTCTGAGATGCGGGCCAGCAGCCGGCCCTCGGCGATCATGCCGGGCGCGTCGGGCGCCACGACCTCGGCCGAGACCGGACCCTGGACGATCTCGCAGATCTCGGCGATGGTGGCGACGAAGTCACGCCCCTCGCGGGCGATGAGGCTGGGGTTGGTGGTGCAGCCGTCGAGGATGCCCCAGGAGGCGGCTTCGCGGATCTCGGCGAGGTTCGCGGTGTCGAGGAAGAACTCCATGGGGCGCTCCGGGCTGGGGCCTAAGGGGGCCGGCGGGTGGCGGGCGGGTGTAGCCGGGGACGGGGGGTCCGGCAATCGGACAGCACGCCCACCGGCACGGGGCGGACACCTTCCGCCGGGACCGCGAAGGGCCGGCCCGTGCTGGGGTCGCGCGCCCCCGGGGCGACCTCCAGGAGGGGCACGATCACGAACGGCCGGTCCGCCATCCGCGGGTGGGGGAGCACGGGATCCGGGCCGCCCCGGACGAGGTCCCCGTGGAGCAGGAGGTCCAGGTCCAGCACCCGGTCGGCCCAGCGGGGGGCCGGGCGCCGGCCGAGCCGGATCTCGATGGCCCTGCAACGGGCCAGGAGGACCTCGGGTTCCAGGGTGGTGCGGACGAGCGCCACGGCGTTGAGGAACCAGCCGCGGGCCACGCCGCCGGCCGGCGGGGTGCGGTAGAGGCGGCTGACGGCCACCACCTCCACGCCCGGGGTCGCGCCCAGCGCCCGGACCGCGAGCGCCAGCGTGCCCCGGCGATCCCCGAGCGAGGCCCCCAGCCCGACCGCCGCCAGCGCGGAGCCGCCGATCACCCCGTCCTCGCGAGGAGAGCGCGCTCGGCGGCCTGGAGGCGGCGCCGCTCGCCCGCCTCGGCCACCGAGGAGCGGATCCGGCCGTCGGGGGCGAGGATCCAGCGGCCGCCCAGCGGGTCGGGAGGGAGGGTGCCGTTGGGCCGGACCAGGTCCGTGAGGTCCCGGATGTCCTGCCCGTGCCGGGCCCGGAAGGCCTCGCGCGCCGCCTCCAGCCGCTCGGCCCGCTCCTCGTGCTCCATGCTGGCGATCTTCCCGCGGATCACCTCGCGCACGGTCGGGCTCTCGCTGCGGTTCCACTCCTCGCGGAGGAAGCGCAGGGCTGCGTCGCGCATCCGGTGCTGCCCGAGCATGTCGGCGGCGGCGGCGGCGTACCAGGGAGGCGCCCCGGGCTTCCGCGCGGCTTTGGCGAGCCAGCGGGCGGCGCCGACGGGATCGTCGCGCAGGAGGTACTGGTTCATCCCGAGGGCGAAGGGGAAGTACGGGTCGTCGGGCAGGGCGTACATCGCCTCGTAGAAGACGGCGTCGGATCCGTCGGCGTCGTGCAGGACCCGCAGCATGCCGCCGCCGTAGACGTAGGGGGTGCGCCAGTCGGGATCGAGCGCCGCCACGGCCCGGATCATGCCGGCCAGCCAGCGCCCCCAGGCCGGGTCCCGGTCCACCTCGAACCGCTCCCCGAACAGGAGCACCGCCCGGACCCAGAGGAGGTCCGCGAGCGGCTCGTGGTACCCGCTCGCCACCACCCGCAGGGAGCCGCCGTCGGGCAGGAAGGTGATGGCGTCGTCCACGCTGGTCTCGTGCCGGACGCGGTCGGCACCGACGTGGAGGGCGTGGGTGCCGGCGGCGAGAGCGGCGGCAAGGCCGCCGAGGGCGAGGGCGCGGAGGATCCGGGCGGCGTTCACGGGCCTGGCCGCCCGCTAGGGGCAACTGCTCGACGAACAGGTGAACGAGGCGTCATCGCCGTAGCCGTACGGGGTGCCGGAGCCCTCGAAGAGGATGTCGGCCGGCGGGTTGTCGTCGGCGGACCCGGTCTCGCCCCAGTCGCACTCGGTGGAGACGACGGTGTTCCCGGTACCCGCCAGGGTGACCGCCGAGCTCTCGTTGTCGAGGAAGCCCGCCCGGGTGGCGGCGTCGCCCTCGCACGCGAGACCGCTGCCGCCCTCGGAGAGGTATCCGCCGCCGCGGATGGCAGTGTTGCCCTCCACGACGGTGAAGTCGAGGGTGACGTCCGCTCCCTGGGCGTAGAGGCCGCCGCCCGCCGGGGCGGAGTTGCCGGAGATCTCGCAGCCGGACGCGACGAGCGTGCCCGACGTCCAGACGCCGCCGCCCGAGGTGGTGGCCTCGTTGCCGACGATCGCGCAGTCGGTGAGCACCGTCGCGCCGGTGGTGCGGATCCCGCCCCCGGTGGCGGCCAGCCCGCCGGTGAGGGTGAGCCCGGTCACGGCCAGATCGGCGGCGCTCTCGAGGACCGAGCCGGACGCCGCCGCGTCGAGGGTGACCGCGGCGGAACCGTCGAGGGACTCGAGCGAGAGGGTGCCCGAGGCGGCCGTGAGCCGGACGTAGTACGTGCCGGCGCAGACCACCACCGTGCCTGAGGTGGGCAGGGCGTACACGGCGGGCGCCGAGGGCGTGCCGCCGGCGACATCGCCGGTGACGTCCTCCCCCAGGCCCGAGGCGTCGAACCAGGTCACGACGCCGGCCTCGTCCGCGGGGGTCCAGCCGACGGCGTCGCAGTCGTCGGCCATGCCGTCGCACAGCTCCGGGGCGCCGGGGTACACGTTGGGATCGGCGTCGTCGCAGTCGGTGCCCGGGGCGACCGTCCCGGCGGGGGCGTCGCAGGCCTCGGTGCTCGCCGAGGCGTCGCCGAACCCGTCGCCGTCGGCGTCGGCGTACCAGGTGGAGGCATCGACGGGGTCCTCGTCCACCTCGAGGTCGCAGTCGTCGTCCACGTCGTTGCAGGATTCGGCGGCGCCGGGGTGGACGCCCGCATCCGTGTCGTCGCAGTCGGTGGCGTCGGCCAGGTACCCGGGAGGGGCGTCGCAGGCCTCGGTGGTCGTGGAGGCGTCGCCGTAGCCGTCGTCGTCGTCGTCGGCGTACCAGGTGGACTCGCCGAGCGCGCCCGCCTCGTCCACGGCATCGTCGCAGTCGTCGTCCACGTCGTTGCAGGCCTCGGTGGCGCCCGGATGGACGTCCGCGTCCGTGTCGTCGCAGTCGGTGGCGTCGGCCAGGTACCCGGCGGGCACGTCGCAGGCCTCGGCGGTCGTGGAGGCGTCGCCGTAGCCGTCGTCGTCGTCGTCGGCGTACCAGGTGGACTCGCCGAGCGCGCCGGCCTCGTCCACGGCGTCGTCGCAGTCGTCGTCCACGTCGTTGCAGGACTCGACGGCGCCGGGGTGGACGTCCCCGTCCGTGTCGTCGCAGTCGGTGGCGTCGGCCAGGTAGCCGATGGGGGCGTCGCAGTCGTCGAGGCTGGTGGCCGGATCCCCGTAGCCGTCGTCGTCGGCGTCGGCGTACCAGGTGGCTTCGCCGAGCGCGCCGGCCTCGTCCACGAACCCGTCGCAGTCCTCGTCCTCCCCGCCGCAGGCCTCGACGCCGCCGGGATGGGCGGTGGGATCGTCGTCGTTGCAGTCGGTGCCGTCGGCGACGTAGCCGGGCCGCTCCTCGCAGATCCGGACGCGCTCGGCCGGATTCCCGTAGCCGTCGGCGTCGCGGTCGGCGTAGCGGGTGAGGGCGTCGACGGGGTCCACGTCCACGGACCCGTCGCAGTCCTCGTCACCGCCGCCGCAGACCTCGTCGGCAGCGGGGTTCACGTCGGGATCGCCGTCGTCGCAGTCGGTGCCGTCGGCGACGTGGTCGGGGGGTGCCTCGCAGGCCCGGACGCCGGTGCCGGCGTTGCCGAAGCCGTCGCCGTCCGCGTCGGCGTACCAGGTGGGGGCGTCCACGGCGTCCTCGTCCACCCGGTGGTCGCAGTCGTCGTCGATCCCGTTGCAGACCTCGTCGGCGCCGGGGTGGACGTTCCAATCGTCGTCGTCGTGGTCGCCCTCGCACTCGGTCCAACCGTCGGTGTCGTCGTCGGTCTCTCTCCCCGGGACCTCGCCGTCGCAGTCGTTGTCGGCCCGGTCGCAGACCTCCTCGGCGCCCGGCCAGGACGCGGGATCGGTGTCGTCGCAGTCGGTGCCGTCGGCGATGTGGTCGGGGGGGGCGGCGCACGCGCGCACGGCGCCGGCCGGGTCGCCGTAGTCGTCGCCGTCGGCGTCGGGGTACCAGGTGGGCGCGTCCACGGCGTCCTCGTCCACCGCCTCGTCGCAGTCGTCGTCCGCCCCGTTGCAGCGCTCGTCGGCGTCGGGGTGCACCGCAGCATCGTCGTCGTCGCAGTCGAGCCCGTTCTGGGCGGGCAGGTCCGGGCCCGGGTCGCAGGTGGTGACGGCGGTGGCCGGGTCGCCGAAGTCGTCGCCGTCGGCGTCGGCGTAGCGGGTGACGGCGTCGATGGCGTCGTCGTCCACGAGGCCGTCGCAGTCGTCGTCCACGCCGTCGCAGTACTCCGTGGCCTGGGGATGGACGAGGCTGGCGCCGTCGTCGCAGTCGCCCTCCTCGACGGTCCAGCCGTCGCCGTCGGCGTCGACCGCGCCGCAGGCGGGAAGGAGGAGGGCGGCGAGGAGGAGGAGGGCTCGGGACATGCGACCTCGGGGCGGTGGGAGGCCAGGGGACGGGAGGATCCGGTAGCCGGAGGGGTCCGATCCAGCCACCGGGAGCGCGATCGCGGTCGCCGCCGCCTCGCGTCACGGATCCGGCGGCGTTGCCTACCAGGGTGGGGGGATCCGTGACGCCAGCACCCCGCGCCCCAAAAGCGTCAGGCGCCGGGGCCGCCCAGGGCCACAGCGT
>JBFYZZ010000227.1:0-9755 GCA_041309225.1 Deltaproteobacteria bacterium | reverse complement strand
CCGAGTGCACCACCCGGATCCGCTGGGGATCCACGCCGCCCGCCGCGAGCACCCGCCCGACGGCCTCGCTCACGGCGACGTACAGGCGGGCCCGGGCGTACTTCCAGCGGCCGGCCGGGCCGCGCCCCACCGCGACGTCCACCCGGCGGTGCACCACCGGGAGGAGCCCCGCGAGCGCGCACGCACCGTGGGCGTGGGGGGTCTGGGCGGCCACCACGTCGGGCCGGAGGCGCCGGACCAGGCCGCGGAGCGCGAACGGGAGGCGCGGATCAGCCCCGGCGGGCAGGGGATGCACCCGGCCCCCGAGGCGGACGGCCAGGCCGCCGTCGGGCGGGGCCGCGACCTCCACCCGCTGGCCGAGCGCGCGGAGGCCCTCCACGAGCAGGAGCGTCTGGCGCTGCCCGCCCCGCCACTCCCGGGCGCTGTCCACCTCGAGGACGGTGAGCGGCCCTCCGGGGGCGGTCACGTCATGGGCGGCCAGGGGGTGGCCTCCTCCCGGATCATGAGGGGGACGTCCTCGATCACGGGGTAGATCACATGGCAGTGGGGGCAGGAGAGGCCCTGCTCCTGATCCTCCAGGAGCCCGTGGCAGGCGGGGCACACGAGGATCTCGCGCAGCTCCGGATCCAGATTCCAGTCGGGCATGGGGGGCTCTCCACACTTCTGGTAACCCGCCGGGGCGCACACCGGCCTCATGGCCGCCACCGACCCGGGTTGAGGATGCCATGGGGATCGAGGAGGGTCTGGACCTGCCGGGCGAGGTCCAGGAAGACGGGATCGATCCGGGGCGCGAGCCTCCTCAAGGCCCACGGGGGGGTCTTGTACATGAGGAACCCGGCCTCGGTGACGCGCTCGAGCAGCTCCTCCATGAGGGTCTGGACCCGGGCGGTCTCGGCCGGATCGTGCCGGTCGAAGGTCACCAGGAACCGCAACACCCCGAACCGGCCCCCGGCCATGGCCCGGCTGACCACCGCCGGCGCCCAGCCGTGGCTCGCCATCGCGGCCCCGCAGGCCTCGGCCACCGCCTCGAACCGGGCCAGGGGGCCGTACGTACCCATCCAGGCGAGGCCGCCGCCGGGAGGCCTCGTGAGGAACTCGAGCTCGGTGGGGAATTCGGCGAAGGCGCCGAGCGCGGGATCGAGCGCCAGGAGGTCGCGCACCGGGAGCGGGTCCTCGAACCGCTCGCCGTGCGCCCGGGCTTCGTCGAGGATCCGCCGGAGCCGCGACTCCTTGTACGCCAGCTCGTCGGCGTCACCGCCCGCGAGGTCCACGTAGAGGAACCAGCGGGGTTCCCCCGGATCCGGCTCGGGATGCGGGTGTGGGACGCCCAGCATCATGCGGGCCGTGGGCCAGGACAGGCCGCCCACGTCCTCGCAGCACCCGGAGGCGGCGAGGCTCCGCATGGCCCCGAAGACGCCCGACGAGGCGTAGCCCAGCACGAACAGGCGCTTCTCGACCGGGGGGCGGGGGAGCAGGGCGACCGCGGCCCGGGTGACGATCCCCGTGGTGCCCTGGAACGACACGAAGAGGCCGGTCAGGTCGGGCAGGGGCGGCCGGCCCCAGGGCGCCACCCCCCGGACCGCCCAGGACCCGGTCCGCACCACGCGGCCGTCGCCGAGCACCACCTCCAGGCCGGTGAGGGCCTGACCCATCGACCCCAGCGCGAGCGAGCGGTTGGTGAGCCCGTCGAGGATGCAGTTCGCGAGGACGGAGGCCCAGGGGGGACCCAGTGAGAAGCCGAGCGTGAGCGGCAGGCCCCGGCGGGCGAGTTCGTCCTTGAGCCCCTGCTGCGTGACCCCCGGCTCGACCACGGCGACGCGCGCCTCGGCGTCCACCTCGAGGATCCGGTCCATGCGGGAGAGGTCCACGACCACGCACCCCGGCACGGGCAGGGCCAGGCCGCCCACGTTGGTATTGGCCACCCGGGGCACCAGGGGCACGCCCCCCTCCCCGGCCCACCGCACGAGCGCCTGGACCTCCTCGGTGGAGCGCGGCCGGACGGCCGCCAGGGGCGGAGCACCCACCTCGCCGGTGAAGTCGTCGCGCAGGGCCTCCAGCTCCGCGGGATCGGTGACCACGCGGTCGGGCCCGACGATGGCTTCGAGTCGCTTCCTCATGGGGCCTCCCGGCGTGCGCCGCGGAGCAGGAGCGGCGCCATGCGCAGCAGAAGAAGCACGTCGCCGGACGGGCGCACCCGCCCCGCGAGCACCGGCGCCACGAGCCCCCCGCCCGTGACCATCGCCACGAGTCCGGCCATGGAGCCCCTGAGCGTGGCCCGGGCGGGCTCCCCGCGGTCGGGCCGCACCTCCACGCCGTGCCCGTCGAAGACGAGCAGGACGGCCATGGTCCCAGCCTGCACGCGCACGGTCCCGCAAAGGCGGGCGAGGCGCGCGACAGCCCGGGCATCGGACGCCGACGCCTCGAGGAGGCCCACGAGCAGGAGGGCCAGGAGGTTGGCCCGGGGCAGATCCGGGATCCGGACGAGGTCCATGGTCAGGCCTCCACTGGGGCATCGGGCGGGCTGGCGGGTGCCGGGAGCGGCCCGAGCACCAGGATCGCGCCGGTGCCGCCGGGCAGTTCGCGGACGTCCATCACCCGCGCGGAGTCGCGGGCCTCGATGGCCGCCCGTAAGTCGGCGCCCTCCGGTCCGAGCAGGGCGTCGCGGGCGGGCGGGGTGGCCTCGAGGATCTCGCCGTCGGGCGCCACCAGCACCGCCATCGGGCCCAACCCGGCCAGCAGCGTGCCGAGCGCCGCGGACCGGGCCGGGCGTCCGGGATCCCGGCCCGGATCGGGCCGATCGGCGTGGGCGTCGAGCACATCGTTGATGCCGGCGGCGGCGATCGCCACCTCCACGGCCTCCCGGGGCACTGCGCAGCGGCGGAGTCCGTCGCCCGCCGTCACCTGGCGCAACGCGGCGGCGAAGTCCTCGAGCGGCTGGACCACGACCCGCTGCAGCCGCCGGGACACGGCGGTGGCGGTGAGCAGGCCCCCGAGCCCGAGGAGGACCATGGTCACGGCCCCCGCGTTGCCCAGGCGCCGCGCCTCGGCGTCGGCCTCGGCCATGGCGGCGTGGTTGACGCGGGCCAGCTCCAGGCAGCGCTCGCGCAGGACGGCCGCCGCGACGGGGTCCCCGGCCAGCGCCCGCTCCCGGTGCTCACCGATGGCCGCGAGGACGCGCCCCTCGCCGTCCTCCGTGACGTTGGCGCGGGCCTCTCCGAGGGCGCGATCGAAGGCCTGCGCGTCCCGGGCGGAGAGCGCGGCCAGCATCCGCTCGGTGGCCTCGAGCGAGCGGGTGTTCTCCTGGATGATCCGCTCCACGGCGGGGGCCATCCGGGCCAGGAGGGCCACGCCCGCGAAGGCGGTGCCCAGTTGGAGGGCGAGGAGCAGGCCGAGCCCGTAGCGGACCAGGGTGCCGGCGCGCATCAGATCCTCTTGAGGAGCTCGCCCGCTGCCCCGGGGCGGCCCACGAGCACGAGGATGTCGTCGGGCTGGATGGGATCGTCGGGGCGGGGCAGCAGGAGGGTCCCCCGACCGTCGGTCGAGGTGCGGCGGATCGCGACCACGTTGAGCCCGAAGCGCCGGGGCAGGCCCAACTGCACGAGCGAGCGGCCCACCAGGAGGGCGGGCGCGCGGATCTCGGTGATGATCAGGTCGGCGCCGAGGGGGACCTCGTCCATGACGTGGCCGAAGGCGAGGCGGGCCGCGAGCCGCTCGCCGAAGGCCCGCTCGGGGTTCAGCACCTCGTGGGCTCCGACCAGGCGGAGGATGCGCTCGTGGAGCGGGTCGGTCGCCCGGGCGATGATGTGCGGCGCGCCGAGCTGCCGGAGGAGGGCGGTGCAGATGATGGACGCCTCCCGGGACTCCGGCCCGACCGCGCAGATGGCGTGATCGCGGCGGGCGGGCTCCACGCCGGACAGCTCCTCCTCGTCGGTGGCGTCCAGCACGAGCGCCCGGGCGACGAAGGGCGCGACGTCCTGGACGAGGCGCGGCTCCCGGTCGGCCGCCAGCACCTCCATGCCCCGGTGGGCCAGGGCACGGGCGAGCGACATCCCGAACTGGCCGAGGCCGATGACGAGGACTTGCTTCTGCATGGCCGACTCCGCAGGGCGCCCTGGGACTCCGGATCCTACCCCACGTGGACCGGCTCGACGGGCAGGCCCGCGCTGCGGCGCCGCTCGGCGCCGGAGAGGAAGAGGAAGAGGGTGAGCGGGCCCACCCGGCCGACGAACATGAGGCCGATCACCACGATCTTCCCAATGGCGTCGAGGGACGGGGTGATCCCGAGCGAGAGCCCCACCGTGCCGAGGGCCGAGATGGTCTCGAAGGCCAGGGCGCCCGCCGGGAGCGGCTGGGTGAGCAGGAGGACGAGCAGACCCGCGAGCGCCGTGGCCGCGCCGATCGTGGCCACGACCATGGCTTGGGTCACCGAGTGGGAGTCCACGGTGCGCCCGAAGGCCCGGACGGCATCGCGGCCCCGCAGGGCGGAGCCCACGGCGAGGACCAGGAGCGCAGCCGTGGTGGTCTTGATGCCTCCGGCGGTGGAGGCGGGGCTGCCACCGACGAACATGAGGAGGATCGTGGCGGCCTGGCTGGCCGGCCCGAGGGACGCGAGATCGATCGCGTTGAACCCCGCGGTGCGAGGGGTCACCGCCTGGAACCACGCGTTGTGGAGGCGGTCGGCCACCGGGAGGGGGACGAGGGCCCCGTTCCACTCCACGACCAGGAAGAACAGCGTGCCCGCGCCCAGGAGCACGGCGGCGGCCGCGACCGTGAGGCGCACGTGGAGCGGGACGTGCCGGCCCCGGACGAGGGCGGGGAGCGCCACGACCACCGAGGGCCCGAGGCCCCCCGCCACCACGAGTGCGGCCACGGTGTGGAGGATCAGGGGGGATCGCTGGTAGGGGACGAGGCTGTCGCTCTGCAGGGAGAATCCGGCGTTGCAGAATGCCGATACCGCTGTGAAGAGCCCCCGCCACCAGGCGGTGGACGCCGGCTCGCCCCCGGCGGTGAAGGCCGCGGAGAGCACCAGGGCGCCCAGAATCTCGGCCACGAGGGTGACGAGGAGCACCCGCCTGAGGGCGGTGCGCAGGGTGGCGCGCGAGGCATCGGCCAGGATCCCCGCGAGGGCGGCCTCCGCGCGCAGCCCGAGCCGGCGCCCGAACAGGAGGGTGCCCGCGGCGGAGAAGGTCATGATCCCGAGCCCGCCCACCTGGATGAGGACCAGGATGCCCACCTGGCCCAGGGGGCTGAAGTCGCCCGGGGTGTCGAGCACCACGAGCCCGGTCACGCACGAGGCGCTGGTGGCGGTGAACAGGGCGTCGAGGAACGGCAGGCGGGCGGCATGGGCGGAGGCGGGCGGGAGGGCGAGCCCGAGGCCACCCCCGAAGCACAGGAGGGCGAACGTGGAGACCAGCGCGCGAGCGGGCCGCTCGGCCAGGGCGGCGATGGCGGCGGCGAACGAGCGCTGCCAGGCCAGGATCAGCGCGACGGTGAGCAGGAGGGCGAGGGCGAGCCAGGCCACGGCGGTGCCCGGGCGCGGGGACGTGAGCAGAGCCGCCAGCGCCGGCACGGCGGGGAGGAGGAGCCAGGGGCGCCGCCCCGGCGCGCCGTGGCGCAGCGTGGCGAGCGCCCAGCGCAGCGCGTGGAGGGTCGCGACGAGGAAGACCGCCACGCAGAGGGCCAGGGCCAGGCGGCTCTCCAGGAAGCGCTGGGAACCGGCCAGGAGCCAGGCAGCCAGCGCCACCACGGACGACGAGAGCACGGCCCCAGCCCGCCGGCGCGGGTGCCCGGGCGGCAGCTCCCGGATGGCCGGGGTCTCCTCCAGGGCGGTGGGACCGAACACGCCGAAGGCCAGCAGGCCGACCGCGAGCAGGGTGGCCAGGGCGATGCCCGGATCCGTGAGGACGGCGGGGAGCACCCCCAGTGCGACAGCGGCGAGTGCCGTCCTCCCGATCCAGCGGGCCGCCCGCGGCGCCCGGCCGAGCAGCAGGCCCGAGAGGGCCAGGGCGGCGCCGAGGGTGCCGGCGACGAAACCGGTGGTCCACGTCAGCTCGTAGGTACCGCCCAGGAACGTACCCGGGGCGCCGATGACGAGCGCCACCAGCGGGGGGACCGGGCCCAGCGCGGTGAGCCAGCCCACGAGGAGGGGGTTGGCGGCAGGCGTGGCGGACGGAGGACGACCGGACATGGGCAGGGCCCCTGGGCAGATATCCGGCCTCCCTCCCGCGGGCCGCTGCCCGCCGCCGGGGGACCGGGCCGGTCGGCTCCGTTAGACAGGCGCCCATGCTCCGGCTCGACGACGTCACGCTCGCGGTGGGTGGACGGGAGATCCTGCTCCATGCCGACCTCGTGGTGTCCCCGGGGGATCGAATCGGGCTCGCCGGTCGGAACGGCACCGGCAAGACCACGCTTCTACGCGTGCTGGCAGGCGAGCAGGACGCCGCCGGCGGCCGCGTGTGGCGGGTCCCGGGGCGCTCGGTGGCGCTCCTGCCCCAGGATGCCGTGCGTGCGCCACCGCGGCCCCTCTGGGAGGAGGCCGCCGGGGCCATGGCCCGCCTGGCGCCCCTGCGGGTCCGCCTGGCCGAGGCCGAGGCGGCGGTGGCCGAGGGCCGGCGCGGCGCCGAGGACGCGCTCGCCGTGGCCACGGAGGCCTTCCGGCTGGCCGGCGGGTACGCGGCCGACGAGCGGGTGGGCGAGGTGCTCCAGGGCCTCGGGTTCCGCCGGGCGGACTGGGACCGCCCCTGCGACACCCTCTCCGGCGGCTGGCGGATGCGCGTGGCGCTCGCCTGCGTGCTGCTGGCCGATCCCGACCTCCTGCTGCTCGACGAGCCCACCAACCACCTCGACGTCCGGGCCCGCTCCTGGCTGGCCACCCACCTGGCCGGGTGGCGCCGATCTCTGGTGGTCGTGAGCCACGATCGCCACCTCCTCGACACCGCGTGCACCCGGATCGCCGAGATCCGGGGCCAGCGGCTCCTCCTCTTCCGGGGCACGTTCTCGGCCTGGCTGGCCGAGCGGGAGCGCCGCGAGGAGGAGGTGCGCCGGGCCGCAGTCCTCCAGGAGCGCGAGGCCCGCCGCCTGCGCGCGTTCGTGGACCGCAACCGCGCCGACAAGGCCACCGCCGGCCAGGCCCGCTCCCGCCAGCGCGCGCTCGAGCGCCTGGAGCCCGTGGAGGCGCCGCCCGAGGACCGCGTCCCCCACCTCCGCCTGCCGGCCGCCCCCCCGTCGGGGCAGGTGGTGGTGGCACTCCGGGGCGCGGTGGTGGGCTGGCCGGACGGCCCGCCGGTTCTGGAAGGCCTGGACCTCGAAGTCGAGCGGGGCATGCGCCTCGTGCTCATTGGCCCGAACGGCTCCGGGAAGACGACCCTCATCGAGGCGCTGGCCGGGCGCCTCCCACTCCGTGCAGGCCGGCGCCGCCCCGGGGAGGGCCTGCGCACGGGCCTGTTCACCCAGGACTCCGCCGCCGACCTGCCCGGGGACCTCACCGCCCTCGACGTGATCCTCGGGGCCGCACCCCTGGCCTCGCCCGAGGAGGCCCGCACGCTCCTCGGGGCTTTCGGCATCTCGGGCGACGACGCCCTGCGCCCGCTGGGCACGCTGTCGGGCGGGGAGCGGACCCGGGTGGCCCTCGCGCGCCTCGCGGTCCGACCGCACAACCTGCTCCTGCTCGACGAGCCCACCAACCACCTCGACGCCCTCACCGCCCACGTCCTCGGCCAGGCTCTGGCGGCCTCCGACGCCGCCATGGTCCTGGCCACCCACGATCGGTCCCTGGCCGAGGCCGCGGCCACCCACGTCGGCCTCCTGGACGAGGGCCGCCTCCAGGTGCGGTCCGGCCTCCGGGCGGAGGACTTCGAGCCGGCGGCAGCGGCCGCCCGCGATCCCGGTCGCTCCGAGGCGGGGGCCAGCGCCCATGCCGCCCGCAAGCGCGAGGCTCGCCAGGAGGCCCGCCTCCGGCAGCGCGTGGAGGGCCTCCAGCGCGAGATCGAGGCCATCGAGGCCGAGATATCCGGCGTCGACGCCTCCCTGTGCGCCCCCGGATCCTGGGCGGACACCGCCGCCCTCGCCACCCGCCGTCGCGCGCTGGAGGCCCGCGTGGAGGCGCTCTACACCGAGTGGGAGGCGGCCGAGGCGGACCTCCTCGACCAGGAGGCCACCGGATGAATGCCCGCGGCGCGCTCGTCTGGCTGGCGGCCGCGGGCTGCCGGGCGCCACCGCCGCCCGCCTTCCACCTCGATCGGCACCCGGAGGCCCTGGAGGCGCTGTCCCTGCCGCCCGGGAGCCGCCCCGAGGGGAGCCCGCCTCCGGAGGAGGTCCCCCTGCAGGGGCCCTTCCGCGAGGTCTGGGCCGAAGAGGGGCTGGCCCGGTACGAGGCCGCACTCCCCGTGCACGGCGTGTTCTGGGGCCACTCCGACAAGGTCCCGCCACCGGGCCTCGCGGTGGTCCGGGCGGACGGCACGCCGGTCACCTACGACGCCGACCGCGCCGCCCGGCCCCTGCAGGACACCTGGCGGGCGTGGGAGGACACCGTCTGGATCCGGCCCGCCCGGGGCCGGCCCGCGCCCACGGCGGGCGAGTACCGCGTCCGCTATCCCCCGGGCGCCCGCACGGAAGAAACCATGAACCTGGCCCTCACGGGCCGGACGCCGGAGGTGTTCGCCCTCCGGAGCGTGGCCGTGGCGCACGAGACGCGGCGCGGGGTGCTCCTGCCCGCACCGGCCGAGGCCACCTGGACCGTCCCCGCCCCGCGTGGGGCCGTGCTCGACCTGGAGGCCCGGATCCTGCTCCCGGCGGCCGACGAGGGTCCGGCCTCGGACGGGGCCGGGATCGGGGTGTCGCTCCGGGGGGACGACGGGTGGACGGAGCTCGCGACCCTCCCGGTGGACGCCGCCACCTGGACCCGCCTCACCGTCAAGCTGCCGCGGTCCAGGGGGAGCACGGCCCGGCTGCACATCGGCACCGCGCCCGGGGGAGATCCCCTCCTCGACTACGTCTTCGTGGCGGATCCCGTGGTGCACGTGCCACGGCGGCATCCCCGCCGGCTCCTGCTCGTGTTCGTGGACACGCTGCGCCGGGATCACGTGGGCCTGTACGGCAGCGAGCGCGACACCACGCCCCGGCTCGACGCGTGGGCGCGGGACGCGGTGGTCTTCGACGACGCCCGCTCCACCGCGCCGTGGACCCTGCCCTCGGTGCGCTCGACCCTCTCGGGGGTCGCCCCCGACCGGTGGGACGCCGTGGCGAGCCTGCCCGAGCGCCTGTCCGACGCGGGCTGGACCACCGCCGCGTTCGTCAACAACGCCTACCTCTCGGGCGAGACCGGCATGGAGGAGGGGTGGGACCGCTACCGCTACCGGCTGCTGGAGAGCGCCACCGCCCAGGTGGACCTGGCCACCGCCTTCCTCCGGCAGCACGACCGGCAGGACGTGGCCGTGCTCGTACAGTTCATGGATCCGCACCTGCCCTACCGCGAGCCCGCGCGCTTGCGCCGGTTCTGGGCTGGGGACGCACCGGCCGGGCTGCCCGAGGCCTTCGGCCGTGCCGATCTCACCGCTGTCCAGGCGGAGCGGCGGGAGGAGGTCCGTCCCTGGGTGCTGGCGCGCTACGACCAGAACGTCCGGTACGTGGACGACGAGGTCTCCCGGCTCCTGGCGGACTTCGGGGACGACGCGACCGTCGTGTTCTTCTCGGATCACGGCGAGGAGTTCTGGGAGCACGGTGGCGTGGAGCACGGCCACGCCCTGTGGGACGAGCTG
>JBFYZZ010000226.1:0-16104 GCA_041309225.1 Deltaproteobacteria bacterium | reverse complement strand
AGGTGGGCAGGCAACCCTGGATCGTGTACCACCTGCTCCGTACCCGGGATGCCGTGAGCGTCACCGTGTCGGCCGGGGAGCTGGTCTTCTCGCTCGCCCTCCTCGGTGCGATCTACGCCCTGCTCCTCGCCGCCTACCTGTTCCTGCTGTTGCGGGAGATGCGCCACGGTGTCCCCCCGGCGCGTCCCGGGCGTGAGGTGGCCTGATGGACCTCCAGACCACGTGGTTCGTCCTCTTCGGCGTGCTCCTCACCGGGTACGCCGTGCTCGACGGGTTCGACCTCGGCGTGGGCGTACTCTCGCTCTTTGCCCGGGGCGACACCGAGAAGCGCCTCCACCTCAATGCCATCGGCCCGGTCTGGGACGGCAACGAGGTGTGGCTGCTCACGGGCGGAGGCGCGCTCTTCGCGGCCTTCCCACCCGTGTACGCCACCGTCTTCTCCGGCTTCTACGTCGCGTTCATGCTCCTCCTGGCGGCGCTGATCGCCCGCGCCGTGTCCTTCGAGTTCCGCTCCAAGGTCGAGGCGCCCGCCTGGCGCCGCGCCTGGGACCTCGCCTTCGGGCTGGGGAGCCTCGTGGCCGCCCTGCTGTACGGCGTGGCGGTCGGGAACGTGCTCCGTGGCGTCCCCCTCGATGCCGACGGCGAGTTCGCGGGCACCTTCCTCGGCCTCCTCAACCCGTTCGCGCTCGTCGTGGGGCTCCTTGCGCTCGTGATGTTCGTCACCCACGGCGCCCTGTGGATGGCCGGCAAGACCACCGGCGACCTCCAGGCCCGCATGGCCCGCGCCGCCGCTCGCTCCTGGGGGATCTGGATCGTCCTGCTCGCGATCGCGACCGCGATGGCGGCGCTCTGGAGTCCGGTGTTCGCACCTGGGCGCCGGCTCGTCTGGCTGGCCCTGCTGCTCGTCCTCGGCGGGCTCGCGGGGGTGGCGATGCGGCTCCGGCGCGGGGCGTTCCGATCCGCCTTCCTGGCCTCCTCGGTGGCCGTGGCGGGCCACGTGGCGCTCGTGGGATTCTCGCTCTACCCGCGCCTGGTGCCCGCCCTCGGGGACCTCACGCGGAGCCTCACGGTGTACAACGCCGCCTCCACGCCGCGCACGCTGACCGTCATGCTGGTGATCGCGCTCGTGGGCATGCCGATCGTGATCGCCTACACGGCGTTCATCTACCGCGTGTTCAAGGGCCGGGTCGTGCTCGACGAGCACTCGTACTGAGGGCGCCGCAGCCTCACGCGGGCTCGCCGCCCACGGGCGGCGGTGGAGGCGGCGGGCCGGCGATCGCACGCAGCGGGGCGGCCTCCTCGGTGGTGATGTCCACGATCTGCGGGACGGTGTCGTCCGGCTGCGCAAGGGGCCCCTTGGACGGAAGCAGCAGGTGGAGCACGCCCAGCCCACCGCCCAGGGCGTTGAGGATGCCGGGCAGGCCGGTGGGGATCGCGGTGAGCACGCCCATCACCACCCCCTTGCCGATCGCGGCGCCCCACCTGTCCCCGTACCCGTAGCGCTGCACCAACGAGCAGCCGAGGCCCAGCGCGAAGCCCACCGGTACCGTGATCGCCGCAGCTACGCCCGCGCTCGCCACGTCGCCACTGAAGAGCATCCAGTCCACCGCGACGAGGCTGAAGGCGGCGAGGGGGTGGAGCCCGAGGGTCTGGAGGAGTTGACGCGGATTGGCCATGGAACCTCCTTCTGCCGCCCGGTAACCCGCGGCGACGCCCCCGCCCCGGGTGTCGTGACGTCACCGTGGCGGACGATGCGGACTCCGTGTATGGAGACCCATGCTCCTCCTCCTGCTCGCGGCGTGCCACCTCGCCTCCGTTCCCTCCCCGCCGGGCGATTCCCCCGGCCCGGACACCGGACCGACCGACGACACCTCCTGGCCGGACGACACCGCTCCGCCGGACGACACCTCCGGGCCCGACGACACCGCCGTGGCGCCGCTCGACGGCTTCACCCTCACGCTCGACGCAGACATCGTCACCCTGATCCACGCGACCTGGGACGATCCGGGCACCTCCCGAGCCTGGGTGGAGTACCGGTTCTCCGGCGGTCCCTGGCGGGAAGCCCCCTCCATCGCGACCGGCACCGCGGTGATCCTGGGCGTCCCGGCCGAGACCGAGGTCGAGGCCCGCGCTCGGGCCACGGCGGGCGGGGATTCCTGGATCAGCGAGACCGCCACCATCACCACGGGCGTCCTCCCGCGCTCCCTGCTGGCCCCCACCATCTCCTCCTACCGAGAGGAGCTGGCCTACGACGCAGACTACGCCATGATCGTCGTGTCCAGCGGCTCCTACACCTACGCCCCCCCCTACTGGATCGAGATCCTCGACCGCTCGGGCCGGATCGTCTGGTACCACCGGATCCCCGAGGACATGATGGGCTTCTACCCGACGGTCGCGCGGGACGGCACGCACATCTGGTTCGAGGCCGAGAACATCTTCGGCATGGGATCCGGCCGTCCCTCGGTGACGCGCCGGACCCTCGACGGCCGCTGGTCGGTCACGCTTCCCGTACCCAGCCTGGGGGAGGCCATCGCCGAGGGGCCGGACGGCTCCTTCTACTTCGAGACGCGCAAGGGCAGCACGATCGAGCTCTCCCGGCTCGATCCCGACGGATCGATCTCCCAGGAGTGGGACTGCTCCGCCTGGTTCCGGGCGCACAGACTCTACCCGGAGTACTGCGCCATGAACACCTGCAACTGGGACGAGACCCGGAACACCGTGCTGGTCTCCCAGTTCTACACCGACACCGTGTTCGAGATCGACCTCGACACCGGACAGCCCGTCCGCCAGATGGGCCAGCTCACGGTCGGCGACCCCTGGACCTTCGCTCCGGTCGACTCCATGTTCGCCTACCAGCACAACCCCTACTGGACGGACACCGGCACCCTCCTGGTCTCCACCCACGTGGTCGGGCGCCACGGGGTCCAGGTGGCCGCCGAGTACGAGCTCGACGACACCACGCAGACGATCCGTCGGGTGTGGGCCTACCAGTCCACGGACATGTGGGCGACCCAGGTCGGCGAGGCCATCCGCCTGCCCAACGGCAACACCACCCAGGGGTACGGCCAGGACGGCGCCGTCCGCGAGGTCACCCCCGACGGGACGGTGGTGTGGCAGGCGGTCTGGCCCCGAGACGGATCGGGCTACCGCGTGGTCGGCCACCTCTCGCTCCTCCCGGACCTCTACGCGCTCAACCGGGGGCCCTGAGGATCCCGCCTCCGTTCCGACGCCGCCAGGGTTAGGGGATCGGGACGGTTCTCGGAGGCGGCGTGCAGGACGACCTCCACCACGAACACGGCGAGGTCCGGGCACCGGAGGAGGCGCTCCGCGCTTCGGAGCAGCGCCTCCGCGCCGTGTTCGACACCGTGGCCGACGGCATCCTCATCCTGGGTGCCGACGGGACGATCCTCGACGCGAACCCCGCCCTGGTCGAGATGTTCGGCTACGGAGGGCTCGAGGACCTCTGCTCCCGGCGAGCCCGCACCCTCGTCGCGCCGGCCGAGCGGGAGCGTCTGGTCGCCGACTTCCTGCGGGTGTTCGTCGTCGGGCGCGTACCCGCCACGACCTACCTGGGCGCTCGCAAGGACGGCACCACGTTCCCCGTGTCGCTCTCGGGTGCCGCCCTGTTCGATCGCGAGGGGCGTCCCGACTGCGTGGTGGGCATCGTGCGCGACGAGACGCTCGCACGCCGGGCCGAGGAGGAGCGGCTCCGCTCGAGCCGCCTCGAGTCGATCGGGCACCTGGCCGGGGGCATCGCGCACGACTTCAACAACCTGCTGGCCGCGATCATGGGCAACCTCTCCCTCGCGAGGCTGTGCGCGGACCACCCCGAACGGGTCCAGGAGCGCCTCGACATGGCCGACCAGGCGCTGCAGCGCGCCACCGAGCTCACGCAAGGGCTCCTCACCTTCGCCCGCGGGGGTGCACCGGCCGTCCGGCCTGTCGCCCTCGAAGACGTTGTCTCCGGCCTCGACGCCCTCCAGAGCCGGAGCCCGGCAGCCCGCATCGAGATCCGCTCCCCTCCCGATCTCTGGCTCCTGACCTGCGATCCGGTGCAGGTGGCCCGCGTGCTCCAGAACCTCGTCCTGAACGCCGATCAGGCCATGCTCGGAGGCGGAACCGTGGTGCTCGAGGCCACGAACGTGCTCCTCGAGGAAGCCTGCGACCCCTGCCCGGCCGGCCGCTACGTGCAGGTGGAGGTCCGCGACACCGGGGTGGGGATCCCCCCCGAGGACCTGCCCCGCATCTTCGATCCGTACTTCACCACCCGGCCCGAGGGGATGGGCCTGGGCCTTGCGGTGGTGCACTCCATCGTGTCGCGCCATGGAGGTCGGATCCATGTCCGATCGGAGGTGGGGTCCGGCACCGCCGTCACGATCCTGCTGCCCGCCGCCACGGCGTCGGTCCCCACCGACGGGCCCCCGAACGGATAAGGCACCCCGTCTCGAACCCGGCTGGCGCGTGACCGAGCTTCCTCCCCCGGCGTCCGACGCCCCTGTCCGACGGCACGCGTTCGGCACCGAGGGCACGGGCACCCGGATCCCCGCGCGGCGGCCGGGTGGCCTGCTCCTGCTCTGCATCACCGCCCTGGGCGTGGTCTACGGCGACGTGGGCACGAGCCCCCTCTATACGGTGGCCGAGGTCTTCCACGGCCGGGATCCGACGCCGGCTACGCCGGCCAATGCCCTGGGCGTGGCGAGCCTCATCCTGTGGGTGGTCACGATCTCGGTCCTCCTGAAGTACGTCCTCCTGGTCCTCAAGGCCGACAACCACGGGGAGGGTGGGACCTTCGCCCTCCTGGCCCTCCTCCGGCAGGGCGGCGGACGGGTGGTGGCCGTGCTCACGCCCGCCCTCGTCCTGGCCGCCGGCCTGCTCTACGGCGAGGGCATCATCACGCCCGCCATCTCGGTCCTGTCCGCGGTGGAGGGCCTCACGGTCGCGACCGATGCCTTCGAGCCGGTCGTCGTTCCGATCACGGTCGGCGTCCTCGTCGCCCTGTTCTCGATCCAGCGTCGGGGCACAGCGGGCGTGGGGCGCATGTTCGGTCCGGTCATGCTGGTGTGGTTCGTGTGCATCGCCGCCCTGGGCGTGGTGCAGATCGTGCGTCACCCCGCCATCCTCGCCGCGGTGAACCCCTGGCATGCCGTCCGCTTCCTCGGCACCGCCGGCACGTACCACCTGGTCGTGGTCATGGGATCCGTGCTCCTGGCCGTGACCGGGTGCGAGGCCCTGTTCGCCGACATGGGCCACCTCGGCCGGCGCCCCATCCGCATCGCCTGGACCGCCCTGGTCTATCCCTCCCTCCTGCTCAACTACCTGGGCCAGGGGGCATACGTGTGGGCCGGCGGGCGAGCCCCCGAGGGCCACATCTTCTATGCCATCGTGCCCGCCTCCTGCCTCTACCCCATGGTCGCCCTGGCCACGGCGGCCACCGTCATCGCGTCCCAGGCCCTCATCTCGGGCGCCTTCTCCCTGACCCAGCAGGCCATCGCCATGGGCCTGTTCCCCCGCCTGCGCATCACGCACACCAGCAGCACCCACGAGGGCCAGGTCTACATCGGCACGATCAACTGGACGCTCTGCATATGCTCGGTCCTCCTCGTGATCCTGTTCGGTTCGAGCAGCAACCTCGCCGCTGCGTACGGGTTCGCGGTGTCGGGCGTGATGCTGGTCACCTCCATCACCATGCTGGCCATCGCCGTGCGCGTGTGGCGCTGGCCGGCGTGGCAGGCGGTGCCCGTGTTCGGGGCCTTCGCCGCGCTGGAGATCCTGTTCTTCACCTCGGCCAGCCTGAAGGTGCTCCATGGCGGGTGGGTGCCCCTGCTGGTGGGGGCCGTTCTGTACGGCGTCATGTCCACGTGGCACTGGGGGCGTGCCCTCGTGTCGCGCCAGTACGCCCGCATCGCCCCGTCGTGCGAGACCGTCGCCCAGATCGTGGAGCTCAAGAAGGACCCCAAGGTCCCCCAGATGCCGCGCTCCGTCGTGGTCATGTCGTCACGTCCCGTCGTGTCCGCGCAGGATCGGATCCCGCCGGTGCTGCACCTGTTCTGGCTGCGCCTGGGAGCCCTCCCCAAGCACGTCGTCTTCCTCACCGTCGTCCACGAGAACGTCCCCTTCCACAGCACCTCACGTCAGCCCCGTTTCGACGCCTCCACCTTCCTCTTCGACGAGGATCGCGGCTCGGTCACTTCCGTACGGGCCCACTACGGCTACATGGAGCACCCGGACGTCCGCATGGCCCTCGCACGGGCCAAGGCGGACGCGGGAGTGAAGGTGCCGGGCGATCCCCGACGGTGGCTGGTGCTGGTGGGGCAGGAGAACATCATCGTCTCCGGGGTGAGCTGGCTGGGCCGGCTACGCCTCTCGTTCTTCCGCTTCATGCTGCGGAACGCGGTCCCCGCCCACCTGTACCTCGGTCTCGGGTCCGACACCCACGTCACCACCGAGATCGTGCACCTGCCCTCGGTGTCGTGAACGCCCCTCGGGACATCAGGGTCGCAGCGACGCCGGGTGCCATGCGGCGGCGGGCACGGGCGTCCCGGGGAGGGCCAGCAGGAAGACCGCCATGTCGTTGGCGGAAGGCAGCGCCTCGTTGACGCCCGCGAACACCGAGAAGGGCCAGGTGCCGACGAGGGTTGGCGGGGCGGCCCGAGGGCCGAGCCGTTGGGCCGCAAGGCGCCCCAGTTCCGCCGGTCCCCCCTCCATCGCATGGTGGTTGACGATCCACCCGATGGGCACGGGGGCGAGGAGGGCCTGGGTGGAGCCTTGCCGGAGGGCGCGGAGGAAATCGCCGCTCTGAACGACGCCGTCGAGGTTCACGACGGGTCGCTCCGCGTAGAATCCGAGCACGCCCGCGTCCCAGGAGGCCAGCACGGCCTCCGGTGGCAGCGTGCGGGCGACGTGGAGCGCGGCGTCGCGGTTGGCCAGGAGCGGGGCTGCGGCCTCTGGTCTCACCACGCTCACCGCGCCGCGTCCCACCGCCAGCAGCCCCACGACGGCGAACATCGCCAGGAGCGGCCGTACGGCCTGCGCAGGCGGGACGTCGGGCCGCTCGGCGGCCGCTCGTGCCAGGAGGTCTCCGAGGCCGGCGGCCGCCATCCATAGGGCCCACGCCACAACGGGTCCGAAGTACCAGAGCCGGGGGAAGCGGCCCAGGCAGGCGTACCAGGCGAGCAGCATGGCCGCGAACACGCCGAGGAACCCGGTGCGATCGAGGAGGATGCCGAGGTGCCCGGCCGGCGGCCGCCGGAGGCGCCAGGCGACCACCGCCGGCACGGCCAGCACCGCCACCGCACCCACGACGCGCGGAACCGTGAGGGGCGCGCCCTTGAGCATGCCGCTCACCTGGACGGGGAACCCCATCCACGCCTGGTTGGCCACCATGAACGCGAACACCACGAGCGAGGGGGGCAGCAGCAGCGCCAGGAGGGCCCGGGCCGTCGCGCGGGGGGTCCGCGCCAGCCGGGGCAGGGCCCACAGGGCCACGGCGGGCAGGAGAAGGGCACCGTCGGTCCGGGCGAGGAACGTGGCGGCCAGGAGGCCCCCGGCCTGGAGCCGCACTCGACGGGCGCCCGGATCGAGCAGGTCCCGGCGGGCCGCCAGGGCGAGCAGGCCGCCCTGAAGGACGAACACGAGAGCCGATTCCAGGCCGTTGACCCAGAGCTTGACGATGTCCTTGGACAGCGCGGCGAGGAGGAGGAGGCCCAGCACGCCGACCGCGAGCGATCGCTCGAGCGCGGGCCCGGCCGGAGGGCGAGTGGCCTGGAGGGCCGTCCACCCGAGCCCGAGCCCGACCCCGAGCATCGGCACCTGGAGGAGCAGGAGGGCGCGCATCGCCGCCTCCCCGTCGAGCGGCGTCGCGAAGACCGCGGTGCACAGGACCATCCAGAGTGGGTGATACCCGTTGGTCGGGTGGATGCCGTCGAACGTGGAGCCCTCGCCGCAGGCGAGGCGACGCGCGATCTCTCCGTAGTAGAAGGAATCGTCGAACACGAGGCTCCAGAACGCGGGCGGCCACGCCAGGAGCACGGCGGCCCAGGCGAGGCAGGCCACGGACAGCAGGAGCCATGCGCGTCGTGTGGCGTTCATGGATCTCCCCCTACAGGTCCGGCGGTATCGGGGCAAGCGACCGCGGTACCCGGCCCTCCGGGTGACGCTCGCCCCGCCCCGCGCCCCGCAATAGGACAGGCCCTCCCCCCGCTGGTCCACCCGGGAGTTCCCCCATGGAATCCGCTCCGCGGAAGCCCTCCAAGCTGCTGCCGTCCAACGCCTACTCGAAGCTCGCACCCGGTGAGGCGTACGAGCCCATCGTGGCGGCGGGGGACACCCGCGCCGAGGTCACCACCTGGTCGGTCCTGATGGGCCTCCTGATGGTCGGCATCTTCTCCGCGGCCTGCATCTACATGGCCCTCCGTGCCGGCAACGCCATCGAGGCGGCCATCCCCATCGCCATCCTCGCCATCTTCTTCGGTCGCATGCGCAAGGTGCGGAGCACGATCCTCGAGAACGTCATCGTGCAGTCCATCGGCCAGGCCTCCGGCGTGGTGGCGGCCGGGGCCGCGTTCCTCATCCCGGCGCTCTACATCAACCAGCTCCACCCCAAGTGGTGGCAGATCTTCCTGGCCTGCTTCATCGGGGGCTCGCTGGGCACGGTCCTCATCATCCCCCTGCGCCGGTACTTCGTGAAGGACCAGCACGGCGACCTGCCCTTCCCCGAGGCCACGGCCATCAACGAGATCCTCGTCTCGGGCGAGTCCACCGGGGGTGGCGCGGGCCGCATCCTCCTGGCCGGCTTCGGCCTGGGAGCGGTGTACGACTTCCTCGTCGAGGGCGTGCGGGCCTGGAACCCCATGATGACCTCCCGGGCGCTCCTCGGGAGCCTGGGCGAGAAGATGGCGGCGATCCGCCTCGAGATCTCGATGCAGGGCCTCGCTGCGCTGTTTGGCCTCGGGTACATCATCGGCCTCCGGTACGCCTCCGTCATCGCGGCCGGGTCGGTGCTGGCCTACCTCGTGCTCGTCCCGATGGTCTTCCTCGTGGGCTCCCACGCGGGTCCCTTCGC
Organism: Deltaproteobacteria bacterium; assembly: GCA_041309225.1. Lineage (GTDB taxonomy): Bacteria > Myxococcota_A > UBA796 > UBA796 > JAFGLY01 > JAFGLY01. The sequence continues at coordinate 7,043 of JBFYZZ010000226.1, read as the reverse complement.
CTTCGCCGGTGCCACCCACGACGTCGCACACATGTCGTCGGAGCAGATCTTCAAGTTCTTCGTGAAGCCGATCGGGATCGGCGCCATCGCCGCCTCGGGCATCATCTCCATCATCCGGATGGGGAAGATCATCCTGGGGTCCATCACGCTCGGCTTCAAGGGCCTCGGGCGGGGGGGCGTGGCGGTCGCGCAGCCCCGCACCCAGACCGACATGGCGCCCCGCAACGTGCTGCTCATCCAGTTCGGCAGTGCCGCGCTCATGGCGCTCCTCTTCTTCGTGGTGGGCATCTCCACCCCCGACGCCGCCACCGGGACCACCTACGCGGCGAGCCAGGCCGCCATGTACGCCCTGGTGGGCGCGGGCGTGGGGTTCGCGCTGTCCTTCCTGTTCACGCCCGTGGCAGCCCAGGCCATCGCCACCGTCGGCACCAACCCGGTGTCCGGGATGACCCTCATCACCGTGGTGCTCACCATCCTCGCCCTCGTGGGCGTGGGGCTCAAGGGCTCGGGCGGCATGTTCATCGCCCTCATCGTGGGCTGCGCCGTCTGCACGGCCCTCTCCACCTCCGGCGCGCTCATCTCGGATTTCAAGATCGGCTACTGGATCGGCGCCACGCCGCGCAACCAACAGGTCTGGAAGTTCGCGGGCCTGGCGCTGGCCTCCCTGGTGGTGGCCTTCGTCGTCCCCATCATGGACTCGGGCTACCACTTCCTGATCCCCGACGCGACCGGCGCGCTGGTCTCCAACGAGAAGGTGCTCCCCGCCCCGCAGGCCAACATGCTCGCCGCCGTGGCGCGCGGCCTGCTCGAGGATCCGGCGAGCCAGCCGTGGCTCCTCTACGGCCTCGGGGGCCTCGTGGCGATCGTGCTCTACATGCTGCAGGTGCCCATGCTGGCGTTCGCCCTCGGCATGTACCTGCCCCTCTCCATCAACCTCGCCGTGCTGGCCGGCGCCTTCTTCGCCTGGATCGTGGGGCGGACCGGGGGCAGCGATCGGGTGCGCGACGCCCGCCGAGACCAGGGCACGCTCGTGGCCTCGGGGCTCATGGCCGGCGCGGCCATCTTCGGCATTCTCACCGCCGTGCTTCGACAGCCGGCGCTGGGTGCCCCCATCCAGTTCATCTCCATCGGGGAGCGCTTCTGGCTCGACACGGCTCACGGGCAGACGTTCCTGGCGAGCGAGGAGGCCGCCTGGTACGCCGGGGCGTTTGGCCAGGGCACCTCCCTCGTACTCTTCCTGGGGCTGGCCCTGGCCTGCTTCCTCGTGGCCCGGGCCGGGGCGGCCCGCGCGATCCGCGAGGAGGACGACGCGGGGAGCACCCGGTCCTGACGTCTACCGGGCGTGCGTCCAGGCCAGGATCTCGGCGTCGCCGGTCCAGACCGTGCCCACGCCGGGCGCGGCCCGGTAGGCGCCGGTCTCGTCCTCCTTGACCCACTCGACCTTGAGGGTGTCGAAGGTGCCGCCCGGGACGGTGGTGGAGCCCCCGCTCACGACCGCGAAGTCGGTGATGTAGGTGAACTCGGCCTCGCTCGTCTCGGACTCGATGATGCCGGTGGCCTCCTGGGTCCAGGTGGTGGCCACGTCGATGTGGCGGGGCATCGCCAGGGCGGGCGAGTCGTAGAGTGTCTGGGACCACCCCTCGCCCTCCACCGTGGCGCTCTCGTAGGTGTACTCGGTCTCCGCGTGGAGGAGCCAGACGCCCAGCGGGTCGCACGTGTACTCGTAGACCGTGTGCCACCAGGTCTCCATGAAGGTCCAGTCGTTGAACTTGTGCCCGTCTTCGGACAGGAGGAAGGTCTCCCCGTCGCGTTCGAGCGACGAGTCCCAGCTGCCCGACTCGCCCGTGGCCTCCTCGTGGTCACGGGTGAACGCCCACTCCCAGGTGCCGCCCACGTTCCGGAGGCCGGAGTGGACGCAGCAGGCCTCGGGATCCGTGTCGGTGTCGGCGTCCACGTCGCCCTCGCCGTTCGGACCGCCGTCGCCCAGGCCGTCGCAGGCGGCCAGGCCGAGGACCAGGGCGAGGAGGTGGCGTCCGATGCGATGCCTCATGGTCAGCAAGTATAGCGAATCCCGACCCGCCGCGGCAGATCCGAGGGCTCCCGCACCTTGACCGCACCGGTGCCCGATGCTACGCGGTGGCCCTCGCCGGGTGCTCCTCGGCCCGCGGTTCCTTGGGGAGTCGCCAAGTGGTAAGGCAGCGGGTTCTGGCCCCGCCATCCGAGGGTTCGAATCCTTCCTCCCCAGCCATCTCCCGACGCCCGTCCACCTCATGCGAGGGGTGCGGCGGGCGTTTCTCGTTCGCGGACCCCTGAGGCACGCCATGACCGAGCAGCCCAGCAACTTCATCCGCGCCCGGATCGATGACGACCTCGCCCAGGGGCGCGTGACCGGCGTGGTCACGCGGTTCCCGCCCGAGCCCAACGGCTACCTCCACATCGGGCACGCCAAGTCCATCTGCTTGAACTTCGGGCTCGCACGCGACTACACGGGTCGCTGCCATCTCCGGTTCGACGACACGAACCCCGTCAAGGAGGACACCGAGTACGTCGAGTCCATCATGGAGGACGTGCGCTGGCTCGGGTTCGACTGGGGATCCCACCTCTACTACGCCTCCGACTACTTCGAGCAGCTCTGGACCTGGGCCGAGACGCTCGTCCGCGACGGCAAGGCGTACGTCTGCGACCTGTCCGCCGAGGAGGTCCGGCGCACGCGGGGCACCCTCACCCGGCCCGGGAGCGACAGCCCGTACCGCGATCGGACGCCGGCGGAGAACCTGGACCTGTTCCGGCGGATGCGCGCGGGCGAGTTCCCCGATGGCTCCCGCACCCTGCGGGCCCGGATCGACATGGCCGCCTCCAACCTCAACCTGCGCGACCCCGTGCTCTACCGGATCCTTCGCGCCACCCACCACCGCACGGGCGACGCCTGGTGCGTCTACCCCACCTACGACTGGGCCCACGGCCAGTCGGACGCCATCGAGGGCATCACCCACTCCATCTGCACCCTCGAGTTCGAGGACCACCGGCCGCTCTACGACTGGTTCCTCGCCCAGATCCAGCCCCCGACCCGACCGCAGCAGATCGAGTTCGCCCGCTTGAACCTGACGTACACGGTGATGAGCAAGCGCATGCTGCTCCAGCTCGTCCGGGAACGGCACGTGTCCGGCTGGGACGACCCGCGCCTGCCCACCATCGCGGGGCTCCGCCGTCGGGGCTACACGCCCTCGTCGCTCCGGACCTTCACGGATCGCATCGGGGTCGCCAAGGCGGATTCGACCGTCGACCTGGGCCTCCTGGAGAGCTGCATCCGCGACGACCTCAACCCCGTGGTGCCGAGGGCCATGTGCGTTCACCGGCCCCTGCGTCTCGTTCTTGTCGACTGGCCCGAGGATCGCGTGGAGTGGATCGAGGCGCCCTGGTTCCCCGACGAGCCGACCCGCATGGGCAGCCGCCCGGTGCCGTTCGGGAAGGTGAGCTGGATCGAGCGCGACGACTTCATGGAGGACCCGCCGCGCAAGTTCTTCCGCCTCGCCCCCAACCGCGAGGTCCGCCTGCGCTGGGGGTACGTCGTCCGCTGCGTGGAGGTCGTGAAGGACCCGGCCACCGGCGAGGTCACGGAGGTGCGCTGCACGCACGATCCCGCCACGCTCGGTGCCGGTCCGGCCGACGGCCGCAGGATCCAGGGCATCCTGCACTGGGTGTCCGCCGCCCACGCCTTGCCCGTGACGCTGCGCCTCTACGATCGCCTGTTCACGGTACCGAATCCCGCGGCAGCTCCGGAGGGCGCCTCCTTCCTCGACCTCCTGAACCCTGCATCGCTCGATGTCCTCTCGGGTTGGGTGGAGCCGGCCCTCGCCGGAGCCGAGCCCTGCGAGCGGTGGCAGTTCGAACGGCGCGGGTTCTACGTCGCCGACAGCGAGGACAGCCGGCCCGGCGGTCTCGTGTTCAACCGGATCGTGTCCCTGCGCGACGCGTGGGCCCGGATCGTCGCGCAGGGGGGGTAGCCGCTCCGATCAGGGGACCGGCGGTCGTGCGTCCTGGGGTGAGGGGCGATCCGGGGCCGGCATCGCGTCGGCGGGCTGGCTCCGCCCCCACGCGATCCAGGCGCGTCCGTCCCAGGTGTAGAGCGTGTCGGTGATCGGTTCGGCGAGCGTCTCGAAGGCCCTGCGGATGCCCACCGCCACGATCCGGGCCAGGTCCGGATCGGCGAGCCGGAACGCGATGAACACGCCCCGCACCGGGATCCCCACAGCCACGGGACCCCCAGCCCGCGCGGCGAGCGCGTCGGGGTCGAACAGGCCGGCCTGGTCGTACCCGTCGCCCGCCGCCGACAGGAGGTAGGCCCGGGGATCGTCCGCCACCCGGACGACCTCCGGACGGTCGGGGGAGAGGCCACGCCGGATGGCCGCCACGGCGCGGGCCTGGGCGGCGGGCAGCGACACCCCCTGCACCTCGAGGTCGGCCGCCGTGACCGGCCGCGAGGCCGGTCCGTCCACCATCCTCAGGCAGAGCACCAGGTCCTCGGCGAAGGGCGTGCACGGGATCTCGGCGTTCGGGCCGGACAGCCCGGCCTCGCGGTGGTGCGCCTCCCAGGCTGCCTCCACGGCCGGGGTCACGACCTCGGGCAGGAACTCGCCGGGCGCGGCGAGGATCCCCGGCACCCACCACAGTCCCGGCCAGGCCATGTTCCGCTACTCGACCGGGTGGAGGCCCGGCACCAGGGGCTCGAGGCGATCCCGCACCGCGCTGGCCATGGCATCGCGCTCGACGGCGGCCTCGACGAGCTCGGCCATGGCCCTGCGGTGCCAGCGACACACCACCCGGGCCATCGCGAGCGCGAGCTTGTAGGCCGCGAGATTGTTCTCTTCCAGGAGCCGCTGGAACTCCCGGCGGGAGATCCTGAGGAGCATCGTGTCGCCGACCGAGCGGACCGTGAAGCCCCTCGGCTGCCCGTCGATGACGGCCGTCTCCCCGAAGGAGGAGTGCGGACCGAGGATCTCGACGCTGCGCGTGGGTCCCAGCTCGGAGGAGCGCAATACCTCGACGCGCCCTTCCCAGATCAGGTACCATCCGTCGCCCGGCTCCCCTTCCCTGTAGACGATCTGACCGGGGCGCACGCACTGCACCTGGAGCACCCCCACCACCTCGGACAGCTCGGCGGTGTCCAGGTCCTCGAACAGGGGTGTGTCGAGGAGGAAGCAGATCACCTGCTCGAGGGTGAACGAGGTGCGTGCCATGGGACCCACCTGCCCGCGTCATACCATGGGCCGGGCCCGGATTGGAACCCCCCCCCGTTGCGGCCCCCGAGGGACGGCCATAGGACGCCCCCGGATCAATCTCCTGCCGAGGTCTCGGACATGGGTCTCCGTAGCCACATCCGCTCCCGCCTCCGCACGTTGCTGGAGCGCTTCTCTGGGGACTTCAGCGCCGCCGCCGATCACGTCGGCAACGGCAGCACCGCTCCGCCTCCCGATCCCGAGGCGGCCCATGGCCGCCCCGCCCGGGCCCGCCTGGTCAAGCCCCGCGCCCGTCCGGGTGAGGATCCGGGCGAAGGCCGGTAGCCGGTTCCGGGATCCCCGCCAGGGCCCGCATGCGGGCGCCCAACGCCTCGGCGGCCCGCCGCTCGGCGTCGCGGCCCGCCATCACGCCGTCCTCCAGGCCGTAGGCAATCTGCACGCGGGCGAAGGGCAGCGGGATCCGGAAGCGGTCCCAGGACCGGAGACGCAGCGCAGGGGACGCCGTGACCAACGCGAACACGAGGGGTCGGGCACTCGTCGCCGCCAGGGCCAGGACGCCGCGGTGCACGGTCCCGAGGGGCCCGCGGGGCCCGTCCACGGCCACGGCGGGTGAGCCCGAGCCGAGGGCCCGCATCGCGGCCAGCCCGGCTCGAATCGCCCCTCGCCGAGAGGAGCCCCGCACGGTGGTGTAGCCCAGACGCCCGAGAACCCGGTCGAGCAGTTCGCCGTCGGCCGAGAGGGAGGTCAGAGGAACGATGCCCCGGCCCCGGTGGAGGGCGGCGAGCACGAGGAGATCCCCGTGGAGGAGGGCGAGCACCACCGGGCCCCTGGCCAGGGATCCGTCGAGGAGATGGGCGTCGAGGCGCCGCACCCGCCAGGTGGCCGCCAGCGCACGGACAGCCAGGGCCAGGATCGCCGCCACCACCGGACTTCGCAGGAGCCACACCACGGTCCGAGGATAGCCCGGCCCGCCCGATCCCGGGCGGCGGCCGGGCGCGATAGGGAGCGCCCCTGGAGGTACGCATGGGCCGTCGTCCCGGGGACCGCGTGGCGGGCCGGTGGACTCTGCGGTCCGAGGCGCGGGGCGGATCCGACCTCCGGCGCTGGATCCTGGAGGACCCCTCCACCGGCGAGGTCGCGGAGGCCCTGGAGCCCTCGGCCTCCGCCCGCCTGCGCCCGGGTGCGCTCGACGGCTTCCGTGCCTCGGTGGCCTCCTCCGAGCCGGACCTCGGGCGGACCCTCGTAGAGTCCGTCGAGGGGCCCCTGGCCATCGGCGCCCCCACACGGGGCACGCTGGCCGACGTCCCGGCCCTCGGCGCGGCCGAGGCACTCGGCCTTGCGCGCTGGCTCGGACCCGGGCTGGTCCCGACGCGGGTGGTACCCGGGGGGCGCCTGGGTCCGGAGGACCTCGTCGTGGACGGGGCCGGGCGCGCCCGTCGGGCGCCCACCGGAATCCCGGGTCCGGGTGGGCCCCTCGACGTCCCCCGGTTCACCGCCCCCGAGGTGCTCGCTGGCGGATCCCCCACCGAGGGGTCCGCGCTCTTCGGCCTGGGTGTCCTCCTCTACCAGCGGCTCACCGGCGCCTGGCCCTGGCCGGCCACGACCGCCGCGGCCTGGCGAGACGCGCTCGCCCGCGGCACACCCCCCGCGGCGCCCTCGAGCCTGAGTCCGGGGCTTCCACCCGAGCTGGATGCCCTCCTGGCCGGTCTGCTGTCGCCCGATCCCGGCCGGCGCGTGGCCGCCGTGGGCGCCCTGGGCCCGGCGGCCGGCGAGCCGCCCGTCCTGGAGGTGGCCGAGCGATCGGCG
>JBFYZZ010000225.1:0-9312 GCA_041309225.1 Deltaproteobacteria bacterium | reverse complement strand
TGAGGGATGAGCTCCTGAACGGGGAGATCTTCTACACCCTGGAGGAGGCGAGGACGATCATCGAGGACTGGCGGCTTCACTACAACCACCACCGCCCCCACAGCTCGCTGGGCTACCGGCCTCCCGCCCCGGAGGCCAGGCTCATCGCCAAGGCCCGCCCAGGCCTCAGGCTAGTGGAGGCAGTAACATGAGAACTGGTACAACGTATGGGGGCAGGTCATCGCCATCCCACCAGGTCTCGCGAATTGACGCAATCCGCTTCTTCTTGGTGGCCATTTTCGTAGCCGCCCTATCAACCGTCGCCTGGGCGCATGAGTGCGGCGCCCCTTTTTGGGACCTCAGGCTCACCTCCGTAGCTGAGGACCGCGACACGGGGTCGGCCGGCAGGCGGGAGAATGTCGGGTGGCTGGAGGAGGGCACCCTCACCCAACAAGGCGACTGGGCAGAACTTCACGTCCTCATAAACGATGGCGACACCGGCGCGGAGAACTACGGCCTGACCCTCACGCGGGTGAGCCGATGATCCACAAGCCCGCCTGTCCCAGGCGCTCCGGCACGAGCTCCCTTGCCTGGACCCTTCCAATCCTCTACCTTTTCGCCCACTCCTGCGGGACCTGCCCTCGTCCCGCGACTCCAGAGCCCGGAACGTACGTCCTCGACGATCCGTCCAGCATGAGGGCAATTCGAGACGTAAGCGTGACCGTCAGCGAGGAGTTGGTCGTCATCGACTGCGTCGTGAACGGCGTCCCAACGACGGTCACCTATGCCGTCGAAGCCCACGACTGACCGCACCCTCGGCCTGCCCTCCCTGACCCAGCAGAAGGGAACATCGCCGATACGAATTCTCAATCCACCAACTCCGGCAGGCCCCTGGGGATAGACACGTAGGTGAACGATGAACGCGTCATGTTTGGACGGTCATTCCGCTGATCTCATGGGCGTGAGGTTGGATTTTCTGGGCGTGGAGATGATAGCTGGGTCGATGTCGAGGATCTCCAGGGCCTTGAGCGCGGCGCCGTCCAGGTTGGCGACACGAACCGAACGGTGACCCGGGGGGCGATCCCTGGGCCCCCCGGCGGGCGGCGCTCCGGGGGCACCTCGCGCGGACGAGGGCCTTCCGCGGCCTGATCGACCAGGCGGTGACCGTCCACACCGCCGAGGTCGCGAAGCGGGAGGGCGTGACCCGGACGCGGGTGAGCCAGCTCCTGCGGCTCCTCGACCTCTCGCCCGACGTGCTCGCCGACCTGGAGTGTCCCGTCCCGCGCATCTCACACACTTTCGTCTCGCAGAACTTCCCCGGTAGCGGAGGTGGGATCTGGGGGTGGGGTGGGGTCCCAACCTGGAGGCTGAGGGAAGGGGTGTGCCGAGAAGGCCAACACGGACGGGGTCGGGCTCCCGGTTCTGCGTATGAACAACCTTGGCTACGACGGGGTTTGGGACCTCTTCAACCTCAAGCACGTCGCGCTCGCCGGGGCCGACCAAGAGAAGTACACGGTTCGCCCCGGCGACCTGCTGTTCAACCGGACCAACAGCCCCGAGCTCGTCGGAAAGGCGGGTGTGTGGGAGCTGGACAAGCCATTTGCTTTCGCCGGGTACCTCATTCGGGTTCGGTTCGACGAAAAACCGGTTCTGCCTGACTATGTCTCCGGCTACCTGAACTCAGTGCCCGGGAAGTGGTACCTGTTCGATCGGGCAAAGCCTTCCAACACTATGTCGAACTTCAGTGCGTCGATGTTCGCGGAGATTCCACTCGGTGTCCCACCGCTCCCCCTCCAAAACGGCTGGAAGGCGCTCGTCGCCGCGCACCGTGACCAGGTCGTAGCTATGGGGCGCCAAGGCGCCGAGGCAGACCACCTCTTCACCTCCCTCCTTCACCGCGCCTTCGCCGGCGAACTGTGAACGCCGCCATCAGCGACGTACCAACCTGAGGAACTCCTGGATCGCGCCGACGGCATCCTGGCGCCAGCCCGGATTGTCACGGTCTCCGAGAAACTCGGCGTAGCGCTTCGGTCCCAGATGCTCGTCGGTGGCGAAGTCCTCGGCGAGGATGCGGAGTGCCTCCTGCGCTTCTGGGGAGTCTACGATGCGCCCGAACCGATCCGCCACCTCGACCAGCGGCCGGCCCCCGTAGTGGAGCAGGACGTACACGAGGTCGTAGGCGTCCTTGTTCTCGCCCCGACCGCGAAAGGCGTGGGCCTTCAGCACTACGAAGGCAGCCGGCCCCGCGACGTGCACGGTGCGGCTGGCTCGCTCGCCGGTCGGCGTGCGCGCCTCGATGAAGACGTCGACCACGTCGACGAAGGCCAATGGCAGCGCGGGAGTGACGATAGCGGCGAAGTCGCTCTCGAGGTCCTGGAGCCGACCGGGACGGGCCCCATCGCCCGTCGGGCCGATGAGGAAGTCGACGGTGATCCGCTCCTCGGCTAGCTTCCAGGTCTGGCGCCGGCGGTTGCCCTCCTCGGTGAGCACGGCCTCGAAGCCCCGGTCCCGGAGCCGCTGGCTGATCTCGCGATATCGCTCCTGGTCGAGCACGCCGAGCGACAGCCCGAGGTCGAGGTCTCGCGTGCCGACGTGCCGCTCGGGCGCCCGCTCCTGGTCCACGATCAGGTAAGGCACGAGCCCGCCGACGATGACCACGTCGCTCCCAAGGTCGCCGAGGATGGTGGCGACGTAGAGCGCCATCCGGCGGGCCTCTTCAGCCAGGCCAGATGGGTACCCCTCGGCGGTGGTCGGTTTGCCCGGCATCAAGCCCTCCAGGTCATCCACTGGTGGCGCAACTCGCGGGCGGCGTCGATGGCTCGCTCCGGGTGTGAGAGCAGGTCCAGGTAGACCTGGACGGGGTGCGCGCACCAGATACCCTGCTGGGCCCTCCCGTAGAAGGCGCCCTCGTCCTGAGGGACGAGGAGCCAGACGTTCTCGCCTCGCTCCACGGGACGCAGCCCGAGGGCCTCGGGTTCGAGGGGGTGCTGGTCCACGAGGAAGGTGTTGAGGCGGAAGTCGGCAAACGCGGTGTAGTGCCAAGCTGCCGAGAGCCCCGTCGCGGCGAACTTCACCTCTCGGAGCGTGAGTGCTTCGGCGAGCGCGGCCAGGGCCTCAACTCCGCTCCGTGCGACGATGTGGTACCGACGGAGGATGTGGTGGTCGAACCGGTAGCGCTGCACCCATGAATCCAGCAGCACCGAGGGAGCCCGGGCGCGGATCTCGTCAGACGCATTCCGTTCGATAAGTTCGAGCGCATCCAGGCGCTGCACGACCTTGCTCACCGTCCCGGATGGCAGGCCGACCTTCGACGCGATGTCTGCTTGCCTCCACCATCGGTCGGCTTCCTTCAGGAGCGCACGGCTCACACGCGAGAAGCGGGGCGTGAAGGGGTTGGACGGACGCCCTGGACTCGCGTACCGGTTCTTCTGACCCGACACGACAATGCAGAGGCCCTCACCCCGGATGTCGGCGTTGCCCGAGAGGTCGGCCCACGAGACGCCGGCCTTCTCCGCCCACGTCCGCGCCTTCGGTCCCATGTACGGGACGGCGACGATCCCGACGCCCTTCTGGTGACCGATATAGTTCTCGACTTGGGCTGCCGCACGTTCCAGGGTGGCGACATCGTCGCTGCCCTTGACCTCGACAACGATGAGGCGATCACCTCCCAAGTGGAGGACGAGGTCAGGACGGCCAGACCCCATCACCGCGCTCCGTTCGACCGTTATGTTCGTTCTTAGCCACCTCTCCAACAGGAGTGGTAGTCTCGATGCGGCTTCGTGTTCCCAGTTCATGCTTCCTTTATAGCACAGCCTTCCTCTCATGGAAAGAGGCGCGATTGAGGAAGCTCTACCCGTCCATCGAGAGCAACCGCCGGAGTCCCGCCGTCACAGCCGCCCTCGACACCCCCTCCCCTCGCGCCAGGTCGGCGCGGGTCGCGTAGACCCCCTCGTCGAGCATCCGGCGCCACTCGCGATATCGAGCCTCACCGCTGGGCCGCCGGCAGCGGGTCCGCCTCTCCGCCTTCGACATCGCACGAGCCGGGCAGAGACGCCGTGTCCAGACCACGCCTTCCCATAGTCTCTCTATGGCGGGCCGTGGGGAGCCTTCTTCCTCGATACTGGCCATCTCGGCTGAATATCGAAGAGTCGCAGAGGAACGCAAGGAAACCGGAAAGTGCTCGCGGGCCTCGGGGCGAACCGTCGTCGAGTTCCTCCAGCCGGACACGGCCCGGCGGGTGTCGGGAGGTGCGGCAGCACGGGCGATCGAGGCACCGGCTCCGCGGTGTGATCCGCCGTCTCGACATGACGAAGATCATGCCGTCACTCACGGCGTTCCTGGATTACCTGCTTCCGTAGCGGTTTGACTTCTGAGGTGCCGTGGCGGTAGCGTCCGGTCGTTCCCATCATTCCCCTCCCCTCCTCGCCGGGATCTCTCCTCTGCCCGAAGGGCGAGCGCCCGTCCGGGAGGCTCCCCGCCAGGGTGCTACCCCGCGGGCGTTCGTCCTCCAACCCGATCGGGCACCCGGGAGAGCGAGATGAGACAGACCATCGCCATCGTGACGTTCGTCCTCCTGTCCTGCGGGGTGATCGCCTGCGACGACGGCGAGGACGATACCGGCGACTCCGAGGCCGACGCCGACACGGACGTCGACACCGACACGGACGTCGACACCGACACGGACGCCGACACCGACTACACCTCCCTCGCGGGCAGTGTCGACTACTACTGGGACGTCAACGGCTCCATGCGCTGCGACGCCGTGATCGACCTCGTCGGCACGCCCTTCGCCGGGGATTGCATGGGCTGCACGTTCGGCTTTTCCATCGACGCCACGATCATGGAGGACAACGGCACCGACGAGTGCGGCTACGTGGCCCAGTACACGTTCCTCGAGGGCGTGGACCCCTTCACGGTGAACCCCTCGCTGCTCTACTGGGAGAGCTACGACTACCGGAGCTACGGGACCCTGTACTACAACGTGCTGGGCATGGGCTACGCCATGGACTTCTCCTACTGGGGAGGGGGCTACTACCCGGGCCCGTACATCCACCTCCTCGCGTTCGACGGCAATCCCTCCGGCACGGCGACGCTCGCCGAGGGCGCCCTGGAGTGGACCTCGGGGTGGACCTTCTCGCTCCTCCCGGCGGACTACTACTCGTACTGCGGCATGGGCACCCTCCACCCCTCCTACACGGAGGAGGGCTGGGGTGGCGACGCCGTGGGGAACGAGGACCTCGACACCACGATCGACATCGTGGACGTCTGGTCCCTCACCGTGCCCGCCGAGGCCGCGAGTGGCGCGAACATCACCATCGACACCACCTCCGAGGCGACCGCAGCCCTCCTCGGCTCCTACCTGAGCGATCCCTCAGGCTGCGTCGTCGAGATCGGCGCCAGCAACTGGGACTGCACGTACCCGGCTCCCAAGTGGGGCGGCTGTCCGTCCTTCGCGCTGGAACCGACCGACGAGGGCACCTGGCAGGTCATGGTGGTGTACATGGACTGGGGCACCAACGCCAAGGTGACGGAGTACCAGGTCCGAGTGGAGAGCACCTTCGATCCGGCCCTCACGCTCCTGGCCGACGATCGCCCGTTCGACGTCCACGCCCTCACCGCCAACGGCACCGCGGTCCTCGAGTAGCCCGCGAGTCCATCCCCCGAGCACGCGACCCCGTTCAGGGGCTCCCCCCACGGCGGGACGGGGATGCGTGGAACGGAACGTCGTAGACCTCGACGGCGGCGTAGTAGAACCGTGCGACGTCGTTCTCCGTGGGTCCGGTCTCGGACTCCACCCCGACGACGAGGCTCTCGTCGCCCTCGAGTCGGAGGTCCCAGACCGCCGGGTCGTCCTCGGAGGCCCCGGAGGGTGAAGCGGCGGCGGAGGTCAGCTCAGTGAACGAGCCGTCCCCGGCGTCGGCCCAGACCGTGACGACGGCGTCGAGGAGCGATCCGTGCAAGACGGTCTCGACGTACACGTTCAGGTACCGACCCTCGAGATCGCCGGCCGTGGCCGAGTCGAGGCGGAATGCGTCCAGGGCGTCGTCCGGGGTGTCGAGGGCGCCCGCGAAGAGGGCGTAGGTGCAGGCGCCGTTCTCTTCGCTGATGCTCTCCTGGACGTCCAGTGGAGCGGCCTCCTCGATCGGGTCGTTGGGCTCCACCTCCCACGGGTCGCCCCCCGTCAGGATCCAGACCCCGGAATCGAGGAGCGCGTAGAAGTAACCGCCACCCGCGTCGCCGTTCCCGGCCGCGTCCTCCACGACCAGGTAGTACCAGCCGACGTTCGGATTTCCCCATCCCTCCCGGTGGACCCGGAAGACGATGCCTGGATCGACCGACCAGACGTGGGATCCGAAGGCAGGGCTGTACGCCAGGGCGGGCGTCCGGGTCTGGCCGAGCAGGTTCCCGTGCTCGTCGTAGACGGACAGGATCGGATCGAGCAACCCGACGAACTCGTCCCAGAACGAGACTTGGACGTATCCCTCGTACCCCACGCCGAATCCCCGCGGCCACCAGTCCTCGTCGCCGGGCGCCTCCACCTCGCCGAACGCCTGGTTCGTCTCGGGGCGGCCCTCGAGAACCTCGTCGAACCACCAGAAGTAGAGGGCGAGGTCGTCCGTGAGGCTGGCGCGGGACTCGTCCCAGCAGGCGTCGGCCTCCTCCATGGTCTGGTTGGAGCACCACTCGTAGGTCGAGAGGTCGTCCTGCCGGACGAGGACCTCGTACCCGTACTCCGGTCCGCCCTCCGGCCCGGTGGATTCCGGAGCCCAGTCGCTCCACTCGAGGATCTCCAGGTAGTAGCCGTCCGGGTCCGTGGCCTGCCAGAAGAGGCCGGGATCGGTGCCCCAGGACCAGTAGGGGAAGTCGTCGATCTCGGCGAGGAGCACGCCCGCCGAGTCGTACAGACGCAGCACGGCGTCGGGCACGAGGTCTCCGTCGTGGATACAGGCGGCGACCCACGCCACCGTCATCGTGCCCACCGGAGGCCTCACGAAGTAGACGTCGCGGTCGCCCGCCGGGTCGATCGCGTCCGAGTGGCTGGCGGCCCCATTCGCGTCGAACTCGAGGACCCGCGCGGCGGCGAGCGTGTCCCCGGCCTCGCCCCGGGACGTCCCGGTCTCCGCGGCGGCGTCGGAGTCGCCGGTCTCCTCGCCGTCATCGCAGGCCGGGGTGCCCTGGAGGAGCAACGTGATGGCAGAGAGTGTGACGGCATCGCGCATGGCTTCCTCCGAGGGACGATCCGGCAGGCCTTACGACCCCCCCCCGAGGAGGAGGTAGACCGCGCCGGCGTCCGCGCCGCCGGCACCGTGGCCCAGCGCCCCGACGAGGACGTCCTCGAGGCCGTCGCCGTCCGTGTCCCCCGCCGTCAGGGCCCAGCCGGCGAAGTCGTCGGCCGCCTCACCCGGGAACGTCGCATCGGCCGCCGACAGGTCCATCCTTCCCAGGACGGGGCCGTAGAACAGGTGGGCCGCTCCGGGCGATCCCGTGCTGACGTGCGGCGCGGCGGGGGCCCCGACGAGGACGTCCTCGAGGCCGTCCGCGTCCACGTCACCCGCGTCGACGAACCCGGCATAGTCGTAGTCCCCCACGCCCGCGATCCTCGCGTCGGCGGAGGAGAGGCTCGCCGTCCCGGCCACGGGCCCGAGCACCACGTACGCGGCACCCTGGAGCGTGGCGACGCCGTAGTTGATGGCCCCGACGAGGATGTCCTGGTAGCCGTCGCCGTCCACGTCGCCCGCGGCAACGCAGTAACCCGCGGCGTCGTAGATCGCCTCGCCCAGGAGCCTGGCGTCGGCCGTGGACAGGCTCGCCGTCCCGGAGACGGGTCCGAGGACCAGGTACGTCACGCCGGCGCTGATGTCGACCTCGTCGGAGCCGGAGGCTCCCACGAGGACATCGTCGGCTCCGTCGCCGTCCACGTCCCCCGTCGCGACCGAGAAGCCCGCCTCGTCCCCCGCGACCTCGCCCGCCAGCCTCGCGTCCGCCAGGGAGAGGTCCACCGTGCCCGAGACGGGGCCGTTCAAGACGTAGGCCGCCCCGCTCCAGTCGTCTCGCGGACCCCATCCGAGCGCCCCGACGACGACGTCCCCGATGCCGTCGTCGTCCACGTCTCCCACCGCGAGGGAGGTGCCCGCCCGGTCGTTGGCCTCCTCCCCCACGAGCCTGGCGTCGGCCGTGGAGAGGTCCACAGCCCCCGAGACCGGGCCGGAGACGAGGTGGACCACGCCCGACAACCAGCCGCCGGCGTTCGACACCCAGGCGCCCACGAGGACGTCGCCCACGCCGTCACCGTCCACGTCGCCCGCCGCGAGCGAGTAGCCCGCCTCGTCGCCGGGGGCCTCGCCCGTGAGCGTCGCGTCGGCCCCGGAGAGGTCCGTCGTGCCGGAAACGGGCCCGAGCACGAGGTACGCCACGCCCGCCCCACCGCCCGCGCCCTTTCCGTAGGCCCCGACGAGGATGTCTCCGATGCCGTCGTCGTCCACGTCCCCCACCGCGACGGACGCGCCGGCCCAGTCTCCAGCGGTCTCCCCCACGAGTTTCGCGTCGGCCGTGGACAGGGGCACCATCCCCCACAACCCGCACCGCTCGTCCGACCCGTCGCAGTCCTGGTCCACGCCGTCCCCGCAGGTCTCCTCCGCGCCGGGATGGACCGCCGGATCGGCGTCGTCGCAGTCGCCACCCGCGACCGTCCAGCCGTCCCCGTCCGCGTCGGTGGGGCCGGTGTCCGCGTCGGTGTCCGTGTCCACGTCCGCGTCGGCATCGGCGTCGGCATCGGCGTCGGCATCGGCGTCGGCATCGGCGTCCGCCTCGGAGTCGCCGGTGTCATTGGCATCGTCGCAGGCCGGCGTCCCCAGCAGGAGAACCGGAACGAGCACGAGGGAGTGGATCCTGCGCATGGCTTGCTCCTTCGGGCGGGCGGTGTGGAAGAACCACTCCATCCTCCCGACAGGCTGACCGGGGAGTCAAGCGCGGGGGAGGCCGACCTTCCACGGACGCCCTGCTCATCGGCATGACCGAGGTCATGTCGTACCGGCGATCGTCGTAACGAAGCCGGCGCACGAGGTGGTGTATGAGGAGTTCATCTTCCCCAGCGGCGAGAGCTGGCCTGGCCGAAGTACCGATCGCTCAGGACGGGCCTGGAAGGGCCATCGCAGCCGGATCACCATCCCCCTCCCCCACGGTTCACGCTCAAGCCGACTTGGGGAGCCATCTTGGGCCGCATGGGTACACCCGCCCACCTGGGAGGCCCTCCGACCCCACCGCCGGAAGGCGTGTCCCGTTTCTTCGCCAGGTAGCGACGGCCTTCCCGCGAATCGGGACACGGGCCCACCG
>JBFYZZ010000224.1:5000-28267 GCA_041309225.1 Deltaproteobacteria bacterium | reverse complement strand
GCTCACGCGCGTGGGCGCCACGGTCGTGCCGCTGGCCTGCACCGAGGACGGTGCCCGCATCAACGCCGCGACCGGCGCGCTGCATCCCGAGGCCGCCGTCGCGCGGGTCCGCGAGGTCGGGGCCGACGCAGCGATCGTGCTCGACGGCGACGGTGACCGCGGGCTCCTCGTGTCCGCCTCGGGGCGGGTGCTCGACGGCGACGCCCTCCTCTACCTCCTGGCCGTCCCGCCCGCGGTGGTGGGCACCGTGATGACCAACGGCGGGGTGGAGGAGGCGCTGGCCCGGCGCGGGATCGCCCTCCACCGGACCCCCGTCGGCGACCGGTTCGTGGAGGCCCGGCGCGCGGCCGAGGCCCTCGCGGTGGGGGCGGAGCCCTCGGGCCACGTGTGCCTGGCCGACGGGCTCCCCACCGCCGACGGCACGCTCACCGCCCTTCGGGTGCTCGCGGGCGGCATCGATCTCGACGCCCGCCTCGCGGGGCTCGCGCTCCACCCGCGGTGCCAGCGGGACGTGCGGGTCCGGGATAGACGCCCGCTCGAGGACGTCCCCGGTCTCGTACAGGCCCGGGCGAGCGTCCTCCAGGCCCTCGGACCGGGCGGCCGCCTGGTCCTCAGGCACTCGGGCACGGAGCCGGTGATCCGCCTCCTCGTGGAGGGACCCCGTGCCACCCGGGTGGAGGCCGCCGCCCAGGCCCTCGCCCGGTTCCTCCAGGAGGCGCTCGGGAGCGATCCATGACCCGCAGGCTCGGCTTCAACGTGGACCACGTGGCCACGGTCCGGCAGGCACGGCGGTCCCCCTACCCGGATCCCCTCGCCGCGGCGCTGATCGCCGAGCTGGCCGGAGCCGCCCAGATCACCTGCCACGTGCGCGGCGACCGCCGCCACGTCCAGGACCACGACCTGGAGCGGCTGCGGGCCTCGGTCCAGACCTGCCTCAACGTGGAGATGGCCGTCACAGCCGAGATGCGTAAGATCGCGGCCCGCGTCCGCCCGCACCGGGTGACGCTGGTCCCCGAGCGGGAGGGCGAGGTCACCACCGAGGGCGGCCTGGACGTGGCCGGCCGGTCGGCCCAGGTGGCGGACTTCGCGGCCGCCATGCGAGAGGCCGGCGTGCGGGTGAGCCTCTTCGTGGATCCCGTCCCCCGGCAGGTCGAGGCCTGCCGCGTGGAGGGCGTGGACATGCTCGAACTCAACACCGACCGGTACGCCGTGCAGGGCGGGCCGGCCGAGATCCGGCGGCTGGCCGAGGCCGCGAGCCTGGCCGCCTCGTTCGGGCTGGAGGTGGCCGCCGGCCATGGCCTCACCCACCACAACCTGGCGGCGCTCATGGAGGCCGTGCCCTCCATCGTGGAGTACAACATCGGCCACTCCATCGTGGCCCGGGCCCTCTTCGTAGGCCTCGACCGCGCCGTCCGGGACATCGTGGCCATCCTGGAGCGCGCGGCATGATCCCGATCTCCACCGCCGCCCAGATCCGGGCCCTCGACGATCTCACCATCCGGGGCGCCGGCGTGCCCGGGCCGGTCCTCATGGAGCACGCGGGTCGGCTCGCGTCGGCGGTGCTCCTCGACCGCCTCGGGCCAGCCGCCCGCCGCGGTGTCCTCGTCCTCTGCGGCCGCGGCAACAACGGCGGCGACGGCTACGTCCTCGCCCGCCACCTGCACCTCGCCGGGGTACCCGTGCGGGTGCTGGGCCTGCCCGGCCGGCTCTCCCCCGACACCGCCCTCCACCGCGGGATCTGCGAGCGCATCGGTGTCCCCTTCGTGGCCGCGTGGGACCCGGCCGGGGCCGGCTGCGTCGTGGACGCGCTCCTGGGCACGGGCCTCTCGGCGCCACTCCAAGGGGAGGTGGCGGACCTCGTGGAGCGGACGAACGGGTGCAGGCTACCGGTCCTGGCCGTGGACGTGCCCACGGGGCTCGACGCCGACCGCGGCACACCCCTGGGCACGGCGGTCCGCGCGGCGGTCACGGTCACCTTCGGCCGCCTCAAGACCGGCTTCTTCCTCGAGCCCGGGCCCGACTGGTGCGGCGAGGTGGTCCTCGCGGACATCGGTCTCGGCGCGGGGGAGGCCCTCCCCCTCGCCGCCCGCCCCGAGGGCGCCGGCGACGCAGGGACCACGCTCCACCTCGTGGAGGCTGCCGACGTGGCGGCGCGGCTCCCCGTCCGCGCCGGGGGTGCCCACAAGGGCGACGCGGGCCGGCTCGCGCTCCTGGCCGGCAGCGTCGAGAAGACCGGCGCGGCGGTCCTCGCCGCCAACGCCGCGGTCCGCGCGGGTGCCGGCCTCGTCACCCTCCACGTGCCGCGGTCCGTCTGGGGTCGCCTTCACGGACTCTTCCCGGAGGTCATGGTGGAGGAGCCCGCCCGCCTCGATCCCGCCCGGTTCGACGCGCTCGTGGTGGGCCCGGGCCTCGGGCTCGCCCCCGACATCGTGGCGCTCTGCCGCCGCCTCTGGGAGGAGGTCCCGATTCCGGCGCTCTTCGACGCCGACGGGTGCAACGCGCTGGCGGGGGTCTGGGCCGCCGCGCCTTTCCCGCGGCTCGTCACCCCCCACCCCGGCGAGGCGGCCCGGCTCCTGGGCACCCCCGTCGCGGGGGTGCAGGCGGATCGGCTCGGCGCGGTGCGCTCGCTGGGCGCGATGGCGCCCACGTTGCTCAAGGGCCGGTTCACCCTCGTGAGCGGCCCGGTGCCCCGGGTCAACCCCACGGGCGGCCCGGCCCTCGCGACCGGCGGCACCGGCGACGTCCTGTCCGGGCTCGCCGGGGCGCTCCTGGCCCAGGGCCTGGTCCCGCTGGAGGCGGCCACGGTCGCGGCGTTCCTCCACGGCTTCGCGGCGGAGATCGCGGGGCCCGCGCCCATCGTGGCGAGCGACGTGCTCGACCGGATCCCGGCGGCCTGGCACCGGATCCGCGAGCGGAGGCCGTCCGTCGCGCGGGTGTGACCCTCACGCCCCGGGGTAGGTCCCGGTGACCTCGTCGGTGATCTCCTCGCCGAACGGGCTCCTGTTGCGGCGGCGTCGCCAGCGGCGGATCAGGTCCCAGGCGAGCCAGGTGGCGGCCACCGCCAGCAGGACGACGCCCACGACGCGGAGGCGCTCCATCCACACCAGCGCCCGGGTGAGGGGGGCGCCCAACGCCCACCCGAGGGTGACCCAGAGCCCCACGGTGAACAGGGCGGCGGTACCGTCGAGGAGCCAGAAGCGCCGGATCGGCGTCCCCGTGGCCCCGGCCAGGAAGAACGCGGGGAAGCGCATGCCGGGGAAGTTGCGGCAGATGACGATGGTCCAGGGCCCGAACCGCTCGTAGAACCTGAGGATTCTGCGGCTGCGCCGCCGACCGACGAGGCGGGCGAAGATGCCGGTGGGGTGCAGGCCGACCCGGCGGCCCAGGATCCAGGGCACGTTGTCGGCCAGGACGACACCGAACCACCCGATCGGGTAGGCCCACGGCAGGAGCTCCGGCCGGTGG
This sequence comes from Deltaproteobacteria bacterium, assembly GCA_041309225.1. GTDB lineage: Bacteria > Myxococcota_A > UBA796 > UBA796 > JAFGLY01 > JAFGLY01. The sequence goes on along the minus strand of JBFYZZ010000224.1, from coordinate 24,802 downwards.
TGGGCGAGCACACCGGCGGCCAGCAGGCACGCGTCCTCGGGGATCGGCGAGCCGAACGCCGTCGCGAGGAGCGCCACGAACACCGCAGCGAGGCCGTACTGGAGGAGGAGTTCCACGGGGTGGAGCCGGGAGGGGAGGGGGGGACCGGATCAGGAACCGGCGGCGGGCACCTCGGGCGTCCAGCCGAGGGACCGGGCGGCGAACGCCCAGACGTCGGCGGCCTCGTCGAGCCGCATGGCCCGGGGCTTGCCCGCGCCGTGGCCGGCGCGGGTCTCGATCCGGATCAGGATCGGGGCGGGGCCGGCCTGGGCGGCCTGGAGGGCGGCCGCGAACTTGAAGGAGTGGGCGGGCACGACGCGGTCGTCGTGGTCGCCGGTGGTGAGGAGGGTGGGGGGGTAGGCCGTGCCCGGCGTCACGTTGTGCAGCGGGCTGTAGGCCAGGAGGGTGCGGAACAGGGCGGGATCGTCGGACGTGCCGTAGTCCGAGGCCCACGCCCACCCGATCGTGAAGCGGTGGTACCTCAGCATGTCCATCACGCCCACCGCGGGCAGCGCGGCGCCGAACAGGTCGGGCCGCTGGACGAGGCAGGCGCCCACGAGCAGCCCGCCGTTGGACCCGCCCTGGATCGCCAGGCGGTCGCGCCGCGTCCAACCGCTGGCCTGGAGCCACTCGGCGGCGGCAACGAAGTCGTCGAAGGCGTTCTGCTTGCGGTCGAGGATCCCGGCCTGGTGCCACGTCTCGCCGAACTCGCCTCCGCCCCGCAGGTTGGCCACCGCGTAGAGCCCCCCCATCTCCATCCACTGGAGGCCCGTGACCCGGAACGACGGGGTGAGCGAGGCGTTGAAGCCGCCGTAGCCGTAGAGGAGGGTGGGCACGTCGCCATCCGGCACCACATCCCGCCGGTGGACCACGAACATGGGGATCCGCGTCCCGTCCCGACTCGGGACGAACACCTGCTCGCTGACGTAGGCCGCGGGATCGAACGCCAAGGTGGGGCGGCGCCAGGGCGCGACCGCTCCGGTGGCCACGTCGTAGCGCCAGACGGAGCCCGGCTCGGCGAACGACGTGAAGCTGAAGAAGGTCTCGGGATCGTCGGCCCGACCCCCGAACCCGCCGGCCGAGCCCAGGCCGGGCAGCGGCACGGTCCCGGCCGGCCGGCCGTCCCGCTCGAACACGCGCACCAGGGTGGTGACGTCGTGGAGGTACACCGCCACGAAGCGGCCCCCCACGAGCGAGACCCCCTGGAGCGCGTCGATGGACTCGGGGATCACCTCGGTGCGCTCGGCCGGGCGGGTCACGTCGAGGCTCACCACCCGAGAGCGGGGCGCGTCGAGGTTGGTCTGGAACCAGAACCGGGTGCCCTCGTTGCCGAGAAAGGACCAGGAGGCGTCGAAGTCGTCGAGCACGGGGACGAGGTTCCACCCCGGCACCCCGAGGTCGTCCACGTAGACCCGGTTCCGCTCCTCCGTGCTCTCCCAGATGTGGACCACGAGCCACCGGCCGTCCTCGGACACCACGGGCGAGAAGCCCCATTCGGGCCGGTCCGACCGCCGGTAGACGAGCACGTCGGCCTCCTGCGCGGTGCCGACGGCGTGGTACCAGAGCGACTGGTCCTTGCTGACCGACCGCAGGGTGGCCTCGGGCTCCGGGTACCGGGCGTAGAAGAAGCCCTGGCCATCCCGCGTCCAGGCCGCGCCCGAGAACTTGATCCACGCAAGGCGGTCCTCGAGGTCGCGACCGGTGTCCACCTCCCGGACGCGCCAGGTGGTCCAGTCCGAGCCGCCGTCGGACAGGCCGTAGGCGAGCAGGCGGCCGTCCCGGCTCGGCGCGTACCCCGCCAGCGCCACCGTGCCGTCGGCGGAGAGGCCGTTGGGATCCAGGAGCAGGCGCGGTTCCCCGTCCACTCCCTCCGTCCAGTAGAGCAGGGACTGGTTCGCGGTGCCCGGATTGTGCTGGTAGAAGTACCGGCCGCCCTCCTTCCAGGGGATCCCGGACTGCTCGAAGTCCCAGAGCCGGTCGAGGCGGGCGCGGATCGCGTCGCGCAGCGGCGCCACGTCCGAGAGGACCGACCGGGTGAGGGCGTTCTGGGCATCGATCCACGCCCGCGTCTCGGGCGAGTCGGGGTCCTCCAGCCAGCGGTACGGGTCCGCCACCTGGACGCCGTGGTAGGTGTCCACGACGTCGGACCGGCGAGCGGGAGGCCACTCGAAAACAGCCTTCGCGGCGCTCTCCGGGGGGACGGGCCGGACGCAGGACGCGGCGAGGAGGAGGAGGGCGGAGTGCAGGTGCATGGGGGAGCCCCTAGTCGGGCAGGCCGCGGAGGAACGCGGCGGCGTCCTCCGGGGGCGTGGGATTCACGAAGCCGTCGGAGGCCCAGCCCGTGACCGGGCCGAGCCGGGGGAGGATCTCCAGGTGCCAGTGCCAGGCCCGCTCCAGTTCGGGCCCCGGCTCCACCGTGGGGTGGTAGGCCTCGGGGTTGGGCGCCGTGTGGATCACCAGGTGGTACGGCGGATCGCCCAGGCCCCGCCGGAGGCGCCGCAGCGTCTCGCCCAGGGCGCGGGCCAGGGCCGCCACCTCGTCGGGCGCGGCCTGCCCGAAGTGCGCCCCGTGCCGGCGGGGGATCACGAGCAGCTCGAAGGGAACGCGGCTGGCGTAGGGGCAGAGCACGACCACGTGGGGATCGCTCGTCACGACCCGGCTTCCGGTGGCCAGCTCCTGGTCCAGGAGGTCGCAGAGCAGGCAGCGCCGGCGGTCGCGGAACCAGGCGCGGGCCCGGGCGATCCGCGCGGCGGCACGACCGGGAATGACCGGGGTGGCGAGGATCTGGCTGTGGCCGTGCGCCAGCCGTGCCCCGGCCTGCACGCCGTGATGCTTGACCACGAGCACGTGCTCGAGGCGGCGATCGCGGAAGAGGTCGCGCAGTCGCGACTGCCAGGCCTCCACCACGCGCTCGACCTGGGCCTGAGGCAGGTCCGCGAGGGAGGCCTCGTGGTCCGGGGACTCGATCACGACCTCGTGGGCACCGATCCCGGTCACGCGGTCGTACATGCCCTCGGCCGAGGCCTCGAGGTTGCCCTCCACGCGGAGCGCGGGGACGCGCTCGGGCACCACGCGCACGCACCAGTCGTGGGGCCCGCGCGGGCCGGGGTGCAGCACCAGCACCGCGGGAGGGGTGGCCGCCTCCCGGCCCGGGCAGAAGGGGCAGGCCCCGGCGGGCTCGGACGGCCGTTCGGCGCGCCCCCCTTCCGGCGGCCGGGCGCGCTCCGGCGCCACGACGACCCACTGGTGGCGGAGGGGATCCCGGCGGAGCTCGGACATGGACCCCTCCCTACACCGACCAGTGGAGGAGGTCGAACTCGGGGCCGGGTACGGCGCACTCCAGGTCTCCGTCGGGGGGAATCCGCTCCGGGGGCTCGTCGGGCAGGCGGATCTCCAGGTGGAAGCGGACCGGATCGCCGGCGGCAAGCCCGAGTGGCGCGAGTTCGACGGCCGCCTCGAAGACGCGGGCAGCCGCCCACCGGCCGGCCGGGGCGCCCCCCACGGCCAGGCGACCTTCCGGCTCCGCGGCGAGGACCCGGGCCCCGGCGGGTCCCTCGAGGTGGATCCACAGGCCGACGCCGGCCAGGCGTGCCGACGCCGGATCGCCGGCGAGCCAGGCGCGAAGGTAGAGGTGACCGGGATCGAAGCCGAAGTCCACCCGCGTCACCAAGGGGGCGGCTCGGGCCATGGCCCCCGTGCGGGCCTCCCAGGCGCCGGCGCCCGTCCACTCGTAGAAGGCCTCCACCAGGCCGTCGATCCGGGGGTGGACGAGGGCCGTGGGCTGGGTCGCCCGGAGCCGGCTCGGTCCCACGGAATCGAAGATCGGGCGGTCGAGGGCCTGGGGCGGGGCGCGGCCGAGCGCGGCCCAGGCGGCGCGGAGGGCGTGGCGGAAGAGGGCTTCGAAGACGCCCTTGGAGGGCGAAGGGTGATCGTCGCCGAGCCACCAGAACCAGTCGCTCCCCTCGGCCTTGAGCAGGTGCTCGCGGGCGGCGGCGAGGGCGGCGGGATCGGCGCCGGCCCGGGCCTGGTCGTCCCACGCCCGGCGGGCCTCCTGGAGCAGCATCCACGCACGCGTCTTCTCGGGGTGGCCGATCCAGGTGGCGAAGCGGGCGTCGATCCAGGACCCCGCCTGGAGACGCGGCAGGGGCTCGGGCACCAGGGCCTCGGCCGCCTCGGAGAAGGTCGACGCCTCGAGGTCGGGCGCCTCCCCCAGCGCGCGGTAGAGCGTGCTGAGGAAGGGGATGCCGCGATCCTCGTAGGACTCCCAGGCGTTCTCCCCGTCGAGCACGATGGGCAGGCAGGTGGCGCCCGGATCGGCCATCGCGAGGGCGCGGGCGCGGGCCAGGAGGTCCGCCACCGCGTCGTCGGCGGACCAGCGGGCGTACGAGAACCCGATCCGGTCCGAGAGATCCGTGTCGCGGAAGAACAGGACCGGCCCGCCGGTACCGTGCAGCCGCCACGGCCGGAGGTGGGGGGAGGGGCCCACGTGGACCCCCGCCGCCTCGAGCGACCGGTCGAGCACCTGCCGGTCCCCGGCCGTCCAGGCGATCCCCAGGCCGTCGAGCATGCGGACCACGGGGTCCGAGAGGCTTCCCTCCGACGGCCACAGGCCCGCCGGCGCGCGGCCCATCCGCTCCTGGACCAGCGCCCGGCCGCGCACCACCTGCTCGTGCGCGTCCTCGGGCCAGCGGAAGGTCACCCCCTGGATCGCCGCCTGCGGATCGGCCTCCCAGGCGGCGGCCGTGTCGTGGAGCAGGGGGAGGATGGGATGGTGGAGCGGCGTGGTGGACACCTCGATGCGGCCGGTCTCCCAGAGACGCCGGTAGAGGGGGATCACGCCGGGGAGGAAATGGTCCTGTAGGTCGAGCAGGCGATCGCGCTCGGCCTCGCGGTAGCCGCCCTCGCGCCGATCCAGGAGACCGGCCACGAAGGGGTCCTCCCGGAGTGTACGGCCCGACCAGGCCAGGTGGAAGAGGACCTCGAGGTCGATCCAGTCCTGGTCGGGCCACGCGGGGACGGTCCCGGCCGCGAGATGGGGCGCGGCCATCCGGTGGAGCCGTACCCAGGCCGGGGAGGGGTGGATGCAGCGCTCGACGTTGACCGAGAAGAGCTGCGAGAGGAGGAGGCGGCGGTCGTCGGGACCGAGGCGGTGCACCGGGAGGCGGCACAGCCGGTGGAGGGGGTCGCGGGGGCCACGGGCGGCCAGGTCCGCGAGTTGGGAGAGGAGCACCGGGGTGAGGTTGACGGTGACCCGGACGGGGGCCGGCGCCTCCTCCACGAGGCGGGCCATGTCGTAGTAGTCGGCCAGGGCATGGAGACGGACCCAGGGCAGGGCGTCCCCCTCGGGCGTGCGGTAGTCGGGCTGGTGCATGTGCCAGAGCAGCAGGACGCGCAACGGGACCTCCGGGCCGAGGCGCACAGGCCGGGCATCCTAGCCGGGGACGGACCCGCGCGCCGCCGCCCGGTCGGGTTATCGGGAGGGCCCGGAGCCGGGAATGAAGCACACCCTCCTGCCCCTCCTCGCCTGTCCCGCCTGCGGCGGGTCCCCCCTCGCCCTCGCGATCACCCGGGCGACCAAGGAGCCCGCCTGGACGGCCCACGTCCCGGACCGTGCGCCCGGGTACGACCGCGACGCCCGCACGGTCGAGGACATCCTCGACGGCACGCTCGCCTGCGAGGCTTGCGGCCGGTCCTACCCGGTGGCCAACGGCATCCCGCGCCTCCTCGTGGACCTCGACCACGAGCCCCCGGCGGCGGCCTACGCCTGGACCACCTTCGACCAGGCGGAGCGGGTCTGGGAGGAGGCCTTCCTCGACGTCATCCAGCCGTTGACACCGGCCGACTTCCTCGGGCGCACGGCGCTCGACGCCGGCGGGGGTTTCGGCCGGAACTCGCTCTTCGCGGCCCGGTACGGGGCCGAGGTGGTGGCGCTCGACCGCTCCCCCGAGGCGGTGGACGCGGCCCGGCGCAACCTGGCAGGCCTGTTCAACGCCCACGTGGTCCAGGGGGACGTGACCCAGCCGCCCTTCCGGGAGAGCGCCTTCGACCTCATCTTCTGCATCGGGGTGCTGCACCACCTGGAGGCGCCGCGGCCGGCTTTCGACCGCCTGTCGCAGCTCCTCTCCTCCGGCGGGCGGCTCTCGGTGTGGGTCTACGGGCCACGCCAGGGGTTCACCGCCGTGGCGAACCGGGCCCTGCGCGCGGTGACCACGCGTCTGGATCCGGATCGGCTCCACCAGGTCTCGCGTGGGATCGCGCTCGGGCTGCGCGTCTTCTCACACACCCCCACCCGGCTGCTGGAGCCGATTCCGATCCTGCGCGACGTGGTGCACCACCTCCCAGTGCACGACCACCACCGCTGGCCGTTCCCGGTGGTGGTGGCCGACGTGTACGACCGCCTGCGCATCCCGGTCACGCACACCTTCACCGGGGAGACGGTGGAGAAGTGGTTCGAGGACCAGGGGTTCGTGGACATCGTGGTCACGCGGCGCGTGCGCAACAACGAGTCGTTCCGCGGGACCGGCGTGAAACGGTAGGCGCGCCGGGTTCAGAACCTCGCGCGCATCATGAGGTTGAACCCGAGCTGGTGCCGCTCGACCTCGTCGGCCGGGACCCGGACGACGGCGTCGCCGGTGCCCGCGGCGACGGCGTCCGACCGGTTGTTGTCGATGGTCAGGAGCGTCTCGCCGACGAGGACCACGCTCGGGGACACGTCCACCTGCACGCCGGCCACGCCGCCGAGGATGTTGGCGAGGGTCCGGCCGGCGGGCACGGCCTCCTTGTCGGTCTCCGAGTACTGGACGTAGGTGCCGGTGGCGGTGGTGTAGGACGCCGGCTGCATGAGTCCGATCCCGAGGGACGGCGCCACCCGGGCGGAGGGGAAGTACCGGGAGGCCTGGAAGCGTCCGTAGACCTGCGGGGTGGTCCGGATGTCGGGGATGGAGAACTGGGAGGTGAATCCCGGCACGCCGAACAGGATGTAGGCCAGGTCCTTGTAGACGAGGTCCACGTCGATTTCGGTGGTGCCGATCACCAGCACCGCCTGGACATCGCCGGCGAGGCCTCGCTCCACCACGGTCCGGCCCGGGTCGTCCGAGTCGACGAGATCGTGGCCGAGCCAGTCCACCTCGGTCTGCACCAGGAATCCGACCCCGTCGATGGACCGATGGCTGATGTAGGAGTCGCGCAGGAACTCGGGGGCGTTCCGGTACAGGCGCAGGTCCGCGGATTGGATGAACGCGAGGTCCGGCGTGGTGCGGAAGGCCACCTGGCCCGCGAGGCCCGCGGCGGTGATGGGCTCGCCCAGGAGCGGGCTGCTGGCGTCGATGTTGACGACCTGCCCCTGCTGGAAGGACCCCGCACCCAGCTCCACGCGGAGGCGGTCACCGATCAGGAGTCCACCCCCGACCAGGAGCCCGTAGAACGCCTGGTTGCGCTCGTAGCCCTCCAGTTCGCCCTCGGTCTGGACCTCGTCGACGATGGAGGTCTTGGCACCGGCGAAGAGGTACGACCCGCGGCGCTCGTACTGGAGGCGCACTCCCGGGGAGGCGTAGGGATCGTCCTGGAAGATCTCGCGGCCTCCCCAGGAGAGGTCCCAGGAGTAGCCGAGGCGGAAGCGGCTCGCGTCGATCGCGTAGCCCGTGAGGGAGAGCGTGTGGTCGTCGTCCCCCCCGAACCGGCGGGCGATCCGCACGTAGGAGCCGTCGTCCAGGATCTCCACGCCCTCGCGGCTCTTGTCGGGATCGAGCCAGGGCACGAACTGGATCACGAAGGCCGCCTCCGTGAACCAGTCCGTCCAGAACCCGTCGTCCCGGCGGTAGAGCACGAGGTGGCTCCGGGTGATGTCGTCGGGGTAGCGGGACTCGTAGTCCTCGAAGAAGGTGCGGTTCCCTCGCTGGACGAAGTTGGGCGCGGGGCTGTAGTGCTCGGGACCGGCCCGGACGTTGGTGTCCTCGAACGCCAGCGTGACCCAGGTGTCCAGGAAGTCGCCGGCGTGGGCGGGGGTGGCGAGGACCCAGAGGAGCGGGATCATGGAGCACCCGGGGTGGGGCGGGGACGGGGCCGGGCGCGCGCGGGACCGCGGGCGGCCCGGCGTGCCCCTGAGGCGCCGGCGATGTCGGACGGGTCGCGCGGGAGCAGGATCCAGGAGCCCCAGACCTCGGAGAGCATGCCCTGCACGTGGGAGAGGGTCTCGCCGGCGTGGTCCGGGGGGGACCAGTCGGGCACGGTCCCCGAGGACTCGACCCAGAGCGTGCACCCGCCGAGCGCGAGGGGCCACTGCCCGTAAGCCGCCCAGTCGGCCCAGGCGGCCTCGCCCGTGGGGATGGTCGCCCCCTCCGCCCGGACCAGCGACGCCTCCAGGCGCTCCATCGCGCGGTCGTCGCAGGCGGTCTTTGCGTCGAGCACGACCGGATCGGGCACGGGCGCAGGGGCGTCGTCGCCGAACGCGTAGGTGGGGTGCGCGATCTGCGTGGTGGCCAGGTACTCCTGGTCGATCCCGGAGAGAACGGTGAGGCGGTCGCCGACACGCACGTCGCGCTCCTCCTCGTCGCCGTACTCGCCCTCCTCGGCTGCGGTGTACCCGGGCTTGTTGAAGGTGTAGACGTACAGGGCGTTGTAGTCGCCCGGGGGGTCCGCGAGGTCGGTGAGCCAGAGCCCGTCGGCCCCCACCGCGGTGACGACCACCCGGCGATCCGCCGTGCGCACCTCGGCGAACTCGCCGGCCAGCGGGTTGGTCTCGTGGTCCTCGCTGGCCTGGATCTGCGCCAGCGTGGGCAGCGTGGACCAGAGGGGATCGCTCACCGCGGCCACCCAGGTGGGAACGCGATCGCCGCCCTCCCGGTCGTCGGCGAACCAGACACGCGTGGGACCGAACCCGTACCGGAACGTGACGGTGCCCTCCCAGGCCCCGTCCACGAGGGTGACGGTGGCGGGCCCGTCGAGCGTGCCGGGCCGGACCCGGACACCGAGGACGGCGTCCACGGCGAGCGGCTGGGCGTCCCGGTCGAGCGCTCGGACGCGGAGGGCGACGTCGACGGGATCCGCCGAGAACGGCGCGGGCGCGGCCTCGGTGCCCGGGAACACCTCGGACGACGTCACCTCCAGGAACGAGAGGCGGCGGGCGTCCACGGCGATCGTGGAGGTGCAGCCGGCGAGGCCGAGGGCGCCACAGGCGATCGGCGGGCGGATGCGCATCACCACACCGCCTCGATCCGCGCAGGATCCGCTTCCTCGGCCACCCCGGGCTGGGGGAGGGTACGGTGGGCCTGGATGGCGGAGATGACCACGTCGCGGACGGAGATGCCGGTGTCGACCTTGGTGGTGTTGCGCTCGAGCACCTCGAACCCCGAGCCGCCCCACGCGATGTAGTTGTTGGTGGCCAGCTCGTAGGTGCCGTCGAGGTCGAGGTCGTACCCGTTGACGACGACGTCCCGGGCCCGCTCGGCCGCGCAGTCCATGGTGAACCGCATCCCCGAGATCTGGGCCTGGGCGTTGCATCCGCGCTCGGCGGACCGCCGGGCCACGTAGTCGAGGAGCTCCTGGACCTCCCGGCCCGAGAGGAACATCGTGGTGATCGTGTTGTCGAACGGCATCGCGTTGAAGACGGCGTCGAGCGTGATGTCCCCGGCCTGGATGTCGGCCCGGATGCCCAGCGTGTTGGTGAGGGCGATCTCCGTCTCGACGCCCTGGCAGGTCCGCATGGCGTCGGCGGCGAAGTTCCCGAGCATGGAGTCCCCGCCGTCGCCGCCGTACCGGGTCAGCTTCCGCTCGGCATAGCCGAGCACCCGGTCGAGGTCGACCTCGGCGTCGAGGCCCTCCCCGTACTCCTCCAGCACATCGGTGACGGCGGGATCGTCGGCCGCGTACCGCGGGTCGCCGGGCTCGACGGTCAGCACCGGGAAGAGCGTGTAGTCGGTGGACAGGAGGACGCCGTCGCGCACGACGAGGTCGACGCGGCCCACGAACTTGGCGAAGGCGCCCGAGTGGACGACCGGGATGCGCTTGCCCGTGGTGCGGTTCGTCACGACGATGGGCGGGTTCAGGGCGATGTGGTGGTGGCCGCCGAGGATGACGTCGGGGTCGTCGACCTCGCGGGCGAGATCGACGTCGCCGTCGAACCCGAGGTGGGACAGCACCACCAGGAGGTCGGCGCCCTGTGTCCTGAGCCGCACAGCCTCGGCCCGGACGACCTCCCCGGTGTCGAGGGGGATCACGTCCATGGCGTTGGACTCGTCCCCGATGGAGACCAGGGACGAGAGGTTGCCCAGGCCGATGACGCCGATCCGGAAGCCGTCGAGCTCGAAGAGGGCGGAGGGCTGCACGAGGTCGGCCAGGTCGTCGGACCAGGGCAGATGCGGATCATCGAACGCGTAGTTCGCGGCCAGCAGCGGGAACCCCCCGTACGCGGCGTACTGCTCGGCCAGGTTCCGCGCCCCCAGGTCGAACTCGTGGTTGCCCACCACCGAGGCGTCGATCCCCGCCTCGGTCATCACGACCATCTCGGCCTCCCCCGCGTACCGGTTGAAGACGATGGCGCCCTGGAACATGTCGCCCGAGTCGAGCGCGAGCACCCGGTCGGCCCGCGCCCGCTCCCGCCGGAGGATCGTCGCGATGCGGGCGATCCCCCCGTAGGGGCCGAGGCCGTCGTCGAGGCCGCACAGGGCGTCCCCATCGTCCGCGCAGGGCCCGCCGGCGTCGTCGGGCACGAACCCGAGGTGGTTGTCCGTGAAGGACGGGTCGAAGTCGTAGGGGAGCAACCGGCTGTGGAGGTCGGAGACGTGCAGGAGCGTGACGTGCACGTCCTGGCCCGCGAGCGCAGGGGGGGGGACCTCGATGGCCGTCGGAACCAGGCCGCAACCACCGAGCACGAGCAGGGACGTCGCCGGGAGGCGCATCATGGGCCCGGGAGAGCGGAGGGTGCCTGCACGTACCGCCACCGGGGGGGCGTCGTCAACCGGCGGGAGGTGGGACCGGCGTGTCAACACGGGCCCACCCGGAGGCTCTTACCGAGCACCGGGGCCCCCATCCACGACCCGCTCCGCCGGTCCTCCGGGCCGGTTGACGGCACCCCGGGGATGGGCTAACCGGCGGCAGTCCCGGAAGACTCCTGCCCGAGGAGATCGGAATGAGAAAACTCCTGTTGACGACGCTGTTCCTGGCAGCTCCCACCGGCCGGGTCATGGCGGGTGCATGGGAGGCCAAGACCATGCGGCAGCCGTGGTCCACGCGCGAGGTGGAGCGCCCGCTCATCCTCACCAAGGGCTGGCTCCAGTTCGACCTGGGCATGGATTGGAAGGTGGCCACCGGGTACTGGACGCCCGAGGGGGAGGCCCTGGAGTTCGATTCCGCCCGGTGGACCTACACCACGCAGCGGATCGGGATCTCCTACGGGATCTCCAACCGCAGCGAGCTGGACTTCGCGTTCCCGCTCCACTACCTGCGCCTCCAGAACGACACCCTCGGCACCGACACCTCCGACTTCGGCTTCGGCGATCCGTCGTTCACGTACAAGTTCGAGTTCCTGCGGCGCCAGGCCCCCCTCTCGAGCGTGATCGCCTTCGCCCACGTCAAGCTCCCGGCGGGCAACGAGTCCCCGGGCGAGTACATCGGCGGGCCCAACGCGGTCACCCGGTTCGTCATGACCAGCGGTACCTTCGACTACACGCTGGGCGCCGCGGTCAAGCAGCAGGCCGGCCCCGTCGCGGTCCGGCTCGACGGGGCCTATACCTACCGCCAGGCGGCGGTGGTGCAGTACCTCGTCGAGGTCGAGCAGTACCAGTTCTCGGGCCGCATCGACCCCGGCGACGTCGTCACCGGCGACCTCGGCCTCACGATCCAGGCCGGCCCCCTGGCGCTGGACGGCGTCCTCACCGGCCGCGTGCGGGGCGAGACCCGCCTCGGCACCACCGGCAAGGGCGGCCTCGGGAACAGCCAGCTGGACCCGGTCGCCGATTCCGACGGCTGGTCGCTCGACGCCACCGGGAGCCTCATCGTGCAGCCCACCCGCGGCATCGACCTCATCGCGGGCGTCGGCATCCCGCTCCGAGGCGAGGACCTCCAGTTCTTCCCCATCGAGGACATCCACCCCACGAAGGGCCTGACCTACAGCGGCACCCTCGAGATGCGGTTCTGAGGAGACCCCATGCGGTTGAAGCACCTCATCGGTCCCGGTACGGCCCTCTGCCTCGCCGCGGCGAGCCTCTGGTCCCCCCCTGCGGACGCCAAGTTCACGTTCCCCACGAACCACCCGGACCTCGACTGGTACACCATCGAGACCGAGCACTTCTTCGTCCACTACCCCGTGAGCCGCCGCAAGGACGGCAACGATCACTACCTCGACACCGAGACGTCCGCGCGCCTCATCGCCCGCGTCTCCGAGGAGATGTGGCCGCGGGTCTGCGGGGTCTACGACTACTACCTCAAGGAGCGGGTCCACGTCGTCGTCCTGAACCAGACCGACGAGCTCGAGGGATTCACGGTCCCGCCCTGGGACTGGATCGAGATCTCCACCAATCCCGGCTCCTACTTCTACCGCATGCGCGGCCGGATGGAGTGGTTCTCGGACGTGCTCTACCACGAGTTCGGGCACGTGATCTCGCTCAAGCAGAACGCCCATCTGGCCGAGGGCACCCAGGCGGTCATCCTCGGCGGCCTCTACCAGGACGGCATCCACGACGTGGACACCGGCGCCGAGTTCTACTTCATCGACGCCGATCCCTGGTTCTGGACCGAGGGGAGCGCCGAGCAGGCCTCCGACCGCGCCCTGGCGAACTGGTGGTCGAGCGCGCGCGACCAGAACATCCGCACCACGTTCATGGAGGACGACGGCATCCGCCTGCTCGACTTCTACGAGTGGCAGAACTACGTCCAGAGCTACGACTGGAACGACGGCGAGCGCATGTACCAGCAGGGGTACGCGTTCGCCAACTACCTCCGGCAGCGCTTCGGCTACGACGTCTACGCCCGCCTCGCCCAGGAGAACGGCAAGCGCTGGAACCCCACCTGGACCGTGGCCTTCGAGGACGTCCTCGGGATCGACGCGAAGACGCTCTACGACGACTGGGTGGCATACATGAAGGAGCGCTACGGCGCCCAGATCTCCGCCATCCGTGCCGAGGGCGAGGTCGTGGGGCGCGAGCTCCTGCTCGAGCCCGTGGACTGGGACTACGGCACCCCGTCGGCCCGCGAGGCCTGGCGCGACAAGAAGAAGCGCGATCGGATCAAGGAACGCCAGACCTCGGGCACCTGGCAGGTCTACCCCCGCTACGACCGGGACCTCGGCATCTTCGGGCAGGTCTACCGGGGCTCGGTGGCCCTGACCCGGCTCGACGTCGACCGCCTCGAGGCGTTCACGGGCACCTGGACCCGGAACCCCACCCTCATGGACGCGTCCACCCGCTACACGGTCATGCTCCCCCAGAACTTCATGTTCGCGTGGGACTTCGTCCCGGGGAAGAAGCAGGTCGTGGTCTCGGGCAACGAGGACCTCAACCCCAGCACGTTCTCCAAGGCCACCGGGATGTACCCCAACATCGACGGGTACAACTGGAACCAGCTCTGGGTCATCGACATCCGCGAGCGCGAGGAGAAGGAGCACGGGGTCAAGTACGAGACCTGGGCGCTCGACGAGATGTTCAACAAGCAGACCCGCTTCGACGACGGCCAGGCGCGCCCGATCCCGAACACGCTCCGCGGGTCCGACCCGGCCGTCAGCCCCGATGGCCAGCGGGTGGCCTACCTCCAGTACGAGGACGGCACGCTCAATCTCGCCGTCATCGGCCTCGACGGCAGCGGGAAGCGGCTCCTCACCAACTACCTCGACGGTACCTGGTTCCAGACGCCCACGTGGTCGCCCGACGGGTCCCTGATCGCGGTCCCGATCTTCAGGAACTACCGGCAGAACCTCTTCCTCGTGAACGCCGACGGGTCGGGCATGAAGGCCCTCACCTGGGACGCCTGGGAGGAGCAGGACCCGGTCTTCTCCGCCGACGGGAAGACCCTCTACTTCTCCGCCGATCCCGACGGCGTCTACAACATCTACGCGTACGACCTCGCCACGTCCCGCATCCGCCAGATCACCAACGTGATCAACGGCGCGATGTCGCCGATGCTCACCCCCGAGGGCAACCTCGTCTACACCTACTACACCGCCTTCGGGTACAAGATCTACGGCCTGCACCGGTCCGAATTCCTCAACGATGACGTCACGGACCGGTTCCGCGTGGACATCGACCCCGCCGAGGTGGAGGCCGACCTGGCGTTCTCGGAGGACCTCTCCCAGTACGAGGCCGTCACCACGCCCTACAGGTGGACCCGGGCGATGATGCCCCCGACCGCCGTCCCGCTGTTCCGCCTCGAGAACGACTCGATGACGAACGTGGGCCTCCAGGGCGGGTTCCAGGTCTTCACGCAGGACTACGTGGAGAAGCACGGAGGCTTCCTCTACTTCCTGCTGGGCGAGGACCTGCTCATGCTCGGGCAGTACTTCAACCAGATGTGGTACCCGAACTTCTACCTGATGGGGTACCACTACGAGGTCAAGTACGACTTCGCCTACAAGATCGACGAGGACAACGACACCGAGACCACCTACGACCAGGGCATCTACGAGGGCAAGAACCAGCAGTACGCCAACATCCTGTGGGGCGTGGTCGAGCTCCCCTGGAGCGACCGCTGGGCCACCGACGCCTATTTCCAGGCCCTCGAGTACGGGTTCAAGACCACCAGCGAGAACACCTTCGCCCCGTACCAGAACTCCTGGGAAGCCGGTTTCAACGTCCGCTTCTCGAACATCAGCGGCTACTACGACCGCCTCCCGAACCCGCCAGCGGGCCGGAACGTCGAGCTGAACCTGGCCCACGCCCGGACCGACGTCGTCTACGCGCCCTACGGCGGCGCCACCGTGGACGACGGGCAGCTCCTCGACGAGTATCCGTGGAACAAGCTCGAGCTCCGCTGGACCGAGCAGCTCAACGTGCCCACGCTCTGGGGCCTCGGCGTCCTGGAGAAGGCGCGGGAGAAGAGCCACCGGATCCAGCTCGACGCGCGTGTCGGCTTCGTGGACCGGAACGTCAACTTCAACGACGAGTTCCGGGCCGGCGGGCAGCATCCCTACTACTGGGGCAACAACTCGCTCCGTCCGAACACGCTCTTCTCCGGGTACCCGGCCTGGAGCCTGTCCGGCGAGACGATGCTGATCCTGAACGCCGCGTATCGCTTCCCCATCAAGCAGTACATCCACAAGGAGATCGGGCCGATCTTCGTGGACTCGGTGTGGCTCCAGCTCATGGGCACCGCGGGCAACCTCTGGTCCTTCAAGCTGCCCTCGGATCCCGACAAATACTGGCGCAACGGGTACGACGAGCGCATCGCGCTCGACCCCGACGACGTGGAGCGCGAGATCCCCTTCGTGGACGAGGCCTACAAGAACGGGAACGACATGCTGTACGACGCGGGCGTCGAGTTGCGCGTCCAGGCCGGCATGTTCCGGGGCGTCTACTGGAACTCCTTCCTCCGCCTCGCCTACGGGTTCAATCCCATCAGGGGCTACGGCGACGTCAACGGTGACGACATCTTCGACACCAGCGAGAACGCCTTCGGCGACGAGCTGTCCAATGAAGTCCAGCCAGCCGGTCTCCGGGCCTACATCGGGCTCGGGACGGGCTGGTAGGGAGCACGCCATGCGCGCAACCTCCACCACCCTGCTCCTGGCCCTGGCGCTCGCCGCGTGCGGCCGCGAGACCGAGGACGTCAACGTAAAGATGGTCGGGGTCGGCTACGATCCCGACGAGATCGGCCCTGCTCCGACGTCCTACGGGGGCGTCCTGGAGTACGACTGGCTCGACTTCGCCGGCGGGGGCCTGTCCCTCGGCTTCGCGAGCCTGCTCTCGTTCAGCCCCGTGAACGACGAGATGGGCTTCTACCCGCCCTACGCCCTCGTCTACGGGTTCGGGTACATCTTCGACGTGCGCCTGGACAGCGCCGCCAGCGTCGGCATCGTCCAGCCGCCGCCCACCGCGGACGACGTCTGCTACACCTCCTGGGAGCCCACCGGCCCCATCGGCTCGTTCACCACGACCGACGCCGGTACGCAGATCGCGTTCACCGCGGCGGACGGTGCGGGCTTCCGGGTCGACCGGGTCCCGACCGACTACCCGCCCGATCCCCAGGACATGTTCATCTACTACTCGGCCCTCGAGACGTGGAAGCCCGAGCCGGCCACCCACCTCGTCCCCGGCGACGACGCGGACGCCCGCTCCATGGAGACGGAGGTGATCCGGCCGGCCAACTTCCCCTTCGGGACCGAGGTGGCCATGTCGTTCCCCGGCGGCGTCGCCCAGGCGCACGCACCCGTGGGATCGCTTCCCCTGCCGAGCACCGCCGTGGGCGACCCGGTGGTGCGGCTACCCTTCCGGACCGAGGGCCTGCGTCTGTCCTGGACGGGGTCCCGCTACGACGGCGACGGCGTGGTGGTGGCCACCGGCGAACAGGCCACCTGCGTGAAGTACTACTGGCCCGACGGCGATGCGCCCACGGATGCCGAGGCGTGCGTGGACACGCCCCGGTACTCCCAGGACCCGGGCCAGATCTACACCGGGCCGTGGGACACCGACGACGGCAAGGTCCGGTTCGAGTGGCTCGTGCCCCCGGAGCCGGGGGGCGGCGCCAGCGACACCGTCACCCTCTCGGTCCGATTCCTGGGCCCGGTGGACCGCACCGACAACGAGTACCTCCAGCGCTACATGGTCAACCCGGAGGACCCAGCCGCCCCCTGGCTGGGCCGCGACGCCATGGCCTGCGAGGAGGGCGAGTGGGTCTTCGATCCCGACTACGTCAACCCCGACTGGCTGGACGCGGGCAATTCGGTGTCCGACGGCCCGCTCGTCCCCGCCCTCCAGGGCGATCCCATGCACGCCCTGTCCGAGGTCACCTGCCGCCTCGCCGACGACGGCGAGTTCGAGCTCACTCTGGACATGCTCGCCCGCGCCCGGGACCTGGGCGACCGGTACGGTGCCGAGGGGGCGGTCTTCTTCTTCACCCGCACGAGCGCGCTCGAGGCCGACGTGCCGGACGTGAAGGACGCCTACGACAACCGTCGGCCCATCAGCCCGGTGCTCGTGAACGCGCGCACCATCGAGATCGGGCGCTTCTGGTTCGGCGAGCCCGCTGGCGACGAGAGCGGGGAGGAGGAGTAGATGCGTACCCGTTTCCCCGTGCTCCTCGCGCTCCTGGGTGCCGGCTGCACCTTCTTCGAGGAGGGTCTCGATCCCTACTACCCGAGCGGCCCGGGCCCCGACGTGTCCGGCCTGGACGTCGTGAGCGAGCAGGGCAACCTGGGCGGCGGGATCGTCGCAGTGCAGGGCTCGGGCTTCGGCACCGACGCCAGCAAGGTCGTGGTCCTCTTCGGTGACAAGAACGCCGAGATCCGATCGGTTTCCGAGTCCGCGATCGAGGTCGTCGTGCCTCCGGGCCCGGTGGCCTGCGGCGCCGTGAACGTCACGGTGGCCACGGAGTCGGGCTACGACGTGGCCGAGGCCGCCTACACGTACGACCCGGGGCCCACCTATGGCGACGATGCCGGCGCTCCCACGATCTACGACCGCGAGTCCGCCTTCGTCCTCCTCCAGAACTTCCGCGACACCAACTGGGGCGAGGAGGGCTGGATCGGGCTGACCGGCGTCGACGCCTACGCCGAGTTCCTCGAGTTCGTCTATCCCCGCTACCACACGCAGAACCTCGCCGTCATGACCGCGGGCGACCAGGCGGGCTCCACGGAGTGGATCATCGAGGTCCCCGGCCAGGTCTCGTACATCAACGGCCTCGAGGACCTCCGGCTGGGCGTGGACGGCATCGACGTGTACAACCCCCAGAACCAGGGCGACGTGGACTGCGTGGAGGGCCTCTCCCTGGATCCCGCCCGCTGCGACGAGGCGGGTGTGCTGACCTACGACCTCGCACACCTCGAGCTGTGCGAGGAGGCCTGGCTGGATCCCCGCGATCGGCGCAGTTACCGCGCGGAGTGGCCCGTGGACGCGGACTTCTTCGACTGGGAGGGAGGCGACGTCGTCGTCACCATCCCCGAGGTCTTCTTCAACGACGGATCCACCCAGATCACGCTCACCCTGCCCGAGCAGATGGTGGTGCGCGGCGCCGAGGGCTTCGGCGACGAGGACGACTGGACCCTCGGCAGCGGGGGCGTCGGGGAGTTCACCGACTGCTTCGACGACGACGACGATTCCAACGTCGAGACCGACCTCGACGACGTGGCCCTCCGCTGGGAGTGGGAGCCCAGCGCCGTGGAGATCCCGGTGGACGGCGAGGCCGGCCCCCTGATCTCCACCGAGACCTATGTCCGGTTCAACATCACGATCATGACGCTCGGCTGGATCGGCGGGGAGAGCTACCCGATCCGTACCACGCTCGTGGTCCCGGACCGCCACGACTACGACGAGGAGACCGGCCGGTCGTCCGTCGAGATGCCGGTGAGCGTCTTCTACCAGTTTCCCACCGCCGACATCTTCTTCGGCGGCGGGGCGGCGGGGCGGCCGACCTTCGACGATCCGACCGAGAATCGCTGGGGCTACATGCTCATCAGCGCCGACCGCATCACCGAGTACCGGATCGCCACGGACCCCGAGGCGGGGATCGGGCTGCGCGGCGACCTGATCGTGGCCTACGTCACGGGCGACTTCGGGCTCTTCTCCTACGAGCACCCGTTGGAGAGGGGCTCGTGCGGGGACTGCCTCGACGGCGACGACGACGGCTGGGTCGACGACGACGATCCCGACTGCGAGGAGGACTACCGCACCGACGGCAGCGATCCAGTCGAGGACGGCCTCACCGACGACATGTTCACGTGCAACGACCACCTCGACAACGACGACGACGGCCTCGTGGACGCCGAGGACCCCGACTGCGAGAGCGGCGACCAGTCCGAGTCGAACTGCGACGACGGCGAGGACAACGACGGCGACGGGTGGGAGGACGAGCTCGACGGGGAGTGCGCCGAGGCCGGGGGCATCGAGCTGGGCGAGGACACCTGGTCCTGCTCCGACGGCCTCGACGACGACGGTGACGGCTGGATCGACATCGACGACCCCGACTGTACCACCGGCGCGGACCAGGAGACGGGCTACGGCACCACCGCCTGCAACGACGGGATCGACAACGACGGCCACGGGGACGTGGACGCCCGCGATCCCTACTGCGCGCGCAGCCGGTACGGCGCGGTCACGGGTACCGAGGCGCCCCCCATGTCCTCGGAGTGCTCTGACGGCAAGGACAACGACGGCGACGGCTACGTCGACGCCTACGACCCGGACTGCGAGACGGGCTCGTTCAACAACGAGAGCCGCACGTCGTACGCCTCCTCCGAGCCGGTCATCCCCCAGTGCTACGACGGCGAGGACAACGACGGCGACACGGCCGTGGACGCGGCCGATCCGGGCTGCCGGACCTCCGGCGGCACGCCGGACGGCTTCCTCGACGACGAGTCCGCGGCCGACTAGGCCGGCCGGACGGAGCGATGCGCCGGCCTCCTCGAAAAAAGGGGGTCCCTCCCTTTGACACCGCTGGAGCCCGCGGATACCTGGGTGGGGCCGTGCGGTTCGACCCGAGAACACCCGGGCCGGAGACGCGGGCACCTTGACAGGCTGGACCTGGTGGAGTACGAAGAAGGGACCGGTCCCCCCCAGGGGGAGCCGGCAGGAGCGCCGCCGCCTTGACAGCCCTCCGGGGCTGGTGATAGAGTCGAGCGGATCCCC
>JBFYZZ010000224.1:0-2500 GCA_041309225.1 Deltaproteobacteria bacterium | reverse complement strand
GGCTAAGTACGTACTAGCGACCGATAGTGAACAAGTACCGCGAGGGAAAGGTGAAAAGCACCCCGATGAGGGGAGTGAAATAGTTCCTGAAACCATGCGCCTACAAGCAGTGGGAGCCCGCAAGGGTGACCACGTACCTTTTGCATAATGAGTCAGCGAGTTGTCCTCTGCAGCAAGGTTAAGCCGACAGGTGAAGCCGTAGGGAAACCGAGTCTTAAATGGGCGATAGTTGCAGGGGGCAGACCCGAAGCCAGGTGATCTACCCATGACCAGGGTGAAGCGTTGGTAACACTTCGTGGAGGCCCGAACCCACTGAAGTTGAAAATTCAGGGGATGAGTTGTGGGTAGGAGTGAAAGGCTAATCAAACCTGGAAATAGCTGGTTCTCCCCGAAATGTATTGACGTACAGCGTCGGACAGCGCCGTCGGGGGTAGAGCACTGAATGGGCTAGGGGCCTTCCACGGTTACCAAACCCAATCAAACTCCGAATTCCGACGAGCGACGCCCGGCAGTGAGACGGCGAGCGATAAGGTCCGTCGTCGAGAGGGAAAGAGCCCAGACTGGCAGCTAAGGTCCCCAAATCCATGCTAAGTGGTCAAGGATGTGAGAGAACTCCGACAACCAGGAGGTTGGCTTAGAAGCAGCCATCCTTGAAAGAAAGCGTAATAGCTCACTGGTCGAGTTGTCTTGCGCCGCAAATATAACGGGGCTCAAGCATGGTACCGAAGCTCCAGGCTCCGCAAGGAGCGGTAGGGGAGCGTTCCAGTCGCAGCGAAGCGGTGGCGGCGAGCCTCCGTGGAGCGACTGGAAGTGAGAATGCTGGCATGAGTAACGATAAAACGGGAGAAAAACCCGTTCGCCGGAAGCCCAAGGTTTCCTGTCCCAGGATCATCCGGGCAGGGTCAGTCGGCCCCTAAGGCTAAGCCGAAAGGCGATGTCGATGGACAACAGGCGAACATTCCTGTACCACCGGTCAAGAGCAGAGCAGGGACGGAGAAGGGCAGGTCGGCCAGGCGATGGAAGTCCTGGTTCAAGCCCGTAGGCGGGTGTCGTAGGAACAAAACGCGACATCAACGCCGAGAGGTGATGACGAGGCCCTCGGGCCGAAGCGATTGATCCCATGCTTCCAAGAAAAGCTGCGTTCTGCGTTGACGGACTGGTGACCGTACCGCAAACCGACCCAGGTGGGCTGGTGGAGAACACCAAGGCGCTTGAGAGAACTCTGGTCAAGGAACTAGGCAAATTGACACCGTAACTTCGGAAGAAGGTGTGCCACCGCTACGTGAAGGGGTTCGCCCCCTGAGCGGAAGGTGGTTGCAACAAAGCGGCGGTAGCGACTGTTTACCAAAAACACAGGACTCTGCCAAGTCGGAAGACGAAGTATAGGGTCTGACGCCTGCCCGGTGCCGGAAGGTTAAGGGGAGTGGTCAGCGTAAGCGAAGCTACGAACCGAAGCCCCGGTAAACGGCGGCCGTAACTATAACGGTCCTAAGGTAGCGAAATTCCTTGTCGGGTAAGTTCCGACCTGCACGAATGGCGTAACGACCTCCCCACTGTCTCCAGCATGGGCTCAGTGAAATTGAATTCCCCGTGAAGATGCGGGGTACCCGCGGTCAGACGGAAAGACCCTATGAACCTTTACTGCAGCTTGGCAGTGGCGCCAGGAAGGGGCTGTGTAGGATAGGTGGGAGCCATTGAAGCCGGGGCGCCAGCTCTGGTGGAGGCAACCTTGAAATACCACCCTGCGCCTTTCTGGCGTCTAACCGAACCCCGTCATCCGGGGCCGGGACCCTGCCTGGTGGGCAGTTTGACTGGGGCGGTCGCCTCCCAAAAGGTAACGGAGGCGCGCGATGGTGGGCTCAAGCCGGTCGGACATCGGCTGTTGAGTGCAAAGGCACAAGCCCGCCTGACTGCGAGCGCGACAGCGCGAGCAGGGACGAAAGTCGGCCTTAGTGATCCGGTGGTCCCGCGTGGAAGGGCCATCGCTCAACGGATAAAAGGTACTCTAGGGATAACAGGCTGATCTCCCCCAAGAGTCCACATCGACGGGGAGGTTTGGCACCTCGATGTCGGCTCATCGCATCCCGGGGCTGGAGCAGGTCCCAAGGGTTCGGCTGTTCGCCGATTAAAGCGGTACGTGAGCTGGGTTTAGAACGTCGTGAGACAGTTCGGTCCCTATCTGCCGTGGGTGTTGGAGACTTGAGAGGATCTTTCCCTAGTACGAGAGGACCGGGAAGGACGCACCTCTGGTGCACCAGTTGTCACGCCAGTGGCATCGCTGGGTAGCCAAGTGCGGAATGGATAACCGCTGAAGGCATCTAAGCGGGAAACCAGCCTCAAGACGAGGTCTCCCCAAGGGCCGTGGTAGACCACCACGTCGATAGGCCGCAGGTGGAAGCTCCGCAAGGAGTGCAGCCGAGCGGTCCTAAACACCCGATAGAACTCCTTATCCCCCTACACCACCGCACGGTCACGCAAGTGACCACCGCGCACAGCGCCA
>JBFYZZ010000223.1:0-2826 GCA_041309225.1 Deltaproteobacteria bacterium | reverse complement strand
GCGGACAGCCGGTGGCCGGCCCGCCGGTGGGCACCTCCGGAGACGTGGGCTATCCGGAGTCCCCCCGCTCCCGACCACAGGCGCGCGATGGACTGGGCCCGCCTCCCCCTCGTCGCGTTCGACACCGAGACCACCGGCCTCACGGCCTGGCGTGGCGACCGCATCATCGAGTTCTCGGCGGTCCGCTTCCGGCTCGATCCCGGCGGCGCCGTCCAGGAGGACCGGATCGAGCGCCGCACGTTCCGGTTCCACCCCGGCATCCCCATCCCGCGGGAGGTCGTGCGCCAGACCGGCATCACCGACGAGGCCGTGGCGGACGCCCCCCGCTTCGAGGCCCACGCACGGGAGGTGCGCGACCTCCTCGCCGATGGCGTCACGGTGGCCCACAACTACCCCTTCGACCTCGCCATGCTCACCGCGGAGTTCGCCCGTGCCGGCCTGGCCTGGCCGGCCCCGCCCGCGGAGATCGACACGCTGGCGCTCTCGCGGCGGCTCCATCCCGAGGCCTCCCGCCACGGCCTCGCCGACGTGGCCACCCGGCTGGGCGTGCGCCTCGAGGAGGCTCACCGCGCGGAGCAGGACGCCGAGGCCTGCGGCCGGGTGTTCCTGGCCCTCGCCCGTCACCATGCCGCCCCCACCGACCTCGACGCGTTGATCGAGTGGGCCGACGGCGTGGGCCGACCCCCGCCCGGTGGCCCCGTCGCGGCCGAGCCCTCGGGCCGGCTGGTGTTCACCGAGGGCCCCCACGCGGGCGAGCCCGTGGAGCGCCACCCCGACCACCTCGCCTGGCTGGCCATCGCACGCACCCGGATCCAGGGCACCTGGCAGCACCGGTACCCCGAGTCGGTCCGGCGCTGGGTCGGCCGGTGGCTGCGCAACCGCGCGGCGGGCCACGCCATGCAGTCGGGCCGCTCGTTCGGGCCCGAGGACTGGGCCCCGGTCTCGTGCGCCCTCCCGGATCGGGCCGTTCCGGGCCGCCCGGCGGGCGGGGGAGGCATGGGTTAGGCTCTCCGGACGGGAGGCTCTCCCGGATGCTCCCACTCCTCGTCCTGGCCGTGGTCGCCGGCTGTGCGCACCGGCCCGCCTCCTCGCCCGACCTCGTCTACCAGCTGGACCGGGAGGTCATCGCGCTCCGGGAGCGCCTCGAGCACTGCCAGGCGCAGGCGGCGGCGTGCAGCACGCCCCGCGACCCGGCGCGGATCTACGCCGAGCTGGTCCAGGTGCTGCCGGCGAACCAGGTGGCCCTGTCCCGCGACGGCGCCACCACGCTCGTCTCGATCCCCCACGATCGGCTCTTCGCCGACGGCCAGCCCCGCCTCCGCAGCGAGTCCAGGATGATCCTGGACCTCCTGGCCACCGCACTCAACCTTCACCCCGAGCACGCGGTGGTGATCGAGGGCCACTCCGACGACGCGGGGGCGCCGGCGGCCCTGCGCAAGACCTGCCCCACCCCCTGGGAGTACTCGGCGCTCCTGGCGGCGAGCGTGGCCCGCACGCTCGTGGAGTACTTCCAGGTGGACGCCCGGCGCGTGTCCGTGGCCGCACTCGGGGACACCCGGCCCGTCAGCGACAACGACACGCCCGAGGGTCGCACGGCGAACCGCCGGATCGTGGTCCGGATCCTGCCGGCCCCCCCGGCGCCCGGGCCACCGTGACACCCGGCGTCCGCGCGGCCTCCCGGCGAGCCGGAGCGGGCGCCGCGTCGTCCCGGAGGGTTGACACCCGGCCTGCCGGGACGGTACGTGCGGGAGGTTCCGCGGAAGTGGCGGAATGGCAGACGCGCCAGGTTCAGGACCTGGTGAGGGTTCCCTCGTGGGGGTTCAAGTCCCCCCTTCCGCACCCCTGAAGAGGCCGCACGGTCCCCGCCGTGCGGCCTCTCGCGCCCCTGCCCGGAGGCGCCGTGCGCATCCCCCTGCTCGCTCTCGCCGTGGCCCACGCCTGCGTCCCGACGGGCGGGCTCTACCGGAGCCACGCCGACACGGGCCCGACGTCGCCCGACGACACCGGCGGATCCGGACCGGACCTCTCCTGGTGGACGGGCGAACGCGTCTTCTCCTACGACTACGGGAGCTACACCTGCGCCTGGGGCACCGACACGGCCGGCGAGTCCGGCCCGCGCGTGGTCCGGGGCGATCCCGACTTCGATCGCCTGCACGCCGCCTGCCCCGAGTGCACCGCACTGTACCGGATCGAGGTGGCGCCCGACGAGGTTTGCGGCTGGATCGCCCTGTCCTCGCTGGCGTTCCGGGGCCTCGCCTTCAGCGCGGACACCGTCGCCGTCTGGCGGCTCAACGAGGGGGCCGAGCGGCTCGACGCGGCCGGCGCGTGGGACGGCGCGCGGATCGCCTATGCCTACGAGGACAGCGCCTGGCTCGGCGACACCGAGATCCCGTTCGACGTCCGGGGCACGGTCGCGTTCCCCGGGGGATAGCGACACCCGTGTCGCGATCCCGTCCACCGGCCCGGGGCGCGCTCCGTGGCAGATGGGTGTAGGATCCGCGCCGGAAGGCGGCTATCCTGTGCTCGGCCAGGGGGGTCCGTGCGTGGCACGGACCCTGCATGCCCCTGGCCCGACCCGATCCGTGGAGGTCCCCATGTCCCGCCCCCTCCTCCTCGCCCTCCCCCTCGCCCTCGCCGGATGCGCGGCCTCGGACGAGTGGAACGGAGCCTGGGACACCGCCGACACCTGGGACGGCGCGCCCGAAGCCGACTCCGACGCCGACGCGGACACGGACTGGGAGGACACGGGGGGTGCGGGGTCGGAGGACGAGGAGGGGTTTCCGATGCTGACGCCGGCGGCGACGGACGTGTACGTGTTCGTGGCGA